>CAYQZH010000408.1:0-1564 GCA_964421865.1 uncultured Phycisphaera sp. | reverse complement strand
CATCGAGAATCCTCCCTGCCCCGTCCCGGGGGCGGTTAGACTCTCCTACCGACTGGATCAGCTTTTGGGGAGTAGCCCAGGGGCTCATGGGGCGTATGGGGTGAGAACCCCGAGTAGACCGCGCAGGAAATCAACCGTCGCGGCCTGGGCATTGGGGGCCATTCAAAAACGGCCGCATACGGATCGAGGTACTTCTTGTGCACCCCGCGGAAGCGGCGAAGGAAATCGCCCAGGCCGGTCTTGATCAGAGCACGTTTCCCTTTGTCATCAAAGGAGATTTCGTGGCGGTTCGTGTGCACGTCGTTAATGGGCGCTGCTTGAGGATGGCGACGCCGGATCCGGACGATCGTTCTTTTCGGAACGAGGTTCCTCGCGCCAGCGGCGTCCTGCTCGGGTTCTGTTCGGATGAGCCTCCGGGCCCCATCACGCATCACGGGACCAGCACGCATGTGCACGCGCTGTTGCATGCCGATGAGCCGCTCATGGCGCACGTGGAGACCGTAGGGGTACAGCGACGTGGTGTGATTCGCCTGCCGCGGGTTTGGCTCAGCGCTGACCGGGGTGTGTGAAGATCCTCGGGGGCGGCAAACGCTTCTTACGGCCCGGAATCGGGTGGGGCGTTGACAGCACTCCTGGGCGTGCTGGTTGCGGTCCCGGTCATGTGGAGCGTGTGCGTTTTCTGCAATTGCGCGCCCGGCTGGTTCGAGGCCTCGACGCCCGACGAATGTCCGACGCCGGAGCCTGGCTTTTACGCGAATCGGAGATCGTTTACAAAGGAGAGCATCGACGTCGCCCCGCGCATGTGGCCTTGGCCGCTGACGCCGTGACGGTTGATGTTGAGGGTTTACCACTCATGAAGACGCATTTCCGTATCATTCGCCCGATGCTTGTCGGGGCGGCGTTTCTGGCGGTGGCCTTGCTGCTGATGTTGTGGCTCGCGGGAGCGTTTCATCGCAAGATCGGCGCGACCGGGCCGGAGCGCGTCATGGCTGCCGCCGGCGGTCGGCCTGTGGATGACAGCCGACTCGTGGCCGCGCGGCGTCGTCGCACCCACTGAACACGGGACTGCTCGCGCACTCGTGCCGATGACCGACACCTCTGAATGCACGCCCTGGGCTTGCTGCTAACGAACTGGCGGGCGATGACCTAGGCCATCGCCCGCCAGTGCTGTGATTCGCCGAACCGACGCGGTATTCCGTAGGTCAGACCGCGCCGTGCTGCGGGGATTAACCCTTGAACTTCACCGTGCAGCCGTACGGGTCGGTCGTCGCCGTCGCGACCGTCGAGCCCTTCAGCACGGCCTCAACGGCCTCCTGGACGTAGTTCTTGGCCTTGTCGCCCTTGGTGCCCTCCTTGTCGTCGTCGATCGCGCCCATGTAAGCGAGCTTGCCGTCCTTGTCGATCACGAAGCAATGCGGCGTCGTCTTGGCGCCGTAGGCCTTGCCCGTCGCACCGGTCGGATCCATCAGATACGTGGCGAGCTTGTTGTCCGTCGCGAACTTCTTGCAATCCTCAGCCTTGGCGTCGCCGGTCGAGTCGATGTTGACCCACACCACCGGCTTGT
>CAYQZH010000407.1:0-1618 GCA_964421865.1 uncultured Phycisphaera sp. | reverse complement strand
ACCCCTTTCCGGCCCGCATCCTGATCGCCGATGAAACTCAGCAACGCCCCGTCGCCAAGCATCTTCTCGGCGCTCTCCATCGCCCCTTTCTTATCGAGCAAGGTCAGCCCGTGCGTCCGGCGGCTGGCGACGATAAAGCGGTTCAGGTAGACGTTATCCAGAGGCCGCATGACTGCCGCGATGTCGAACCCCAACGCCGCCAGCAGATGCCCGAGCACCTCAAAGGAGCCGTAATGCCCGGTCACCAAGATCACGCCTTTCCCGCGCAGGAACAATCGGAGCGCATCGTCCAGGTTCACCGGCCGGAGGTAGCGGCTCCAACTGAAGGCATTGATCAGCCGCGGCAGACAGATGGCCTCCACTGCGAACATCGTCACGCTCTCCAGGGAGCGGTCGGCCAAGCGGGAAATCCGGCTCATCGGATAGGCATCGCCGAAAACGGCGGAAAGATGGGCGAGCGCCCGTTGCCGATGGCGGGGGAGCACGACGGCCCAAATCCGGGCCAGGATGCGGGCGGTTTGCAGGTTCCAGTCGATGGGGAACACCTGCATGACGGCGAAGACCGCCCGGACGGCGACGTAGGTTAGCCACGCAAACGGCCCGGACTTCTTCATTGCACCCATCGTATAGGCATCGTGTTGCGATTGCGACTCTCTCGCGCCCTCTTGGCGACCCGGTATTCTGTCCACATCCGTACTCGCGGTTGGATCGGAGCCGCGACATTCATGTCGCGCGCCCGCGGCGCCACGGAGACTGACGGCGCGCCGCATGAATGCGGCGACTCGGGAATCTGGGAATCGTAGTCGCAACCTGAATTCGACAATCGACAATCGACAATCGACAATACCGCCGATGCCGCCGAACGATCATCAAGCGCAAAAAACGACCTGCGTTGACTGTGCGATCATCACGGTCAGCGACACGCGCACGCCCGACACGGATGCGAGCGGGACGTTGATCCGTGAGCTTCTGATGACGAGCGGACACCGCGTCGTCGGTTACGAGATCGTTCCCGACGAGCCTTCACGCGTGCGGGAGCGGGTCGCGGCGTTGTGCACGGGCGGGGCGTGTCACGCCGTCATTCTCACGGGCGGAACGGGGCTGGCCCCTCGTGATACGACCTATGAGGCCGTCGCGTCGCTGCTGGAGAAGCGGATCGACGGATTCGGCGAGTTGTTCCGGATGCTCAGCTTCCAGGAGATCGGCGCCGCCGCAATGCTCTCCCGCGCCGTCGCGGGCGTCTGCCGTGGCACGGTCGTTTTCTCGCTACCCGGTTCGACGGCCGCCGTCCGTCTGGCGATGGAGCGGTTCATCCTCCCGCAGCTCGGCCACATCGTGTGGTTGTTGAAACGATCCTGAACGAACGTACGTCGGTGCCACTGCTGTGTCAGCAGTGCCCGAACGTAGCGCCGCCCCTCGTGGGCGGAGCATCAGACCCGGGGGCAGCCGCGCCGCGCCCGACATGTTCAGCCTGAAAGGCTGATCGACAGTAGCCGTGGGCAAGCCCAGCGCCGCCTACGGATTACGGCGACCCGCATCGTTCATTCCACCCCGCAGGGGTCGTCGACAGTAGCCGTGGGCAAGCCCAGCGCCGCCTACGGATTACGGCGACCCGCAT
>CAYQZH010000406.1:0-1691 GCA_964421865.1 uncultured Phycisphaera sp. | reverse complement strand
GTATTACTGGGTGGTCAAGCCGGGCCTCACAAAATTGAAGGAGTGGGTATTGGTTATACTCCTCCCCTATGGGAACCAAGGCTCGTAGATGAGATTGTCCCGGTCACAACGGCCGACGCGAAGGATATGGCCAGACGTTTGGCAAGGGAGGAGGCTCTATTCGCAGGGACGTCTTCAGGAGCAAATGTCGTTGCAGCGATTCGAGTGGCAAAGCAATTGGGACCAGATGCTCAAGTAGTTACGCTGATGGTAGATTCCGGTCTGAAATACATGAGCACCGATGTTTACGGAACGGTCAAGAACCGATGAGGGAGTTGAACTACTATGGGCGTACTTCGGCATAACGCAGGTCCCGAATCCATGCAGCCAGTAACCTAACGCGTGTTCGCCGCGTCGAATCGCTTATGGAAGATCAAGGACGAGCGCGGCTGCACCGATGACGCCGGCGTCGGGCCCGAGTTGGGCGAGGACGATCTCCGGTGCGTCGTCGTGGAGCGTCCACGTTCGTTCGCCAAATCGGACGCGGACGGCGTCGAGAAGGAAATCGCCTGCGTTTGCGAGTCCGCCGCCGAGGATGATGCGCTGCGGGTTGAAGGCGTGTTGGATGTTGACGCAGGCGACGGCGAGGTACAGGCAGGCCTCATCCCAAACTCGTCGGCACAAAGGGTCGCCGGCGACGGCGCCACGGGCGACGTCTTCGGCGAAGAGGGGGAGGTCCGGTCGCTCCCGCTCGCGGCTCGGATAGACTGCTCCCTCACGGTCGCGGCTCAGATTGACCGCTCCATGCCGGTCGCGGTTCTGATCGGCGTCGAGGACGCGGCGGACGACGGCGTCGGCAGAGGCGTAGCGCTCCAGACATCCGCGTTGCCCGCAGGGACAGGGTAACCCGTCAACAACCACGATCAGGTGTCCGAGTTCGGCGGCGTTGTCGAAGTGGCCGTGCAGGATGCGACCATTCAGGATCACTCCCGCCCCAACGCCTGTCCCGAGGGTCAACATGACCAGCGGATCGTTTCCGCGACCGGCCCCGGCCCGGTACTCCCCGAGCGCTGCGGTGTTGCCGTCGTTTTCCAACGCCACCGGGAGGTGGAGTTTTTCCGTTAGCGCATTGCGAATAGGGACGTCCGTCCAGCCCGGTAGATTCGCCGCATGGATGATCCGTCCTTCTCGAAAGTCGAGCGGGCCCGGCGTGCACAGTCCCACTCCCGCGATGCTTCCTCGATCGACGTGTGCACCGCCGATCAGTGCATCCACCGAAGCGACGATGCCCTCGATGACGGCGTCTGGACCTCGATCCGCCAGAGTACGTTGATCGTCTCTGGCAACGATCAGCCCGTCGCGATCAACGAGTGCGATTCTCAGGTTGGTTCCGCCCAGGTCGATCCCGATGGCGACGGGTTGGTTCATGCCGCCGACGGTCCCTCGGCGACGGGCGGCAGCGTCACGGTACGCACCGACAAGATGGGCGGGTTAAGCGCACTGAGCCCGTTTCGCAGCGAATCCGGCATGGCCTCGTCCAGCTTGAGCACCATGAGCGCCGTCTTTCCTCGACGGGACAGGGCCATGTCGGCAATGTTGATCCCGGCGCTGCCGAAGGCCTGACCCACCAGCCCGATCACGCCGGGCCGGTCGTCGTTGAAGATCAAAACCATCGAACGCTCCGGCACCAACTCCATGCGGTATCCGTCGAT
>CAYQZH010000405.1:0-1751 GCA_964421865.1 uncultured Phycisphaera sp. | reverse complement strand
ACAGTCCCATCAGCGACTCGGCCCGCTGGATCACATAGGTCACGCTCTCGGTCTGCAGAGGATGAGCGAGCCAGAGCAACGCGACAGCGAGCGCGAACAGAGCACCGGGCGCAAGCCCGGTGACATGTGCCGTGTCCGTGGGCTCGCGCCCACGGCTCGGATTAAGCGCGATCGTCCTTCGCACCAGTCCAAAAAGCGTCAGACCGGCGAGCACATGGACGAGGACGTTGAAGACGTGGTAGCCCGTTACGTCGAGTTTGCCCATCGCGTAGTTGAGGGCCAGCGACAGTTCGACCACGGGCCTCTCCGTCGCCAGCCAACGTTCGATGGGGAGCAGTCCGCGGATGCGGACATTGTTAACAATGGCGTAAGCATCGTCGAAAAGGAAAACGCCCCACAGACTGTTGGCGTAAACTGCCCCGCCAGCGGCAATCAAAACGAGCGGCAACCATCGCGCCGCACCGCGCGGGTTCGTCGCTGTGGATGCGCGCTCCGCTACCGCGGAACGAGCACGGGAGGTTCCGCCTGATCGCTTCCGATCCCGTTGGGACTTGTTCAAGCGCCGGTCTCGCCGCAAGGGACGCCGCACCGCGCCCGGGGGCACGGCTAACGAGTCCGCACGACCCGGGGGGGCGGCCCAGTGTACTCGGCGCGGGCGTGCGGGTGAAACAACCCCGCGAGTGTGAGGAGCAACAGAAACCGAAATCTCGCATCCTTACGGTTGACCGGGGATTTGAGCGGCCGTACGATCAATAGAAGGGGTCTCGTTCGTGGGATCGCTGGATCAACTTCTGGGGAGCACCCCACCACCGGTTGAGGTCAGCCCTTGAAAGGATCATAGCATGCACTCTGCACCTCCCAGGATCGGCATCACGCTACCGGTTCTAGCCGCCATGGTCTGCGATCTCGCTTTCGGACTCGGACGGGCGTTTGCCGAGCCTCAGCCGCCCGAGCCTGTCTTGTACCCGATTTCCGAAGGCACGGTTTTTGAGAGGCACGTTGTCGGTGCGACGAAAGACGCCAATGTCGCCGGGAGCGGCGGCGAGCGGCTGATCTACAGCAACACATTGGGCACGTTCGCGGCGCCGCTGGGCGCCGGTAACTTGCTTTCGGACGATATCGCCACGACAGTCCCCAACGGTTGCAAGCTGCGGCGGTACGAGTTTCCGGTCGTTGGCAAAGTCGATCCGGCCGGGATCGGCGGGCCCTACACGGTGACCTTCGCCCTGTACCGCAACTGCCCCGGTTCCGTACCGGTTGCAAGTCGCCCGGGTTTGATCATCCCCGGCACGCAGGGTCAAGCCTACTTTACCGACCAGTGTCAGAATGCGGAGGACGAAGACGGTGATGGGAAGGTGAACGATGGATGCCCTGCGGTTGGTCCGGCGGAGAGCCGAGCGCAGTGTCTGAATGACATTGACGACGACGGGGATGGGAAGCTAAACGATGGGTGCCCTGCGGACGGCGCGGCGGAGAGCGACGCCGACAGCGTTCCGCGACTGATCTCCTTCGTGGCCGGGCCCAACGTGTCCCTCCAGACCAACATGTGGTTGGGCGTCACTTTCAACCGCGGCAACGCCGGAGTGGTTGTGGGCGCGCCGGCGATGAAGGGGTTCTCGGCGGATAGTTTTGATTACCCCGGATTCCCGTGTAACGCCAATTTCGGCGGTTTTCCCGACCAACCGCACGCCAGCGTCAACGCGGAAATCTACGCCGACGCGGACTGCCCCGAGGCGTTCGTCGGTTACAAG
>CAYQZH010000404.1:0-1848 GCA_964421865.1 uncultured Phycisphaera sp. | reverse complement strand
ACAGGCTCCCACACCCTTACCCGAGCCGCCGCGTTTACGCGGCTCGCCCGCGCGGGGCATGAATGCCGCGGCTCAGGCCACCCGAAGCTCCGGCTGTGACGGATTGCCAGCACGCGGCGCGCCCCATAACCGCCGCGAGGTCCGAGAGTCTCGCTCCGGGGCGGTTCAATTCCACGAAAGCCTACGATACAATCCCCAAAAGCGGTTGGCAGCGTCGGCTCGCCCCGTTCCGTGTAAGCCCAGAAAGGATACCCATGCTCAAACGTTGCGACAGCGTACTGGAAGCGATCGGTGGAACCCCGCTGGTAAGGGTTCATCGGATCGCGGCCGGTCTTTCCGCAGCTGTCTATGCCAAGATCGAGTTCGTCAACCCCGGCGGCAGCGTCAAGGACCGGATCGCCCTGGCCATGGTCGAGGCCGCCGAACGCGAGGGACTGCTTAAACCCGGCGGAACGATCATCGAAGCCACGTCCGGGAACACCGGCGTGGGGCTGGCGATGGTCGCCGCGGTGAAAGGCTACCGCTCTATTTTCATCATGCCCGACAAGATGAGCGTGGAGAAGATTCGACTCCTGAAGGCCTACGGCGCCGAGGTCGTCATCACCCCCACCAACGCCGAGACCAACAGCCCGGACGGCTACGGCGGCGTCGCCGCTCGATTGATGAACGAAATCCCCAACGCCTGGCAGCCCAACCAGTTCACCAACCTCAACAATCCCGACTACCACTACCGTCACACAGGTCCGGAGATTTGGGAGCAGACCGACGCCCAGATCACGGTCTTCGTCGCGGGTATCGGCACGGGCGGCACGGTCTCCGGTGTCGGGAAGTTCCTCAAGGAGAAGAACCCGAAGGTGCACGTGGTCGCCGCCGACCCCGAAGGCTCGATCCTCTCCGGCGATTCGCCCAAACCCTGGGCCGTCGAGGGCATCGGCGAGGATTACGTCCCCAAGACTTTTAACTCGCAGGTCGTCGATGAGTGGATCCGCGTGAGCGATGTCGAGTCCTTCTCCGTCGCCCGGGCCATGTCCCGACAAGAAGGCTTGCTCGTCGGCGGATCGTGCGGTACGGCCATGGCCGCCGGACTGCGCTACGCCCAACGCTGCGGGCCCAAGGACATGATCGTCGTTCTCTGCCCCGACACGGGCCGCAACTACCTCTCCAAACTGTACTCCGACGAATGGATGGTGGAGAAAGGCTTCATGAAGGCCGCGAGCAAGCCCCACACCGTCGGCGAGTTGCTGTCGCGGCGCGGCAATGTTCCCCTGATCGCGGTGGGGCCGGATGATCGCGCGGAACAGGCCATCGTCCTCCTGCGGCGGCACGGGATTTCGCAGATGCCCGTCGTCGAGGACGGCAAGGTCATCGGCGGCGTTCGTGAATTGACCCTCGCCCGGCTATTGCACTCCCGTGTCGATCCGCGGCAAGTGCCGGTGCGGGAAATCATGGCCAGACCCATGCCTACCGTCGATGAGCACGTCGACGTGGACGAAATCTACCGCCTGCTCTCCTCAGGCCACAGCGGCGTGGTCGTCGTCCGTGGCGGCGAACTCGCCGGCGTCGTCACCCGCATCGACCTGGTCAACTTCTGGGACGACCCGTTCAATCAGGACTTCGACGAAGCGACGCCGTAGCATCCCGAGGCGGCAAGGAAATGATCCGAACCGCGACAGGCATGGAGCGGACACCGAACGAGGCACGAAGGCACGAAGCCACGGAGCCACGAAGGGACGAGGGGACGGACGACAGGACGAAGGGAAAAAAGGACGACGGGCCAGTGCCACGCGTTGGCATCGACACGTTGTTCCACGTGGAACAAAACTTACACTCCCGGCGCATACCCCAAGC
>CAYQZH010000403.1:0-1870 GCA_964421865.1 uncultured Phycisphaera sp. | reverse complement strand
TCGACCTGACGCGGTATCAAGTCGTCGGCTGCTACATGGGCCGCAGCGGGCTGATAAACTCCGGCGGGGAATCCTCCGGGGCGAGCGACTTCGCCGACGCGGCCAAGACCGCGGTCATCAACAAACGTGCCGGCGGCATGGGCCTGATCTCCGGCCGAAAGGCCTTCCAACGACCCATGGCCGAAGGCGTCAAGCTGCTGAACACCATTCAGGACGTGTACGCGGATAAGACGATTTCGGTTGCCTAGAATACAGGTGCAGTTTGGGGGGGCTTGTGGTATGACCGTCCGGGAAAAGCTCATCGAAGAACTCATGGCCCTGCCCGACGCGCTGGTGGCCGAGCTCCTTGAACACGCGCGAACTCTGCGGGGGAAGAATGGGCATCCCGCCCGCGAAACCGCTATCGCCAGTGAGCCGTCGCTGGCCCGCGATTGGCTCCGATCCGAGGAAGACGCAGCGTGGAAGGATTTGTAAAGGGCGACGTAGTCGTCGTTCCTTTTCCTTTCACTGATTTGTCCGCGGCCAAGCGCCGTCCCGCTTTGGTCATCGCGGCTCTTCCCGGGGACGATCTGATCCTTTGTCAAATAACGAGCCAGACGGTCCGTGACGGATTCGCAATTCCGCTAAGTGACGACGATTTCGCCCGCGGCGGGCTGAGGAAACCGAGCCATGTTCCTCCTAACCGCCTTTTCACGGCGGATCGGGAATTGGTTGTCGGCATCGTGGGGCACCTGTTTCGAGAAGAATCCGGGTCGGAGCAGCTTGACCTAAGGCTACGGTCGACTGCCGTTTTGTAGGACCGATAATCTCAACACTCCCAATGCAGAATGGATCATTGAATCGCGGGAGACGGCGGATTCATGGTCCGCGTCTTGCATGAGTTTTACCAGTTTTCCGGTGAAGGCCGTCGATCGTGGACTCGAGGTCGTGGTCTCAGTTCGAGACCCGTAACTCTGTCAGTTCGGGATCGTGAGGGGAGCATCGACCATGAAGCCTGTCTCGCACATGTCGGGCCGGCACGCCCCCGTTTATCCCCGCCATCGACGGAGAGCCGAGGTTCCGAGGTGGGTTCTTGCTCCGCATTGGTTGGGCGCGCTGGCCGTCGGATTCGTCGCTCTGCTGTGGTTGCTGGTGCGCAGCGGCACGAAACCGAGTCGATTGACGTACCCGTGTCAGCAATCGGCGTTCGGTCTGGCTGCGGCCGCGTTCGGGGCGCCGCTGGTCGGAACGGTGGTCGCCGGGCGGGAGAGACTCGTCGCCGTCTTACGCTGTGGCGCCAACCGAACGGCGGGCGGCTTGCTTGTCATGCTCGCATTGGTCGTATGGGCGGTCGCGTCGATGAGTTCATCGTCGCCGAACACCGTTCTGACGCCGCCGGCTGACTACCGACCGGATGTGTTCGTGGTCAACGATGCTCGCGGGATTACGCCGGGGCGCTTCGGGGGCGTCGATGATCTGATTACGCTGCTGGGCGCGCACGGGTTGAAATGGCATCGGACGAACGTCGTTGCTCCGACGTTCGACCCCGGCGGCTTGATCGACCGCGATGACGTCGTGATCATCAAGATCAACGGCCAATGGCCGGAGCGCGGGGGCACGAACACTGACGTCCTTCGCGGCGTCATCCGGCGAATCGTTGAACATCCGGATGGATTCGTCGGCGAAGTCATTGTCGCCGACAACGGTCAGGACCGTGGGGACCTGAATCGGCTATGGAACAACGCGGAGGACCTTGGTCAGTCACCGCAGGACGTCGTCAACGATTTTGCATACGAAGAATGGAAAGTTGCAACCCAACTGTGGCATTCATTCCGCTCGACAAGCGTGGGTGAGTATTCGACCGGCAACATGAGCGATGGATATGTGGTGA
>CAYQZH010000402.1:0-1874 GCA_964421865.1 uncultured Phycisphaera sp. | reverse complement strand
CTGGGGTTTGGCCCTTTGGGGCGTCTTTTCAGCACAATTCAAGTGTAGTCGCATAGCGGGTCGGGTCGCGGGCTTTAACGCAGCGGGCTTGACTTTTTCCGGCTCCTGACATCTAGTTATACAACTAGATACGAAAGGAGGTCCCCATGGGATACCCGACCAAGGTCCAACTCATCCAACGCAAGGACAGCGAGCAGTGGTACATCAACTTCCCCGCCGCACTCGCCGCGGCGATGGAATTCGGCAAGGGCGAAGTCGTCGAGTGGGTCGTTCAGGACAGGACGACCCTGACGCTGCGGCGGACGGAGGCGCAGAAGGGCGGGCGCGCCGAACGCGGCGCGAAAAAAAAACGGTAGCCCTACTCCCGCCGATCAACGCCTTGTGGGAGGAATGCATGGACGGCTTCCGGCAACATCGAACCTGGGAGCGGGCCCGGCGTCTCGGTCTGAGCCAGTTGGCTTGCCTGGGGCGACACACCGTCACCGGCGTGCTGTGTACCTGCGGACGACAGTTCGTCGATTGGTCGGCGGACTATCGGGTTTTCTCCAAGGATCAATGGGAACCCGAGTCGCTCTTCGTCCCCGTGGTGCGCGGCGTGCTGGAACGTCTCGCGGACGACCAGCCGTTCGTCGCCGCCTTGGACGATACCCTGTTACGCAAGAGCGGCACCAAGATCCCCGGGGCGGGGTACCGACGCGACCCTCTCTCGCCGCCGTTCCACACCAACCTCGTCCGCGGGCAGCGGTTTATCCAACTCTCCGCGTGCCTCCCGGCGGGCGAGGGGTGCGGGCCGGCGCGGGCCATTCCGGTACGCTTTGAACACAGCCCACCCGTGCCGAAACCCAGGAAGTCCGCGCCGGACGAAGAGTGGAGCGCCTACCGGAAGGCCCGCAAGACCAAGAACCTCAGCACCCATGCCGCCAAGATCTTCCATCAGATGCGTGACGAATTGGATACCCGTCACGATGCCGCAGACCGTATCCTCCTGGCCACCGTCGACGGCAGCTACACCAACAAGACCGTCTTGAGGAGCCTGCCGCAGCGGACCACGCTCGTAGGGCGCATCCGAAAGGACGCCAAGCTGTTCCATCCGCCCCACGACCAGGATCAACCGGGCGTGGGTGCCAAACGCAAGTACGGATCACAGGCCCCGACACCGGAACAGTTACGCCAAGACGAGGGCATGCCGTGGGAGGTAGTCACCGCCTTCGGGGCGGGGAAAACGCACACGTTTCGCGTCAAGACCCTCGCGCCGGTGCTCTGGAAAAAGGCGGGGCCGAACCAGCCTCTACGCGTGGTGGTCATCGCTCCGGTCGGCTATCGCCCGCGCAAGGGCAGCAAGATGCTCTATCGACAGCCGGCCTATTTGATCGGCACCGATCCCGACCTGCCCCTCGATCAACTCATCCAATATTACCTGTGGCGGTGGGACATCGAAGTGAATCATCGCGACGAGAAGCAAATCATCGGAGTCGGCCAGGCACAGGTCTGGTCTGCGCGGTCGGTGGACCGCCAACCGGCCCTGGCGGTGGCCAGCTACGCGATGCTCTTGTTGGCCGCGGCGCGGGCCTTCGACATCGATGCGATCCATGGGACGCTGCCGCCGCCGAAGTGGCAGACCCATCGAACGAAACAACGTCTTTCGACGGAGGAACTCATTCGACAATTACGAAGGGAGGTGTGGGCCTATACCCTAGATCGGCTGAACGCCAATTCCGACGACTTCGCCAAGACGCCGTCCGCGTTCACGAAGTCCCAGAAACTCGATTTGCCTGTGGCCTCCGCCCTACTCTACGCCAGCGCGGGCTGAGCGTTGAGGTTCCACAAGCGCAACGCCGGAGCTACAACCTGGCTCAGAAAGGGCCAAACCCCAG
>CAYQZH010000401.1:0-1904 GCA_964421865.1 uncultured Phycisphaera sp. | reverse complement strand
TTGCGATGGTCGCGTGGCCTGCCGACTACCGGGCTTCCGGTGTCATGACGTTCGTAATCGGCCACCAGGGCAAGTTGATCGAGAAAGACCTCGGGCCGGACACTCCCAAGCTGATTGAAGCAATGACTGAGTACAACCCGGACGAGACCTGGACACTGGTCAAGCCATGAAAGCTCGTCGAGTTCGGGCAGTCGGCGCGGGCTAGGCGGAACGCTCGAACGCCCCATTATCACCCGTAGCTTGTTGCTGTAGGAAACAGACCCGACCGCTCCCTTTCATTCGCGAGCCGTCGTGCTCGCGACTTCGCGTGGCCAGCGTAAAAACGAGGGAGCGCACGAACGGCACTTAGCCCGATCGCGCGCTCCCTTCGAAGGCTTACACTCACCGCCTACGACGCAGGGAGCATTCGAAACTCCCTCACGGCGCCAGCCTACTTACTTACGGGGCTGTCGCGGGGCCGTCTGGGAAAATATCCCAGATGCCGCCATTGTCCGTCAGGAACTCCGTGAGAATCGAGCCGGGAAGACCCGATAGCAGGGCATTCCAATAGGATCCTAGACAGCCGCCAAACATCGTCGAACCGCTAAGCAACATCAACAACGCACCCAACTTCTTCTTACGCATCTGCAAATCTCCTTTGAGAAACGGTTTGCGATCTCGCTTACCCGAGTTACGCCCGGATTGGTACACCACAGCAAGAAGCAAACTTGCCCCACCGGGTAACGGCCCGGCTCATTCCAACCACTCATTCGGCGCGGGTCCGCCCCCGCGCCGAATTGCCACACAAGCCTAAGTGAACGGTCCGGCTTTTTTCGGCCTTGACCTACAGCGCTGCAACCAACCGCTTCGTTGTCCTGCGAGGCCGCATTACGACCCGCCGCCATTCGTCCGCGCCGACGATCGACGGCATCCAGGGCCTTATCGGGCAACCCCTTCATCCGGCATGAAGGATTTAGCCCTGTCCGTCATGCACGACCGCTTGCCGTACTACCTGTGCCACGGCTTTCGCTGGACAGGCCCTATTGTTCGCTCGACTTTCAATCGAGCGAAGCGGAACCTTCCCACACCTCTCAAGCCGTGTCAAGGCAATAATTCTCTTCCAACCCCAAAAAATCCGAGTGCTTTCCCGGATGGGTGTGGTATACTGCGATCGCAAGCCGCCGGATTCTTACGAGCCGTTTCAGCAGACCGCGGCCTGGGCCGTCTTTTGCTCACACATGCCGTAACCCCATGCAGGAGGCTTACTTGGGGACGGGGTGGCAGTTGTTGATCGGCCCGCTGCGTGACCCTTGGCCACGGATGGATTAGCCAGTTTAGTACGCAGGATGTAAACATGGGTGATATAGCTGTCCAGGAAACGGGCGTGTTCGAGCCGAACGGGCGAGCTGGAGGCTATCTCCGCTCGGGGGAAGCAAACTACCGAATCCAGCCCGGCGACGTGCTGGTGACCCCGCAAGTTGCACGCGAGTTACGACTCCGCGGCGGCGAGACGATCGTCGGGACGGTTCGGGGCGGCGGCGATCCGCGCCGGGGCCGCGGCCGTGAACTGCACGAGGTCGAGTCCGTCAATGGGCGGACGGTCGCCGATTACCTCGACGCCAAGCCGTTCGAGGACCTCACCGCCATCGACCCGCAGGCGGCAGTGCGCTTCGAGACGCCCGGCGGTCCGCCGTCGATGCGCGTCGTTGATCTGATGACGCCCATCGGGCTCGGTCAGCGCGGGCTTATCGTCGCGCCGCCGCGAACCGGTAAGACGATTCTGCTGCAACAGATGGCCGCCGGCGTGGCCGCGAACTACCCCGACGTCTACATGATGGTCCTGCTCATCGACGAGCGGCCTGAGGAAGTGACCGACATGCGCCGCACCGTCCACGGCGAAGTCGTGTTCAGCAGCAACGACCAGG
>CAYQZH010000400.1:0-2002 GCA_964421865.1 uncultured Phycisphaera sp. | reverse complement strand
TCCACGATCAGCGGCCGGCGGACCACTTGCGATTCCTTGACGAAGATTTGCGGAAGCTGCTTGGGGTTGCGCGCGGGATAGTACCTCCCTCCCGTCTTGTTGGCGATGTTCATCAACGTCGGCTCCATCACATGCACGCCAAAACCGATGCCGATGGTGCTGACCGTGATCTTCGCCTCGACGTAGTCGTCGAGCAGCTTAGGCCAAGGTGCTTGCGGGTCGCCGTCGCTGAGGATGATGACGTGTTTCTGGGCCGCGTCCTTCCCGCGACCCGCGGTCAGCTCCTTGTAGGCCATCTCCATCATGGTCCCGAAATCGGGCATGTCCCCGTTCTGCATCCGGTCGATCTTCGCCTTCACCGCCGCCTTGTTGGTGTTTAGGCCCAGGGGCACCTCCCAGTTCGCCCCGCCCGGCGAGTACGTATACGCCAACACCCCGATGTAGTCCTGCGAACTGATGGTGTCCACGCTCTTCTTGGCCGTCTCCTTCGCCCAGAAGTTCCCGCGGTCGAGTTCGCAACTGTGCACGATGAGCACCAACGCCCCGCGGGGGATCACCCGCTTGTGCTTGATCTCGAAGGAGACGGGCATGATCTCCTCGACGGGACTGCCGATCCACCCGCCCGCCCCGAAGCTCTCGTGTCCCCCGAGCATAATCAGCCCGCTGCCCATGTCCTTGACGTACGTCGCCAGGTCCTGTTGCTGCTGATCGGTGAAAGTCTGCGCCGGGATGTTGGCGAGGATGATCGACGAGTAGGTCATCATCTGAAGCAGACTGAACTCGCCCAAGTCCGCGGCGGATTTCATGTCGATGTTCACCTTCTCACTGCGCAGCGCGTCGACGAGAGGAGCATCGTGCCGCGGGTCGGCGGTGATCAGCAGGGCGGGACTCGACCCCGCGACGAACGAGAACGCACTGGCCGTGTTATTCAACGGGATCGTATCCATCGAATCGTCGTCGGGCTGGAAGACGACCTTGTAGGTCTGCACGCCCGGCGTATCCACGCTGAGCTTCACCGTGAAGGTGTTGCTGCCCGGGGCCAGCTCCACGTGCGACCGCTCCGGGGCGGTGACCGCGAGCCGCTCGTTCTGATAGACGTTCAACGTGCCCGACGCCCGCCGGTAGGTCCCGACGATCATGCGCACGGTGACCTGCTCGCCCGGTTCGGCGTAGGTCGGGGCAATGATCCGCTCGAAGTAGACCTCGTTGCGATGTTCATAGCGCAGGGGCACGACATCGATGGGGATGCCGTCGGCCTTGGCCCGCCGGGCCTCGGTAAGCACGTCGCCCATATTGTCGTTGCCGTCGGACATCAGCACCATGCGCTTCGCTGTGTCGTGCGGGAACATCGCCATCGCCAGCCGCACCGCCGCGGCCACATCCGTCCGTTCCGTGTCCGGCATCGCCGGGAGCCGACCGGGCTTAATAAAATACCCCCCACGCATGGGAAGCTGCTGCAGGAAAGCGTTCCGCGCGAAGTCGATCAATCCGACGCGGTCCTCGGCGCGTATCTTCTGCGTCGCGTCGTGAATGTACTCCTCCTGGTACTTTTGCATGGACTGGACGCTGTAGGAGCGGTCCATCAGGAACAGGACGGTCAAGTCATCGTTGCGGCGAACGCGCTCAATACCCGCCAAACAGCACGCGATGAGAATCACCAGTAGGCTGCGAAAAACGATCGCCAGCACGCGGCGGACCGGGTCCAACCCCGCGAGCGATCGAAGGGAGGCGAGAATGAGAACCGGCACCAGTAAAACGAGCCACAACCATGCAGGCTTCTCGAAGTCGACCGGAAGCGCCCAGGCGAGGCAGGTCATGGTTGCATGATCTGAACGCGGCTGTTGAGGGAATCCACCACGTATACGCGACCCTTGGGGCCGTACGTCGCGCCCCAGGGGGCGAAGAGTTCACCGGGCGCTCGCCCGCCGCGGCCCCACACCCGCAGCGAGCGACCGTCCTTGGAGAACCATTGCAACCGATTCCCCTCGTACTCGCAAACCAG
>CAYQZH010000399.1:0-2087 GCA_964421865.1 uncultured Phycisphaera sp. | reverse complement strand
CGCGTAAGAAGATTCTTCGCTGCGCTCAGAATGACATCCCGTGGGCATTTTCGCCACCACAAACGGGATGCACCCTGATCCCGTGGGCGCCGGAACGGGGAGTTGACGTAGACCTCATCTCCCGGCACGGTAAGTCTGTGCTGGGTGCCCCACCGCTTGCGGTGGGGGACTGATGTTCAGCTCCGTGATCTTCCCATGAGTGCCCGGAGGAGTGGTTGCTCTACTCTGTTGAGTCAGTCCCCCAGCCCAAGGGCTGGGGCACCCAAGCAGTGAGTTTCGACGTTGCCGCCAAACTACACAACCCTCGGCGAGACGTTCCGCGCCTATTGGCCGATCCTTGCCTGCGCCTTTCTTGTATCGCTCGTCGCCACGCCGCTCTGTCGGCGATACGCCCTGCACAAGAACATCGTCGATCGACCCGATGAATTTCTCAAACCGCACAAGCGACCCATTCCCTACCTCGGCGGAGTGGCGATTTTCCTGGGTTGGGCCGCGGGAATCCTCTTCGCGCTGGTGCTGTTCGCGGCAACGCCGCATCCCACAGCCGGCGCTCGTGGGCCGTTGCTGAACACGACGCTTACCCTGGGCATCCTCACCGCAGGCCTGGCGATTACTCTGCTGGGGCTGTTCGACGATCTGCACCTGGCCTCACCGGTGGTGAAACTCGCGGGAGGCATGGTCGTGGCCGTGATTTTGGTGCTGTTCGGATTGGGGGACGACACGGTGCTGCTTCTCTTGCGGTCGATCGGCGCCCACTCCAAGGACCTTCCCCGCGTTCTGGTGCTTACCGTCTCAATCCCCCTGACGGTGTTCATCGTGTTGGGCGCTTGCAACGCCACCAACCTGATCGACGGTCTGGACGGGCTGTGCTCGGGCGTGCTGGGGATCATGGCCGCGGGGTTCCTCGTCCTTGCGGCCGATCTTCATCTGTGGAACGACTGGCGTCCGCTGGACGTCGAACGGGTCGTGATCTCGTCGGCGATGATGGGAGCGGCCTTGGGGTTCCTGCCCTACAACCGCAGTCCGGCCAAGATCTTCATGGGCGATGCGGGGTCCATGCTGCTGGGACTGAATGCGGCCATCCTGCTGCTGCTCTTCGCCAAATCAAGCGAGACGATCCGCTGGATGCTGGGGTCGCTGATGATGTTCGGGTTGCCGCTTGCGGATATGGTGCTGACCCTCGCCCGCCGCCGGCGGAATCAGCGACCGCTCATGGTCGGCGATCGGAGTCACTTCTATGACCAGTTGGTGGATCGCGGATGGCCGATCCAGCGCGTGGTCCGCGTCAGCTACGCCCTCGCGGCGTTTTTCGCCTTGATGGGCTGCGCGCCGATCGTGCTTCGCCTGCGCTACGTCGTGCCACTGTACATGCTCGTCATCGCCGGCGTCGTCGCGCTCGTCGTGAAGTTCAAGATGGTTCGCGTAGAACCACCGCGACCATCAGAGCCGCGAGCGGAAGCGTAACGAGCCGCAAGCGGAATGAAATCCCGGCGTGCCGGGAGCTTGCGCGGACATACCACGCGGGCTCGAATCGCGTCCCGGCGCGCCGGGATCGTCGCATTGGAACGCACCA
Organism: uncultured Phycisphaera sp.; assembly: GCA_964421865.1. Lineage (GTDB taxonomy): Bacteria > Planctomycetota > Phycisphaerae > UBA1845 > UBA1845 > SBAX01. The sequence goes on along the minus strand of CAYQZH010000399.1, from coordinate 514 downwards.
ACGTAGCGTTGTAGTACTATTACGGCGTGCCGGGGAAAAAGGTATTCTGAAACGAGGCGATGTCTTCCAGGTCCACGTCGCCGTCGTTATCGAAATCGGCGGTCCTGCACTGCGACCTGACCGGTCCGCCGCCGGGATCCGTGAAACACGCGGCCAACGCGGCAAAGTCCATCGAATCGACCATGCGGTCGCAATTGAAGTCGCCCACGCCAAACTCATAGGCGCCGATATCAATCCGTCCGCACATGAGGCGGTCGCGGCCGTCAAGGTCGCTTAAAGCAGGCTGGGCTTGTACAGAGGGGGCGGCGGCCGACCGTCCTACGAGAAGTGCGTCAGTTCGGCTGATAATTGACCAAAATCTTCCGCGGGGTCGAACTATGAACACCGCCGACGAAGCCCGTCGGCGGTGTTCTCTTTCACGAAGTTGTGAAAGATCGAAAGGCGAACCGGGCGGAGCACGTACTACGGCGTGCACCGTGCGCACTTGTCGCGGCAGAATCCGCTGCCGCAGGTT
>CAYQZH010000398.1:0-2096 GCA_964421865.1 uncultured Phycisphaera sp. | reverse complement strand
CCGTTCTTCAGCACCGATCCCGTCGTGGCGGCGGCCCGTTCGTCGATCGTCTCCAGGACGGCGTCGAAACGAATCTGGTCACCTGGAACGGCGTAGTCGTCGAACTCGGCCTTACGGATTTTAGCGAGAATCACGTTCTCCGCGAAGCCCCGCGCCTCGCCGACGAGAATCCCCGCCGTCTGGGCCATTCCTTCGATCAACAACGCCGCGGGCATCACCGGATAACCGCGGAAATGGTCGTGGAGGTACTCCTCGGCCAGCGTAACGTTCTTGATGGCGGACGCCCGCTTGCCCGACTCGAACTCGACGAAGGCGTCAATCCAAATCCAACGCATGGCTCACACTCGCACCGTACAGGAGTGCCGGAGTATGGTAGTTTCAGGCCGCGCGGAGCTTGGTCTCGACGTAGTTCACGATGGTATCGACGGTGAACAGCTCCGGCATCTTGGAGACGTACGGGGCGTTTTCGAACTTCGAGAAGTCGGCATGGGGCATGGCCGCCTTGAGGCGCTCCAAACCCGACGACGACATGCGGTCGCCATCGACATAGTCCGGATTGTTGAGGAGATCATCGGGGAAAAGTTCCCCCTTGGGAATCTTGATCGAGAACGCCTTCTCCAACCGGAAAACGATGTCCAGAAAGTCAATACTCTCCGCGCCCAGGTCGCCTTGGAGCGTCGCCTCCGGGGCGACTTCCTCCGCATCGACGCCCAGGGCGTCGCTCAGAACGTCTCGAACCTTGTCGAAGACCTCATCACGGCTTTGAGCCATGCCCGTAATACCTCCGTCAACCGCCTCGAAACCTGTCCGCAGCGTGGGCGATCCGCCGTCGCCTAGCATCGGCGTAGATACGCGAACCGCGCCCGCGCGTCGTCGATGATCCGTCGATCGAGGTGGGCGAGCGACGGTTCACGATCCTGGAGCGAAAAGTGCCTCAGGCCGAACCTCGCCTTAACCACCTCGATCTGGTTACAGAGCCCAATTCCATCGAAGTCACTCTCGCCTTGCGCCAACCGGCGGCAGGTGACTTCCAAGCGGAGCAGATTGCCCGGCTTGACAAAGTTCTTATATGTAACGTTCTTCGCCTCGTGAAGCAAGATGATGCTCGCGGCAAAGTCCTGGGCGTCGCGGACCAGCCAGGCCGCGGACTCCACCAGGGCCTCCAGCATCAGCACGCCGGGGAGCACCGGGAACGTCGGAAAGTGGTCGGCCAGGTACTCCTCGGCGAGCGAGACGGCCTTGACGGCCACGATCCGCTCGCCGCGGGTCAGTTCAACGATGCTATCCACAAGTCCGAACTTCATCCGTCGCCCTCAGGTACGCGCCGCTCGGTAAACTTACAAGAATCCAACCGGACCGCCAGTGTGAGGGGCCCGCGAGCTGTTTGTCGCGCCCCGGGCGGTGGCGGCGAGCCAAACCGACCAGCCCTGTTGAGGCGGGATTCCCGTTTTGTTAAGGTAGTGCCGTTCTTGAAGCTTGGCTGAGGGCGTCACGTTTCAGCCCGAGATCGTCATGGAAGCATCAACCATCGTAGTTCTCGGAGGGCCCGCCGCGGGAAAGACGGTCTTTCTGACGGCCCTCTACCATCACCGTTGGCAAGGATCCGATGAGTTCAAAATTCGCGCGGCGAGTGGGGTCGTGCACTCCGAACTCCTGGCAGCCGCCGAACAGATTCGTGTCGGCAATATGCCACCTGCCACACAGGCTTTACGCCATCTCGAATTCGAGCTCGATCATTTTGGGCGCACCTACTACTTGCGTTTCCTTGACTACCCCGGCGAGCTTTTTCGGGGTCAATCCCATTCTTAGTTGAAATTCCGAACGGCTCAGGAGGTTCACGCGACCTCCACACGACGGATCTTCAATGCGCTTTGCAGTACCGCACGTAGACGCGGTAGATGGCGATGCCCGCGCACCTTCCGCAGTCGCGGCTCGATCTCCAAGACCGTGGTCGCCAGCCAGCGATGCTTCTGCTCCGAGTTCCTCCAGTACCGTCCGCGACGAGGAGGTTCCGCTGACCACCTATGCCGGGCTGCAGGACGCGCGTCGGGTCGATGACGCGGCGCTCTGCAAGGTGCTCAAGGGCCTGTCCTGCC
>CAYQZH010000397.1:0-2099 GCA_964421865.1 uncultured Phycisphaera sp. | reverse complement strand
CGGCCGTTGACGAAGAACGCGGGCGTACCCGTCACTCCGACCTTCGAACCTTCCGCTGCGTCCTTTTCAACGTCGGCCCGGTACTTGCCCGAACTGTAACAGGCGGTGAAGGTCTCGACGTTCAAACCTAGGTCCGTTGCGTATTTCTTCAAGTCGTCGTCCGAGATCGCCTGCTGGTTGGCGAAGACCTTGTCGTGGTACTCCCAGAATTTGCCCTGTTCGTGGGCGCATTGGGCGGCCTCGGCGGCCGGCTTGGCACGGTTGTGCATAGGCAGCGCGAAGTCGCGCCAGACGATCTTGACTTTGTCGCCGTAGGTGTCTTGAATCTGCTTGAGGGTCGGACCGACCCGCGCGCAGAACGGTCACTGAAACTCGGAGTATTCGACGATCGTGACCTTGGCGTCCTTGGGGCCTTTGACGGGATCGTTGGCGGCGATGATCACGTCGGCACGCGGTGCATCAAGGGCGATCTTGACCTCGGCCTTCGTCTTCAGTTCAGCAAGGAGGTTGTTCTTGGCATCCGTCTCCTGCTGGTTCGTGAGGAAGGGGCGGATTTGTGCGGTGACCTGCTCCAGCGTTTTGCCGCCCATCCGGGCACTGTTGGCTTTGTAGTAGGTCTCCACGTCCGCGTCCGTCACGGGCTTCACTTTTTCGGCGACCCGCTTTTTGATGAGCTCATCAACGGTGATCTTCTGAGCCGCGGCATCCTCGCCGAGCAGCCGCTCCATCAGAACCTGGTCCAGCGCCGCGCGACGGGCGTCATACAGGGATTGGGCCAGCTTCATGTCCGTCTTCAGAGCCTTGGCGTCCAACTCCTGCATCGTGACGGGCTTGCCGCCAATGTAAGCGGCGACCCCCGGATCCGGCTTCGGCGCATCGGGTTTGGCCGGTGTTTGCGCCCACGCCGCCGCGCCTCCCAAGGCACCCAGAGCGGCACAGGCCGCCACCCGCAGTTTGATTCTCGACATTCCAACACTCCTTTCGTGTAAGAGCCTGCCTACAGGCTTCCCCGGAGGCTACCACAAACTCCGCCCCAGGGGAAGTACCTCGGTTTTGCCAGCCGCTAGTATACGAGGACCGGGGGATGTTACACAATAGCGGGCGGACGCGGCCCCCACGGCGACCCCCCACCCCGGGGAGGGGGCGGGCTCCGACAAGGTCTAACCGATGTTCCTGCGGCGGTCATCTTGATCCCTGCAAAAATCCAGGATAGACTTCCCGCTAGCGTATGATCCAGCGAGCCAGCGGCATCGAGAGCAATCCGGAAGTGATGGACGGGCTTCCCGTCATCGCGGGAACCCGAGTTCCCGTGTATCTCATCCTCGAAATGCTCGAGTCCGGGCTGTCCCTGGACGCGATTCTCAAAGAGTATCCGCACCTTACCATGGACCAGCTTCGCGCGGCCGTGAGTTACGCCCGCGAGTTGGTTCAGCGCTGAGCCTCCGGGTGAAGATTCTGTTCGACGAGTGCATGCCGCTGCCGATTTTGGCGAGGCTTGCCGACCTTGGACACACGTTCCAACACGCCGCCCGATGCGGCCTGGCGGGCTGCTCCAACGGCGATGTCTACGAACACGCCGTGGCCGAGTTTGATCTGTTTGTCACCAATGATCGCCACTTCCGCAACCCGAACCGCTACCCGGTATCAGGCGGACCGGGCATTGTCTTCGTCCGCATCGCTCCCTGCGTCACCGACTTGGTCGCACCGCCGCTTCGTCGGTTACTCATTGAGGTCCCTGGGCAGTCGTTGGCGGGACGTCGAATCGTCCTACACCGCGACGGGTGGCGATTCGCCGAATGAGACCACTCCCCGGTGAGGGTCATGGTCCCGACGGCGCGGGGGCGGATTGCGCGGCCAGGGCGGCCTGGAAATCGGCCAGGCTCTGCTCCAGCTCCTTGCGCTGCTGATGATACTCCTGCGGGATCAGACCCAGCGCCCGTCTCTGCGTCTCGATCGCCTTGGCCGTGTCGCCGGTGCGGTGCTGGGCCAAGGCCAGCGTGTCGAGGTAGTTCCAGCGCCCATAGGTACCACGCTCCTCCGCCAAGGCGCAGGCCCGCTCCGCGAGAGGAAGCGCCGCCCTCGGGTCACGCAGGTCCCGC
>CAYQZH010000396.1:0-2117 GCA_964421865.1 uncultured Phycisphaera sp. | reverse complement strand
TGCGCCCGCTGATGAGGATCTTATCCTCGACGTGCTGGTGAACGGCCGTGGCGAGCACAACCCGTTCCAGATCGCGACCTTTTCGGATGAGATCCTCCACGGAGTCGCGATGGTCCACGGGCAGCGTTCCTTGGGCGATGATCGGCCCGTCGTCCAGCACTTCCGTAACGAAGTGGCTGGTGGCTCCGATGATCTTGACGCCCCTATCGAATGCCTGGTGATACGATCGGGCGCCGGCGAAGGCCGGCAGAAAACTGTGGTGGATGTTGATGATTCGGTCGCGGTACGCCGCCACGAAGGAAGGCGAAAGAACCTGCATGTACCGCGCCAGCACGACAAAGTCGATTTGGTTCTCATGGAGCAGATCAAGGACCTGTCGCTCCTGCCGATCTTTCGCTCCCGCAGGCGCCGAGAGGTGATGAAAAACAACCCCGGACCGAACGATCAGCTCCCGCAAATCGGGGTGATTGCTCACCACGATCGGCAGTTCCACGCGCAGCTCACCGCTGCTCCATCGCCACAGAAGGTCGCTTACGCAGTGGCTCTCCTTGCTGACCATGACGGCCATACGCTTGGCACGGTCCCCCCATTCCATCCGCCACCGCATCTGGAAGCGTTGTGCCAGCGGCTGCCATTGGGCGGGGAACGAGTCCGGGGAGAGCCCAAACCCGTCGCGTTCAATCTCCACCCGCATAAAGAAAGCGTTTTCTTGGGGATCGGAATGCTGGTCGGCGTCAACGATGTTGCCGGACTGCTCGGCGATGAAACCGGCGACCGCCGCGATGATCCCGCGTTGATCCGGGCAGGCAATCAGGAGCTTGGCGGTCGCCGGTTTGCGGTCACACTTTTCAGGCTGCCTCTCGGTCATCATAGCCACCTTGGTTCGGCGCCGCCGAACTTGCATCGGCTACTCGAACCTTCAATGCCGGCGAGCCGCGGGCTTAAGCCCGCGTGGAGCCTCGGATTCTGGTTCTAGGCTGCACTCTTGCCGCAGTCACCATGGTCTACGGCAGCCGCAAGCGGACAAAGCGGCGTTTGCCGCGTTGCAAGATGTCGCCGGATCGGACGGTGATCGGCGTGTTGGGGTCGTCGATGACCGTGCCGTTCAAACGCACGCCGCGTTCGGCCACCAGGCGTCTCGCCTCACTACGAGATTTCTCGTCCAAGCAATGGGTAATCAAGTCCACGGGAGAGATTTTCCCGCCAGTGATCTTCTCGGGCGGGACCGCGACTTCGGGGATTTCGTCGGGCAGTCCCGTGGACCCGCCGCCGTGGACACGACGGAACTCCTCGGCGGCCACGGCGGCGGCTTCTGCGGAGTGGTATTGAGTGATGATCGCTTTCGCCAAGACTTCCTTGGCGTCGCGCGGATTGATCTGCGAGCGGTCGGTCAGCCGCGCGATCTCCTGTTCCGGTGCGTCGGTCAGCAGTTCGAAGTAGTTGCGCATCAGTTCGTCCGGGATGCGCATCACCTTCCCGAACATTTCGCCGGGCGGGTCGGTCACGGCAACGTAGTTGCCCAGTGATTTACTCATCTTGTTCTTCCCGTCGGTCCCGATGAGCAGCGGCATCACCATGACGATCTGCGGCGGCTGGCCGGCGTTGCGCTGTAGATCGCGTCCGCAGAGATTGTTGAAGGTCTGATCGGTGCCCCCCAGTTCCACGTCCGACTGAATGGCCACACTGTCGCGACCCTGCATCAACGGGTAGAGTAGCTCGTGCAGGAAGATCTCCCGCCCCTCGGCCTGACGCTTGGCGAACGTGTCGCGCTCCAACATGCGGGCGACGGTCATTTCGCTCATCAGCTTGATGACGTCGGCGCAGGTCATGGGACTCAACCACTCGCTGTTGTAGCGGACTTCGAGCCTATCCGGCGTCAGGTCGAGGACTTTGCCGGCCTGCTGGAGGTAGGTGGCGGCGTTGGTCTTGATGTCAGACTCGGTGAGGATCGGGCGGGTCTTGGAGCGCCCCGTGGGATCGCCGATCATGGCCGTGTAGTCGCCGATGATGAGGACGGCCTTGTGACCGAGGTCCTGGAACTGCCGCAACTTCCGCAGAACCACGGCGTGCCCGAGGGTAAGGTCCGGCGCGGTCGGGTCCATACCCAGCTTGACGCG
>CAYQZH010000395.1:0-2125 GCA_964421865.1 uncultured Phycisphaera sp. | reverse complement strand
TCGATCGCGGGGCCGTTTCAGGTCGTCAATGCGTCGGACATCAATAGCTGGATCAAGCTCGATCCGGCCAATGCTCGTCTTTCCGCCGCGGGCGGCGCCCAACCCATCCGCCGGATCATCGTGCCGTCGGCCCGGACCTACGCGAGCGTCACCAGCTCCACGGTTGGACAGTACATCGTCGCGGTCTCCGTGTCGGGGACGCAGCTCGGCGGGCACTATCTGACGCCGATCCTCGTGCCGGACAACATGGACGTGACCAAGCCCTGCAACGTACGGATCCTCATTTCCCCGGCCAGCAACGCGACGACCAACGGGCAAGTGATTCGCTTTTCGCTCGCCGAGGGGCACGTGGCCGACGGCGGAACGCGCACGGAAACCAGTTTCAACTACGATTGGAGCGTACCGGACAATTGGGCCACGACGAACAACAACGTGATTACGCTGGACGGCGGGAGCGGTTCCACGTTCGCGGGCAGCACCTTCCAGCACGGGCAGCACCTCGCGTTGCGCGTGGCCCGGGTGGGCACGGCGACCGAGGACACGTTCGACAAGAGCGTCATCATCGCCGAATACGCGTTGTGCGACTACACGGCGTCCGAATACTAAGCTCGCCTTTCGCACGCCCGGCTTGTCCGCATCGCCCCTTGCGGTAGACTGCCCCCGTGCCGGTGTTCCAACCGGCGCCGCCGCTACGATGAACACACTCCTCGTTCTCAACACTTGGCCCTGGTACAAACGGCTGCCCGTCAAGTGGGCGATCCTTGCGTTTACTTTGTTCGCGGTTTGCTTTCCCTATCCCAGACTCGCGTACCGTCATCTGCAGCACTGGCGGAATCCGAACGCTCTGATTGAGCCGAAGGCGCCCGCCCTGCAGCCGTGGGTCGAGGACCTTCGACCCTCGCTGCCCGCGGACCTTCCGCCGCGGGAAACGCTCCAGCGCGTCGAGCAGTTCGTCTACGAGCACGTTCCCTACGAATGGGACTGGAACACCTGGGGGCTGAGCGACTACCTGCCGACGGTGACGGAGGTGATCGAGATGGGCAAGGAGGATTGCGACGGGCGGGCGGTGGTGGCCGCTTCGCTGCTGCAAAACTTCGGCTTCAAGGCCCAGATCGTCACCGACTTCGCCCACGTCTGGGTCAAGACCGACAAAGGAGAAGCGATGGGGCCTGGACGGCGCAAGGCCGTCATCGCCACCGACCAGGGCTTGCAAGTGCAGTGGAGCGCCCTAGCCGAACTGCCCCGCGCGTCGATCTACGGCATCGCCGTTTTTCCGCTGATCCGTGAGATGATCGTACTGCTGGTCGGATGGTGGTTGATGCTCCGTACCAACGTCCGCGCCGTTCGCAGCTTGTTGGCACTTGTACTTCTTTGTATGGGTTTGTTGCTTCTGCGAAGAGGCGGCGGCGAGTACCTCAAACCCGTTGTGTGGCTGCAGATCGCGGGTGCGCTCTCCATAACGATCGCGGTCGTCCTCCTATTCTTGCGCAACCGGCGCCGGGTCGAACAGGACGTGTCCGTTGCCCCACCCGGCCAAGGACGGATGTAAGGACTTGTCGAACCCGCCGATCCGTGCTTCCAAGTCGTCGATAGCGATGATACGATTTTCTCAGGGATGACTTTCCGTCGTCCGCGGTGGAGGAACTTGAACGATGAAACCGAAACGCATGCCCTGGATTGCGGTCGTATTGCTGGCGCCGTTGGTGTACTCCGCCTCGACCTCCGCGCAGTTCGATCAACTCAAGAAGCTCGGTCGGGCGGCGCTGCATCAGCAGGAGGAGACCAAGCAGATCGCCTATTTCAAGATCAAGGGGGCGCTCGAGGAGACGCCGGTGAACATGCCGCCGCTGTTCGGCGGCGACCCGCCGCTCTCGCTCAAGGGGCTGCTTGGACGGTTCAAGGAGGCGCGGCTCGATAAGAACGTCGTCGCCGTGCTGCTCGACCTGCAAGACGCGGCGTTGGGGTTGGGCCAACTTGAGGAACTGCACGAGGCCCTGCGCAAGTTCGCCGCCGTGGACAAGCCCGTCTTCGTGCATGCCGATTCGCTTACCACAGTGACCTATGCCGCCGCCACCGGCGCGTCGCACATCAGCGTCGTGCCCACCGGCGATGTCTGGCTGCTCGG
>CAYQZH010000394.1:0-2133 GCA_964421865.1 uncultured Phycisphaera sp. | reverse complement strand
CAAGCTCCGCTGCGTCCACGTCGTTCCATCCCACTCCCAGGTGTCGCCTTTGCGAGAACCATCGTACCCGCCGAACAACACGGTGACTCCGCGAGCGCTGTCGTAGGCCATCGCGGGAGCGTATCGAGGCGAAGGTCCGGTGCTGCTCCGCAGCGTCCACGCCGTTCCATCCCACTCCCACGTGTCGCCTAAGAGCCGGGAACCGGACTCGTAGTAGCCGCCCCCGAAGAGCACCGTGACCCCGCGAGCGCTGTCGTAGGCCATTGCGTGACCGTGTCGAGGTGAAGGTCCGGTGGTGCTCGGCGTCCGGTCCGCCCATTGAAGGCAATCCTGCGCAAACCCTACGGACGGGATCAACGTCATCCACGCGGCCAACAGAAGGCCGCAGCGAACGGGTTTAGCATGACAGCGCTTGGTTGCGATCAGAGCAGCGCGGCGCAAGCCCGCGGACCTGTCACCGGGCTTGCGCCCGGTGCTCTGAAGGCACGGATCGCGCCGTCGCACGACGGCGGCGATGGGGGTTCGGATCAACCGCTCCATATCTGTCGCGGTACAGATCGGAGAGGACCGCTCCATATCTGTCGCGGTACTGATCGGGGATTGGGGCACTGTTGACACAGCAGTGGCACGGGGCGAGGTCAGCATGGGAGACGGCTCATCTTGGTTCAACTCAACTCCTCGAGGTCCGCGATATCTTGCGAGCGTCCGGCGGCGCGCTTGTTGGCCCGCAGGTCGGCCAGCGAAATAAAGGCGATCTCGACCGCGTCCACGATCTCGGTCTCGCGACGCCGATGACAGGCGTCGAAATCAACGCCGGAGACGCTGGTCAGCAGTTCAATCCGTAGCGGCGGGTTGCCCATCCGGATGACCTTGCCCGCAACATCCAGCGGCGCCGACGCGACCAAATCCTTGGAAAAACCGAACTCGCCCAACGCCCGTCTTACGCGAGCCACGTTGTCCGGCGAGGTCGCGATCCATAGGTCAAGGTCGCCCGTGGCACGGGGGTGCCCGTGGAAGGCGACGGCGTAACCGCCCACCACGAGATAGTCAACGCCCCCCGAGTTCAGCAGATTCAAGAACTCTTTGAATTCGGTCGGCAGCCGGATCGTAGCCATACATGACCTGTCTCAGAAACTCGAGCGCCGCCAGCCGGTCCGCTCGCGTGCGCGTCCGCCAACAGCGCCGCGCATCGTCGTCGTCATGCGTCCCAACGCTGAATGCGTCTCGATCCAAACGGCCTTCGTCGTATTCCATGCAGACCTTCACTCATGATCATCCCAATCTTGGGCCGGTGCGGGAGAGGCCCGCCGGGATTTCCGCTATCGGCCATTAGCCGGTTCGCTTTTGCGCTGATTGCCCGTTGAGCACCTCGAAACTGGCGACGAGGAGCAAGTCTACGATTTCGGAAGTGTCGTCGGGTTTGTAAACGACGATGGTGCGGCCCGTCGGCGAGCGGGCGACGAAGTCGGGGTGGTGCACGTCCAGGCTCCGCCCGTCGGCCATGTGAATCCGATAGGGACTAAACGGCTGAGCGTGCTGCGTGGCCTGGAGTTGTTCGACGGTCATTTCAAGACTCCTTCTTGATCGTGTATTCACGGAGACTTTACCACGGCGGCGGGGTGAGGGCAAGGGGGAAACGCAAAAACGCCGAAACTGGAGGGACCAAGGCACCCCGGCGCGGCGGGTTTGACCGCTCCATGCCTGTCGCGGTACTGATTGAGCGCTGTCGCGGTACTGGTTGTCGGGCGGCAACACGATCAGAACCGCGAGTGCTAACGAGCGGTCCAGGTCCGCCGGACGCTGACCCGGCGACAATCCCCCCCCTGTACGCCCATAGTCTACCACAACCGCCCCCCGCGAAAAAGCATGCCCCCAAAATGGCTCGATTTCGGGGTTTGGGGTCGTGGCGGGCGAGGTACGCAGGCACGAAGGCACGGAGGCACGAAGGGGGGGGTCGAAACGTCGAAACGCCAAAAAGTCGAAATTCCGGGCCGGCGGGACTCTGCCTGGATTACGATTGGCCGATGGCATCGAGCCTCGGCGATGTCATCGCGCCGGGATTGGTCATCGTGACGCTACTATCGGCGACGGCATGGGGCTTGATTCGGCGATCGTGGCTGGGCTTCGCGGGGG
>CAYQZH010000393.1:0-2158 GCA_964421865.1 uncultured Phycisphaera sp. | reverse complement strand
CCGAACTCTCCGACGACCTCCTCCAACAGGTCGCGGAGGGTCACGACTCCGATCATCTGCCCGGCCTGGTCCGTCACCACGCCGAACTCTCCGCCGCCCTGCCGGATATGGGCGATGGCGGAGGCGACCGTCTCCTGCGGACGTAGAGTCGTCACCGGGCTGAGCCGTTCACCGACCGTCCGCCAGTCGTCGCTCCGCAAGAGCTCGTCGACCTTCACGACCCCGATGATCTGCGATCGGCGGTTCCCATAGACCGGGCAACGGGCGAAGGCCGTCTGCTGGGCGAAACGGATCAGTTCGTTGCGTCCGGCCGTCGCCGCCACGGCGGCCACCCGCGGTTGCGGCACCATGACCACCCGCACCGGCGTCTCGGACAGTCGTACGACGCGGTCAATCAGGTCGGACTGATGTTCCCCGTGCGTCTGGCCCACTAGCGCTTCCTGGAGCAGCATGGTCATGTGTCGTTTCGGCGCCGTAGCCGTACGGAAGGATGTCGTGCCGCCGAAGAGTCGATTCGCCGCACCGCTGAGCTTGGTCAACAGCCAAACGACCCCCGTTGCACGGAAGACGCGATCGCCTACGGTCAACAGCCGGCTTCCTCGCGGCATCAGACCATCCGCGTGAAGCTGAAACAGGTTCTTCGGAACGACCTCGCAAAACACGAACACCACCGGCGTGACCAGCAACACGGTGTAGAGTTCCGTGTCCGCCGCGCCCACACTCAGCATCTCGGCGAACAGGAAGGCGACCGCCGTGGTAATCACGTAGTGCATGAGATTGGTGCCGATCAGCGTCACCGAAAGGGCCTCTTGCTCATTCTCCAGCAACGCGGACAACCGCAAGAGCCTCGGGTCACGCTGCTGCACGCCCAGTTGCACCCTCAAGCGGTTCACGCAGTACAGACCCGTCTCGCAGCCGCAGAAAAACGCCGCCCCAAACAAGCCCACGACGACCGCACTGCCGAGGAGCACCCAACTCATGGCGCGGCTCCCACGGCCCCAGTTTCGCTCGACGCCCGTCGAAGCAGGACCCGCTCGATTCTTCGTTTCTGCATGGCCTCCACGGTGAGGATGAGGTTGCGAATCCGCACCGTGTCCCCCGCCCGAGGCAGCCGTCCCAACTTCGACAGGATCAATCCGCCGATGGTGTCGATGTGCCGGTCGATTTCCCCGACGGCGAACCGTTCCGCCCAATCCCGCACGCTCAAATCGCCCGCCAGGCGATAGGTGTCCTCGTCGATCCGCTCGGTCACCGGGGCGATCGCCGGTGCTTCCGATTCCGGCAGGCCTCCGACGATCCATTCCACGACGTCATCGACGGTGACCAGCCCGGCCGTTCCGCCGTATTCATCGACGACGATGGCGATGTGGCTCCGTTCGTCATGGAAGTGCCGCACCAACTGGGCCAGGTTGATCTGCTCGGGGACGAAATGCGCAGGCCGCACCAGGGTGTGGATCGCTGCGGCGGGGTTCAACAGGGCGTCCCGGGCGAACAACAGACCTCGAACGTCATCCAAGTCGCGGCCGCAGACGGGGAAGACACGACGATGCGATTGCTTGACGGTCTGATACGCGGCGCGGGGATCATCTCCGCCGCGGATGAACTCGATATCGACGCGCGGCGTCATGACCTCGCGGACCGAGGCCTCCGCCAGTTCCACAATCGCCTGAAGCATCTCGTTTTCCGTGGAATTGATGTGCCCTTCCCGGGCCGAGTGTTCGACGAGGAGCTTGAGTTCCTCGGTTCCGACCGTGTCGGGCGGCGCCGTCGTCGGGGCCACAAGTCGGGTGATCGGGTCTACCAGTACGGCGGAAAGAAACCACTGCAACGGTCCCAAGACGGTCTGCATCGCCCAGATCAACCCCGCCGCGGGCGGGGCGAGCCGTCTCGCGTTACCCAGGGCCACGGCCTTGGGAACCACCTCTCCAAAAATGATGACCGCGAGGAGCACCCCGGCGCCGGCTGCGCCGCCCAGGGCCGGATGGTCCGTCCGAAGACCGTGCAGGGCCACGAACGATAAGGCGTAAATGGCGACGTTGACCGTCGTATTGGTGATGAGCACGGTCATCAAGACGCTCTTCGGCCGCTGCATCAGCCGATACGCGCGGCGTCGCAACAACCTCCCCGAACGTGCGAAGTCGCGCAGGGATTGTCGGCT
>CAYQZH010000392.1:0-2241 GCA_964421865.1 uncultured Phycisphaera sp. | reverse complement strand
CCCTCCTTCTCGAAGGTGTGGATCGCCCGGGCCGCGATGTCCGCTCCCGCGGCCAGGTCCTCGACGGCGTGAGTGACCGTCTTGCTCCTCGATCGCCCCGTGTCCATCCGCAGGATGATCTCATTGGTGGTCACGACGTCCTGCGCCAACCCGACGTACGAATTGCCCGCGGCCGTGAAAGTAAGGGTGTCGTCGGCCGACGCGAACACGGGCCGTCCGATGTGCGCCACCGTCGCTCCGCTGAGCGTCAGGCCGAAGTCGCCCAAGGTATAGACCCGCACGGACACGGCCCCATTCGCGCCGCTGGTGTTGTCCATCTCCTCGTACGCGATTCCCACGAAGGGATCGCCCGCCAGCAGCGGCTGGGCATACCCGCTCGACGCCAGCCCCACCAAGGCCCCCTTGTAAATGTGCTTGGCCGCCGCGACCTGCAACGTCCGCAACTCCTGGTCAATATAGTGGTCTACTTCCCGGTTTTTTGTGAGTGCCATTCCTGGTTATCCTTTCTTCCCGATTTCGGCATTTCAGTGTTTCGGTGTTTCGACGCTTAGTTTGTAGCGCAGCGCACGGCGTCGGCCACGAACGCCTCTTCCGTCGTCAACCCCGACAAGACGCGATTCGTTCGGAACTCCGCCCGCGCCCGGGAGGCCGCCGCGTGATGTTTTCGTTCAACCCCGTCGGCGCCGTGCGGCGGGGCGGACGCTCCCGGCTTAACGGCGACCGGCGTCGTCCGCAACCATTCCTCGAACAAGTCCTCCTCTCGTGTGACCAGAGCCTCGGCCCAGGCCCGCTGCGCTTCGACCAGCTTGCCGGCCCGCATCGCCTCGCGGATCCGCTCCTCGACGCGCCGCCGCTGCATGTCGCGCCGCAAGTCGAACAACCTCCGGCCGGCCGCGACGAGCACTTCCTCCGCCGCGGCGTCCGACGGAAGGTCCAACTCATTCCGCAGCACGGTCAGCGGTTCGTTCTCCACGTCATCGGGGTCGGAGTCGGGAAGGTCCGCTTTGTTGACGATGGGAGTCATCCCCACGATCGCGGGCTTGTTGGTAAGGGCGGCCGAGTGGATGGCGACAAGCTTGCGATCGGTCTTGCGGATGATCGCCACCGGTGAAAGATAGCGATACTCCTTGGCCGCCAGCCGTTGTTTGGCCTGGTCCGTCCACTCGATCTCGGCGAGCAAGCCCACGCCCGATTCCGCGAAGATGCGTTTGATCCAACCCGCCGCCGGCGCCTGACCGGAAGGCGACGAATACACGCCGCCCAGCGTTTGATGCTCATAGTCGATGGGAAGGTCCGTCCCATGCTCCGCGAACGCCTCGACCGCGAGCCGCGCCGACTCCTCGTCGACCACGAAACTGCCGTTGCTGCTTTCCACGTTCCCCCACGGCGCCAGCAGGATTCGCTGGGGAACCGTCTCGCCGGCCAGCGTCGCCGAGTGCAGCGCCCGCGCTTCGCCGCCGTCGTCCGTCCCGATTCGTTGATTGGTTGTCTTCATTCGTTCACGCTCCCACTTCGTACCTATACAACGTGACGGGCGCTCGCTCCGGCGCCCTCGGCCGCCGATCACTTCGCGCGACCCGGGACCATCGCCTCGGCCTCGCCCCCCTGCGGAATGCCCAGGACGTCGTGCGCCCACCCCAAAGGGATCTTCACGCCCAGTTGATTGACCGCGACGTCCAGCACGTCCGCGAGCTCGCGGGTATTGGCCGGTCGACTGGGGCGGCGAGTGAAGAAGGGCACGGGTGCGTCGGGTCCGAAACGCAGTCGCGTCATCGGGCCGAGCAAATCCCGGCGGATGGTGCGGCCTTCCTTGCGGATGTCGTCGACCAGGATGTCCTTGCGAACCTCCTCGTGCACGCGCGAGGCCGCCACCGATCCGCTCTGCCCGGCGATGTCCGTGGTCAACGTCTGCCCCAGCCAGGCCTTGCTCATTTCGCGATTCAGGAAATCAATCAGATGTTCGTACGGCGGACCCGCCGTACCGCGATTGGCCTCGACGATCTGCAGATCCACCGCCCGACTGAAGATCCCTGCGGCATTGCTCCCCAGCGATTCCAGCATGTGAAGCAATTCGCGCTTCTCGTCGTCGGTCGCGGTCGGCTCATACCGAGCAATCCGCACCGGCATCCCGAACACTTCCGCGAAAATCATCCAGTCTTTCAGAGACAGGTTTTTGGCCAAATACACCATCGCCGTGACGCGAAGCAGTCCGCCGCGCTGCGGGTGACCGGACACACTATG
>CAYQZH010000391.1:0-2249 GCA_964421865.1 uncultured Phycisphaera sp. | reverse complement strand
AGTGGCGCAAGCAATTGCTGGCCTCGGCCGAGGCGGTCTACACGTCCAAGCGGGAAGCAGGGGAAGACCGCCGCATCGAGAAGCTCGCCGCGGAGGCCACGCGGATGAAGAACGTGATTGCGGAGATCACCGCGGAGAATCTGGACCTAAAAAAAACGCTCTCGGACTGAGCGATCATGCCCAGCTTCCCGTGGTGTTGCAGGGCGAGGTGAGAAGGTTGGTGGAGCAAACCAAACAGCGAAGTGGTTGGCCGGTGCGAAGGACGCTGACGGCGTTGGACATCGCGCCGGGCACTTACTACCGATGGGGTCAGCCTTGGGCATGCCACGGCGATTCCTCGGGTGATCCGTGTCCACCGGGCCGCGGTTCGATGTACGAAGTGTTGGAGTCGGAACGACGCACGATCATCGAGTATGCGATGACCCATCCCGAGGTCCGGCATCGGGAATTAGCTTGGAAAATGCTGGATGACGGGGTTTGCGCGGTGTCTTCCTCGACGGTCTATCGCGTGTTGCGCGAGGAGGACTTGGTCTGCCGTTGGAAGCCCAAGCCGAAGCGTCAGGGAACCGGTCAACCTCCGCCGCCGACGAAACCCGATCCGTTGTGGCAGACGGACATCCGCTACACGAAGGTCCAAGAGAGGAACTATTACTTGCTGAGCTTCGTCGATGCGTACTCGCGGTACGTCGTGCATCACGAGCTGTTGACGACGATGGACGGGCTGAGCGTGTCCGTCGGAGCCGCGGCGGCCATCGAGACGTTGCCCAAAGAGGTGCGGCCCACGATCCAAAGCGATCATGGTTCGGGGTTCATCGCCCGGGAGTTCGCCGGCACCCTGGCCGAGTCCGGCGTGGGACATACGCTGATCCGTCCGCACACCCCGACGGACAACGGGATCATCGAACGCTACCATCGCACGATCGGGGAGAAGATCGAGGAGCACGACCTGGAGGACTTCACCGAAGCCAAGGCCGTGATCACCGGGATCATCGACCACTACAACCATCGCCGACTGCACTCGTCGCTGTCGTACTTGCGGCCGGTGGATTACTATCGCGGAGATCCGACGACGCTCCTGGCCGAGCGCCGCCGGAAATTACAAGAGGCCAGAGAACTGCGCAAGCAGGAGAACCTGAAACTGCGACAACGACTCATCCCCCGGCGGCAGGAGGAACACCTTTACTCGACGAGGCCGTTTGTCTCACTTTGATTGAAACAAATCACGACACGCTCCGCTGATTGCCCGATGGTAAAACCTCATCATCGTCCACTTTGCAAAACGTCTGCAAACTAGCCGATTACGGTCGTCTCGTCAAGGCGTCTTCCATAGCCGAGTTCGCCGTTGGCGACGGCCAAGACTAAGTGCGATGGGGGCTGCAGCGCGGGACCCGGTCGGCCGTCGCTCGCCCGGACGACCGCAGCGAGCTTGGCGAGGGTGGAACGAGTGAGCCCTAGCCCCGCCCGCGGACCGGTTCGCCGAGGGCTGACCTTAAACGCGTAGATTACTCCGCAGCGGTAAGGTTCGCGGCGGGGAAGGCTTGGGGGTAGCGCGGTTTGCAGGAATCCCGTGCAGGGGCAGAGCGGATGTTTGGAGCGAGATTGCTGCGACGGGCGTCCGTAACGACCCGAACCGCCTGAGGTTGGGGTGTGGGAGAAGTGGTGGGCAACCCAGGGCCGGGGGATGCAACCCCCAGCCCCGTGAGACGTGTTTGCAGCGGCGCATTTCCTGGGTGGGCGTACATGGCGGGATGCGTGCGTCGTAGAGTTTGGCAAGCAACGCCCTTTCGCACCTTCACCCGTGGCCACGTGCATCCCTTCGCCGCCTACTTCCTGCGCGCGCTTCTGCAAGTCGCTGACGTTAATCGATCAAAAGCCTGCCCTCGCGGTATCCAACTCACGCTTCAGATTCTTTGCAATTGTTAGAAATTTGTCCTTCGCAGCCCATTGTCATCTCCCCATGGTGAAGGTATCGTTTTTTTGTCCTCACGACGAATCGGCGACCGTGCCTCGCGCCCAACGAATCGCCCCGCCAACGCAGCGCAGTATATCGTGGGTCAACTGGGGTCGCAAATGATTGGGGGCATGGGCTGCGGGAACCGATCTTTACTCAAACGACTGGGGCGAGACTCCGATCGCGGACCCAGGAGCGCGGCGAATTCGTTGGGCGTATTCGGTGCGAGACGGGAGTCTCGCACCTGGGGTTTGGCCCTTTGGGGCGTCTTTTCAGCACAATTCAAGTGTAGTCGCAT
>CAYQZH010000390.1:0-2278 GCA_964421865.1 uncultured Phycisphaera sp. | reverse complement strand
CGGAAACGAACACGCGGATCTCGTCGCTGCCGGTTGCGAAGCCGAGCGGGTGGTAAATGGGATTAGTTATCGGCCGCTGCCTTCGGCAGAGAACGCTCTTGCGTCGGTAGGCGGTCGCGGGTATGATGAGGAAACTTGAACTCCCCGAGGGTTTTGTGGGAGGGGTCAGAAAGGCAAGGAGATTGCAATGAGGAAGGTCGCAGTTGGGTTGTGTGCAGTCGGTTTGATGAACGTATGTGCGTTCGCGGGTATCGCGACGTTTCAGGGTTCGGGGCAGTCGGTGACTCCGGGCACGCCGGTGGCGATGAACGTGGTGTTATCGACCGAGTCGCTGGCGCCACTGGGTTTCAACAGCGCGGACGTTTTGATCGGGACCCACGACAGCGTGCCGTTCAGTTTTGCGTACGCGCCTGAGTGGACCGCCGCCATGCTGACTAGCGTCAGCGCTCCCAGCTTTGACAATGGGATTTACGTGCCCGGGCACGATGTGTTGCTCGGCGGGTCTAACACAGCGGGGGTCGTTGGTAACTCCCTTGCGCTCGGGACCGTCACCTTTAACACGGCGGGTCTTGCGCAGGGTGATTACCTTGTCCAGGTTGACAGTCAGTTCGATGGGTTCAGCGTCCTGAACCGCGGTTTACCGGGACAGTCGCGTGTCGAAGAAGGTATCTTCGGGCAGGGTAGGTTCAGCGTCGTCCCCGAGCCGGCGACACTGTCGCTGCTAGGGCTGGCCCTGCTTGGATTCCTTCGCCGTCGGTACGCGGCCTAGTTTTTTCCCGCGGCCGAGCGATTCGGTGATTCTGCCCCAGTGATGTTGGGATGAATCGCGGGTCGCCAAAGCGGTGCTGGACCGCGCCGGGTTCAGCGTAAACGGCAAGAGCGGCGAATAGAACAAACTGCTGCGACTCCTCATGGATTATCGGAGCCGGGCGCGAGGATGACTCGACGCCCGGCTCTCTTTTTTGACCGTGCCGCGCAAGCCGATGAACCGACAACGCCCCGCGGCGGGAAACTTTGGTTCTTCGATCGCGCCGCGCCACGGTTGATGCGACTGATCAAGGTGAGGGGATCTCACGCCTTGCGGCGGAGGTCCGTCACGCGTGTATGGTGGGCACGGTTCCACTGGCAAGCCATCCGACCGTTGAGTCGGCGAGATGGGGTTGGCGGTGTAAGCCTTTTTTTGGAGGTTAACTAATGAAAACACGATGGTTGGGCATGGTTCTGGCGGCCGGACTATTTACGTCGGCTGCGATGGCGACGAACATCAACATTAGTGTTCAACAGCCGGACGGCACGAACGCGATCACGGTGCATCCGGGCGACACGGTGAATTACAAGATCATCGGCACGCTCGGCGACGCCGTGAACGAGGGGCTGGCGCTCATCGGGCTGAGCCTGGACTTCGATTTGGCGAGTCCAGGGGGGGACCTGGCCGCGGCGGCCACTCCGGCCGGCGCGATCACCTGCGGCAACCCGATGCCGGCTTTTGTGATCCCCGACGGGATCACCAATCCGGCCGGGTTCGGCGGCACGGTCATCGGCGGCAATCTCATCCAGATCGGGGGTGCGCAGAACACGATCAAGAACACGGTCGGGAACGCCCCGTTTCCGATCGGAACGGTGCTGACGGGTGTGGCCCAGCCGGGGGGATGCGGGGCGGCGACGATCGCCACGGGATCATTGACGATCCCCTTGGGAACCGCCGACGGCGCGTACCATTTGAACGGGTTCGACGTATTCGCCAATGTGATTAAGGACGGCGAGACGGGCGAGGTCTTCTATGCGACGGAGGCGGCGGGTGTGAATGCCCCGACGAATCTGACAATTAACGTGTCGGGGGTGGTGCCGCCGCCACAACTCGCTTCTTCGATTCCGGCGTTTACGGCACACGGCAACAACACCGTTCCCGCCAGGGGTACGCTGTGGCGGTCTGCGGGAAACGTGGTTCGCGCCACGTTTGATCGGGCTCTGCCCGGGGTTCCGACGGCGGGACAGATTTTGATCCAGGAAATGTTGGCCGGGGGCGCGGCTGGACCGGACCTTTCGGCGTCGTTTGCGTTCACGCTGGAGTCGGGTAACACGGTGTTGCGGATTCGCGATGGACTTACCGCAACCCCCACGAGTACACTACTGCATCGCAAATGGTACGTGATTCGGAACACTGGCGGATGGGCTGGGGTAGCCAACTTTGAGGCGCAGTTCCCCTCGCAGGTCGGAGACGCAACGGGGGATAACCGTACGCTGCAAGCGGATATTGCGGAAGTAAACACCGGGATAT
>CAYQZH010000389.1:0-2341 GCA_964421865.1 uncultured Phycisphaera sp. | reverse complement strand
CGGTTGAGAATCCTGACCATCGTCAAACAAGTGCCCGACTCCAACGCGGCGATCAAGGTGCTGCCGGATGGGAGCGGGATCGACTTCACGAGCCTCAAACTCGTGCCCGATCCCTTCGACGAGTTCGGGATCGAGTTGGCCGTCCAGCTTCGGGAGAAGCGGACCGACGTGACGGAGATCGTGGCCCTCACGCTGGGTTCGGAGAAAGCGGCGGAGGCGCTTCGCGTGGCCCTGGCGATGGGCGCCGACGCGGGCGTGCACGTCTGCGATGCTACGTTCGAATCCAAGGACGAGGTGTTCGCGGCCCACGTCATCGCCGAGGCCATCAAGAAGACGGGCGGCGGGTTCGATCTGATTCTTTGCGGCAAGTACACCATCGACCTGGACGCCGGGGCCGTCGGACCGGCGCTCGCCGAGTTCCTCGACCTCCCGCACGTCGGCGCCGTGGCCGCTCTGGAGATCGCCCCCGACGGGAAGCGATTCACCGCTCGCCGACGCATCGAAGGGGCGGAGGAGGTCGTCGAGTGCGACCTGCCGGCGCTGCTCACCATCGAAAAAGGGTTGGTTGAGCCGCGTTATCCCTCGCTGCCCAACTTGATGAAGGCTAAGAAGAAGCCCGTGACGTTTTTGACGGCCGGGCAATTGCCGGGTTTGGAGGCGTCCGACGCGGGCGTCCGGTTCGAGTCGATCTCTCCGCCGCCGCCGCGACCGGACTGCAAGTTCATCGACGGCGAACCGCCGCAAATGGCCAAGGAGCTGATTCGCCTGTTACGCGAAGAAGCGAAGGTCCTCTAGCGAGCCGAGTCTAGTTGTATGAACAAGAATGTTCTCGTTTTCATCGAGCAGCGTCGCGGGAAGATTCTCCCCGCGTCGTTTCAACTCCTGAATGCGGCGGGACGGCTCACCGCCATCACGGGCGGGCGCGTGGAAGCGTGCCTTGTCGGCGAAGGCGTCGCCTCGCTCGTCGATACGGTGGCCGCCTACGGCGCCAAGAAGGTGTACACCGTCGACAGCCCTGAGCTCGCCATGTACCGGGCGTTGCCCTACACAGCCGCGCTCTCCGCCGTGATCGCCGCCGCCGCCCCGAAGATCGTTTTGGTCCCGACCACGTCCCTGGGACGCGACCTCGCGTCGCGGGCGGCCGCGCGAACGCGGGCCGCTTTGGCGATCGACTGCACCGGGGTCGTGATGGAAGGCGGCGACCTCGTCGCGTCGAAACCGATGTACGCCGGGAAGTTCAGTGCGCGATTTCGCCTGTCCGGCGATCGACTGCAAATCGCCACCGTGCGGACTAACGCTTACACGGCCGCCGCCCCGCAGAGTGGGGCGAAGGCGGAGGTTCAGTCGGTGTCCCTCACCCTCTCCGACCGCGACAAGCGCCTGAACATCAACGAGATCGTCGCCACCGGGTCGGGCGTCAAGGATGTGACCGAGGCCGACATTGTCGTTTCCGGCGGGCGTTCCTTGAAGTCGGCGGAGAACTTCAAGATCATCTACGACCTCGCCCTAGTGTTGGATGGGGCGGTCGGGGCGTCACGCGCCGCCTGCGACGCGGGCTATCAGCCGCATACCCGACAAGTGGGACTGACGGGCAAGGTCGTGACGCCGCGGCTTTACATTGCGTGCGGCATCGACGGAGCCATTCAGCACCTAGCCGGAATGCGCGGCAGCAAAGTGATTGTCGCCATCAACACCAAGAAAGACGCGCCGATCTTCAAGGTCGCCAGCTATGGCTGTGTGGCCGACTTGTTCATGTTGGTCCCACTGCTCACAGAGGAATTCAAGCGGCTAAAGGAGCATTGACGCAAATGTTGAATGCGGAATTCGGAATGCGGAAACCACTACCTGGGTTCATTCCGCATTCACCATTCACAATTCACCATTCTTGAATCGCCGAAGCACTGTATGGGTCCATTGTTCATGATGCTGCTGCTCGTCACGGGATGGGGCGTCTTCGCCTACTCCGCGCGGAGACGATGGAAGTTGCTAATGGTCGGGGCGCCCGAAAACCGCTTTGACCGGCCCGCCGAGCGGCTGCGACGTACGTGGACCTATGCCATTGCCCAAGTTCGCATGCGCCGTTATCCCCTCGCGGGCGCGGCCCATATGTTCATCTTTTCCGGATTTGTCGTCCTCTTGCTTCGGACGTTAATCCTTTGGGGGCGCGGCTTCAATGAGTCGTTCAACTTCTGGTTCTTCGGGCCGGACCACTTCCTTGGTCAAACCTACTCCTTCTTCAAAGATCTCTTCGCCGTTCTGGTCATTGTGGGAACTTTGGTTTTCTTTTACTACCGGCTCGTGAAGCGTCTGCCGCGTATGACGCTGAGCGGCGAGGGATTGC
>CAYQZH010000388.1:0-2363 GCA_964421865.1 uncultured Phycisphaera sp. | reverse complement strand
GAAAGAACATCTATCGGGCGCAAGGGCTGGTGGTGAAAACCAAGGCCGTCGTGCAGACGGTGGAAGGCGACAAAAACGGGCTGTGGACCACGTGCGTCGCGGCGGCGGTGTTGATCCCCTACTGAGGTGGAATGTCGAATGTCGAATTGAGAATGTCGAATTGAAGACAGTCGCTGCCCTTGGCTCCATTCGACATTCGACATTCGCAATTCGACATTTGAGTTTCCATGAATCCTTGCAAACACGGTGAAAAAGACGGCAAACACCCTGGTCACGCGGCCTGGCTCGACGCCCCTTCGATTGAGCCGTTGCAGCTCGCCGGCAACGAGAACGTCGCCGATCTGATCGACCGCTGTTTCTCGAAGAGCGGGTTCAACGGTCGCAAGCTGGCTGAAGGAGCGAAGCTCTACGCCCAGATGCTCGACGCCGACGCCACCGTCGCCCTCACCCTCGCCGGGGCCATGACGCCCATCGGCATGGGCGGGGTCATCACGTCGTTGATCGAAAAGGGGTTCATCGACTTCATCATCGCCACGGGGGCCAACCTCTACCACGATCTGCACTTGGCCTACGACTTCCCGATGGTGCAGGGCAGCGCCAACGTCGATGACAACGCCCTGGCCGAGGACGGCGTCGCCCGAATCTATGACGTCTTCATCGGCGAGCAAGACACCCTGATGGCCACGGACAACAAGGTGCTCGAACTCATCCGCGGGTTCGATCTCTCCAAGCCGTTTTCCACGGCCCGGTTGCATCATCACATGGGGCGGCTGTTGTGGGAGAACTCGCCGCACCCGGAAAAGTCGATGGTCGCGGCCGCGGCCAAGTACGACGTGCCGATCTATACGTCCTCACCGGGGGACTCGTCGATCGGCATGAACCTCATCGTGCCGCACCTTTTCGACAAGCCGGTGATGCTCAACCCCGTGCTGGATGTGATCGAGACGGCCGCCATCGTCCGCGACGCGGAGGTCAACGGCGTGGTGGAGATCGGCGGCGGCTCGCCCAAGAACTTCTATCTCCAAACGCAGCCGACGCTGCATCAGATTCTCATGGATCGCTCCAAGGGCGGGCATGACTACTTCCTGCAATTGACCACGGATGCGCCTCACTGGGGCGGATTGTCCGGGGCGACGCCGGGTGAGGCCCGAAGCTGGGGCAAGCTTAAGGACGCCTACGCCAACAACGTCGTGGTCTACTC
This sequence comes from uncultured Phycisphaera sp., assembly GCA_964421865.1. Taxonomy (GTDB): domain Bacteria; phylum Planctomycetota; class Phycisphaerae; order UBA1845; family UBA1845; genus SBAX01. Next base: position 1,162 of record CAYQZH010000388.1, on the reverse strand, counting down.
GTGCGCCTCGATCACCTTCCCGCTGATCGCCCAATATGTGTTGGTCCGTTCCAAGCCGCGCCGCCACCGGCGGTTGTTCACGCGCTTGGACGAGATGAGCGAAGGGTTGCGGAAGGCGGCGAACGAATGTCGAATGCGGAATGCGGAATGCGGAAGTGAGTCATGCTGAGCGGAGTTAGTCATGCTGAGCGAAGCGAAGCATCTCCGTTCCGCGACGAGGCCCTTCGCTGCGCTCAGGGTGACACGGCGCCAAGGGTGACACGGCACTCAGGGTGACACGGCGCTCAGAATGACATTCCGCATTCCGCATTCACCATTCCGCATTCGGCGCCGTTAGATGCATTGCAGATGACTACGCTTCCCAACAACTTCCTCGGCCTGCCCGCTAGGTACAGCAACTATCGCCGTGCCCGGTTCGCGGTGCTGCCGATTCCCTACGACTCGACGACGAGCTTCCAGACGGGCACGCGCGAAGGGCCGGCGGCGATCATCCGCGCGTCGCAGCAGGTCGAGCTGTTCGATGAGGAATTGGAGGCGGAGTGCCACAAGGCCGGCGTCGCGACGCTCGATCCGCTCATGCCCAACATGGCCGGTCCGCAGGCCATGCACGAGGACGTCTTCGCCGCCGCCAAAAGAATCGTCCGTGATGGGAAGTTCCTGTTCGGTTTGGGCGGCGAACACAGCATCACGTCCGGCTTGGTCCGGGCCGTGATGACCAAACACAAGAAACTCTCCGTCCTGCAGATCGACGCTCATCTGGACCTACGTGACTCGTGGGAGGGATCGCCCCATTCCCACGCCTGCGTCATGCGCCGCTCCCTTGAACTCGGCGCGAAGCTCGTCCCGGTCGGCATCCGCAACGTCTCCCTCGAAGAACACCGCTTCCTCAAAACGGTGATCCGAACCCCGAGCGCGAGCGAGAGGCCAGGTCTGCTGCTCGGAGAACGACAAGGCCGGTCGCTTGCGCTCCCGGTTCGGAAAAAAAGCGCGATCCGCCCCTGGGTGGATGTCGTCACGGCCCGGCAGTGCCACACCGACGACGATTGGGTGGACCGCGTGCTCAACGCCCTGGGCGACACGGTCTACGTCACGATCGACATCGACGGGTTCGATCCGTCGTTCGCTCCGGGCACGGGTACGCCCGAACCCGGCGGCCTCGATT
>CAYQZH010000387.1:0-2461 GCA_964421865.1 uncultured Phycisphaera sp. | reverse complement strand
ATCCCGCTCATGACCTTGCGGGCCTGCATGGGGTACTCCTTGCGAATCTTCACGAACACGCCGTTGTGGAAGGCCCCGAACATCGGCAGGTGATAGTCGATGATATCGGGGATGAGCATCCGCAACAGCGGCAGGAAGATGCGTTCGGTCGCCTTACCGATGTAGTAGTCCTCTTGCGGAGGAAAACCCACAATGGTCGTGGGATAGATCGGTTCGCGGCGGTGCGTGATGGCCGTGACGTGCAACGCCGGATAACGATCGGCGAGGGAATAGAAGCCGGTGTGGTCGCCGAAGGGGCCTTCGATCAGCGTCTGCGCGGGATCGACCCAACCCTCGATGATAATCTCGGCGTTGGCCGGTACCTCCAACGGGATCGTTTTGCATGAGACCAACTCGATCCCCGCCTCGTTGAGGAATCCGGCGAAGAGAAGTTCGCTCATGTCGGGCGGGAGCGGGCAAGTCGCGGCGTAGGTGAGGACCGGCTCGCCGCCCAGGACGATCGCCAACGGCATCCGCTCGCCGCGTTTCTTGTATTTGCGGAAATGCCGGGCGCCGTCGTGGTGCATGTGCCAGTGCATGGCCGCCAGCTTCTCGTCGTAGACCTGCACCCGATACATGCCGACGTTGCGGTCGCCGGTTTCGGGATCGACGGTGTAGATGCCGGCCAGAGTGATGTAGCGACCGGTGCCGATCGGATTGTCGATTGTCGATTGTCGATTGTCGAATGGATCGGACTTCGTGGCTTCGTGGCTTCGTGGCTTCGTGGCTCCCAACGGCGGTTTGCCCCCATATCCCGGTTCGCCGTCGTGGGGCCAGCATTGAATGATCGGGAGTGACAGCAGGCTGGCATCATCTGTGTGAACGACCTCTTGGCAGATTCCGCGCTTGACGGTTTTGGGCGCGAACCCCGCGATTTTGGCAAGCTGCGGGAGCTTCTTCATCTTTTCCAGCAGCGTGGTGGGCATTTCCGGTTTGACAAGCTGTTGGACGCGGTCGGCCAGCTCCTCGAAGGTCGACACGCCCAAGGCCAGACGCATCCGTTCGTAGCTGCCGAAGATGTTGATGGCGACGGGGAGGGTCGATCCTCTGACGTTCTCGAACAGCAGCCCATGCCCGCCGCGCCCGCCGTGGACCGGATCGGTCGGCGGCGGCGGCGCGTCCCCCGCGGCCGCAAGGTCGCTCACTCGAGCGGCGATGGCGGAGATTTCAAGGATGGGGTCGACCTCGGCCTCGACGCGTTTGAGCTGCCCGCGGGCGTCAAGGTCACCCATGAACGTCTGTAAATCGGTATACGCCATGCACCCGGACTCCCGCACCCTCGTCCCAACGGAGCATGGTAGTCGAAGCGGCGTAACGCGGACACCGCTTCGTCGACGCGGAGATTCGGGCCCCGTCGAATCAACTCGGCGCGTCGGATCGCAGCGTGGTCAGAGCGCGGAAGGTGAGGACGGGCCAAATCAACAGCGGGACCAACATCCAACCGACGGACGAGGCCCCGACCACCCAGAACGTCCAACGCAACACGCCGGGGAGCGTCCACGCGCCGATGGGATCGTCGCCGCCGTAGGCGATCGGAAAGAGGATCAACTTCGCGGCGATGTAGACGTTGATCGCAAGGAGGCCCCACAGCACGGAGCGGAACCGTCGAGGCCATGCAACAGGGGTTGCAAGGGTCAGGGCGATCAAGAAGCTCGTGGGCATGTAACCGTGCCGGCGGCTGCTGAGCTGCGTGGTCCGCTTGAGGCGGGCGTGGGGATCGATGACAACAACCTCCGTGTCGTGATGCTCGTCGGCGTCGTCGGGCCGCTCAAACCAGACCCGACCCTGCGAGCCGAGGCCGACCAGGACGTTGCCCGTGGTACGGAAGAGCCGGCCGTAGCCATGACTTGCAAGACCCCAAAGTGCCAGGAAAACGAGGAAGATCAAGAGGAAGCGAGCGAAAAACGCGAGAAGCGAATTTACGGAAAGAGCAAACGTCCTTGCCCCGTTTTGGTGAGAGGGATCATGCGGTCGCTTCTTGCGGTCGGACATCGGGGCGCTCGCGGTTTCCTCGCGTCGCCCATTGTACCCACACGGCCCAAAAGACAATGGCGAGGACGACGAACGCGGCCTGCCAGACGCCTTCGTGAATCATGTTGAAAGCGTTGGGATCGTAGACGCCGACGAAAAACAGGGTCACGATCCGCAGCAAGTTGATGAGCATCAGGCCCGCGGTGCCGATTAGGATGCCGGGCAGCTTTGGCCAGACGCCCACGGGCGAAGCGAGGACGGCTGCGATGTAGGTCGCCGCCGGCTCGATGGCATCGCAACCACGGACGATCTCCATGGAAAACTGCGGCGCGTGAACGGTCGTCTCGGCCACACTGATGTCGTAGCCGAACAGGGCGAGAATCCCGCCCACCACGCGAGCGATGAACGCCAGATAGGGCCGAAACGCCGTCGTCTCATTGGCCGGGGTGTG
>CAYQZH010000386.1:0-2494 GCA_964421865.1 uncultured Phycisphaera sp. | reverse complement strand
GTCGAACTTGGAGAAGTTCTGCGGCACGGTCTGCGTCGGCAGTGACACCGTCGCCGGGTTGTTCCTGGGGTCGGGATGCCCCAGCTCGACCAACTCCACCTTGATGGCGTTTAGCACTGGCCCGGCGGTCGCGGTGGCCGCCGCCGCAACCCTGAACCGTAGGGACCGAGTGGTGCGATCGGGGCTTGTATCGCCTGCATCCCACACGATGTTCCCCGGAGGCGGTGGAACGATCTTGTAGATGACTCCCGTTGTACCGCTCGGGCCGAGCACGTCCGACGCGGCGACATAAATCTCGCCGGCAGCATCGCGCCCGAAACCCTTCAAGAACTGGCCGAAGGGGGCACCGTTTGGGACGAGAAAGAACTCTCTGCGGACAAAAGCCTCGGGTCCGGTGAGGTCGAAGTAGTACAACCGCCCCGTGGGACCAAAGTTGGCGCTGAAGTCGCCGTAGACGTACTTGCCCACGAGCTGAGGGTAAGCCGATCCGCGGTACACGTATCCGCCCACGACCGCCAAGCCGCCCTCCGGGTGGGTGTATTCATTGATAGGATCGGTCAGGCCTGGGCCGGCGCACCCGGGGAGCGGCGGACACGGCGGGTCTTCCGGGGGTACCGTGGGTACAAAGCAGTGGGCCCCTTCGCGGATCGCCCAGCCGTAGTTGCCGCCGTTCACGACCGTGTCGACTTCCTCGTAGATGTCCTGTCCGACATCGGCGACATACAGGGTGTCAGTGATCAGGCCCAAGTCGAACGAGAATCGGTAGGGGTTGCGGAAGCCGATGGCGTAGATTTCATCCAGCCCCGGCGTCGCCCCCGCAAACGGGTTGTCTGCCGGGATTCCATAGAGGCCGCCGGGACCGTCCGTGCCGTCCACGTCGATGCGGATCATCTTGCCCAACTTCGATTCGATGTTCTGCCCGTTGCCGCCCGGTCCGTGGGAGGGCGGAGAGTCGCAGAGGCCGTCGTTCGCGCCACCGCCGTCGCCGGTAGAGATGTACAGGTAGCCTTCCGGGCCGAACTCGATGTGTCCGGCGTTGTGGTTCCACTGGGGCTTGTCCCAACGGAAGAGAATGAGTTCGGAACTCGCATCGGCTACGTTCTGGGTCAGTGGGTGGCACCCCGGGTCGCACAACATGGTGTATTGAGCGACTACCTCTTCATGGCAAACGCCGGGCGGGACGTCCAAATCGCACGGTTCAGAGCCTGTGCTGGAACGCGGCTTGCTGTACTGGACGTAGAACTTACCGTTGGTCTCGAAATCGGGGTGGAAGGCGAGTCCGAGCAGCCCGCGTTCATCGAAGGGCGGGATGACGACGAAATCAATGCCCAACAGGGGCATCCTGCCGGGGGCGGTGAGATCGAGCATCGGTTCCTTCAAGAGGTTTCCCCCGGCGTCGATCACGCGGATGAGACCGACCTGGTCGTGGATGAAGAGCCTTCCGGTCCCGTCTCCGGCGTCGGTGATCCCGAGCGGAGACGCCAACGTGGGGACGGCCGCGGTTTGGCTTCCACCGGCGATGAGCTCCAGCCCGATCGCGAGGCCGCAGGCATCGGTCGCTTCATTGCAAGTGGTCCCCCCGCCGCACGGATCGCCGGAGGAGACGCAACCCATCGTCGTGTTGCAGATTTCCGGCCCGTTGCAGAACAGACCGTCGCTGGGACAGTGGGCGTCGTTGGGGGTGAAGACGCAGGAGCCTCCGACGCACGCGTTATCCGTGCAGGCCACGCCGTCGTTGCAGTCCCCGTTGTCGTCACACGTGCCGCAAATATTCGGCTCCTGGCAGACCAGGTTGGGAGGGGTCGTACAGGGGTTGCCGGGCGAGCGGCACCCGAGGGTCGCATCGCAGAACTCCGTCCCATTGCAGAACTGGCCGTCACTCGGGCAACTGGCGTTGTCCGGCGTGAACACGCAACAGCCGCCCATGCAGGCGTCGGAGGTGCAGGCGATCGAGTCATTACAGTCGCCGTCGCCGACGCAAGCGTTGACGGTGAAAGCCGTGCCGGCGTTGTTGCGAAACGTGGCCGCCCCGGCGGTAAGTATGTAGTCGGCGGCGTTGTTGGTGCTGAGCGCACTCGCTGCTCCTGGAAACAGCACGGCGCGGGTGCAGTTTGTCGGCAGTGATCCGGCGAACGGAGGATTGGCGTTGCCGTCGGCGTCGTTTGTGGTGACCGAGCCCGACCCGGTATAGCCGGCCCCGCCCCAGCTCAGTCGCCAGACGATCCCAAAGCCGTCCGCTTCAAAGGTGAGACTCCCGGCCGCGAGGTACGAGGCCGGGATCAGGTTGGTCATGATGAAGTTCGGAACTGCGGCGGGCGTGGTATGCGCGGCGAAGTTCGTGCTGGCGATGAGAACGCGGGCGGAGCCGTTCGGGACCGGGGCACCGGGGGCCACGATCAGGATCGGATTGAGTCCCGCCGCGTCCCACGCTCGAATCTGCGAAGCCTGCGTCTGGGTTTCAAAAGGGCCTCGCATCCGAAGCTGGATCGCCTGC
>CAYQZH010000385.1:0-2500 GCA_964421865.1 uncultured Phycisphaera sp. | reverse complement strand
ACATCACCTCCGGCCCGGTGGTGGTGATGGTGTTGCAGGGCGAGCGGTGCATCGACATCGCCCGAACGCTGATGGGTAAGACCTTCGGCTACGAGGCCGCCCCCGGCACCATCCGCGGCGACTTCGGCGCGAGCCGTTCGTTCAATCTCGTGCACGGCAGCGACTCGCCGGACTCCGCCAGGATCGAGATCGCCTTGTACTTTCAGGAAAAGGAACTGCTCGACTACGCGCCGCCCGATCGGACCTGGGTCTTCCCCGACAGCGACGTTTAGGCGGCCGCAGGGCTGTTCACGCCATCGATATAGACGGCGATCGGCGTCTGCGTTGACTCAAACACGGAATTCCAATCCGCGACGGCCTGCGACGCTTCCAGCGGAATAACGATCAGGTCGGCGGCCTTGCCGACCGTCAGCGAGCCGACTTCAGCGTCGAACCCCAACGCGACCGCGCCGTGGAGCGTTCCCATCCTCATCAGGTCCTGGGCGGCGAGGTCGGGGTGCAATCGGCGTAGAAATCGAAGCTCGTCGAGGATCGAAAGCGAAGGGTTGGAGGCCAGGCTGTCCGTGCCGATGCAGACGTTGATCCCGGCTCTGAGCAGGTCACGGAATGGATGAGGCGGATGACCGAAGGCATGGTGCGTGCGCGGGCAGTAGGCCACGCTCGCGCCGCTCTCCGCGATGACCCCGACGTCCGTGTCACTGACGTAATTGCCATGCGCGATAAGGGTCTTGGGGCCGAGAATGCCGGCGGATCGGCACAACTCGACCGGACTGCAATGCGCCGCCGGAATGTTCTCGTCCCAGATGCCCACTTCCTGCAAAAACTCGACGAAACGACCTTGACCCTTGCGCGTGAACGCCTCTTCGTCCGCAGTTTCGGCCAGGTGAATGCAGAGCGGCGCTCCCATCCGCATGGCGCGGGCCGCACAAGTGCGGAGTCCGTCCGGCTCGACCGTGTACGGAGCGTGGGGCGAGATGCCGATGCGTAGTCGTGTGTTCTCGTGTTGGGTGGAAGCGGCGGCCTCCAGTCGCTCATGGAGTTGAGTCCGAAGTCGCCCCGTCGCAATGACCTCTCCGAAGGAGACGGCGCGGACCGGTGATTCCGCCATGGGGCCACGACTCCACGCCGGACGGCGTGTGATGTCGCCGATCGTCGTCACCCCGGCGGCGAGCGACCGCACGATCCCTGCCCGGACGGCTTCCGCGACGTTCTCCTCTGTCGCGGGCTGCTCCATCAACAAACGGGTGAGGCGTTTCAACCAGTCGACGAAATCCGGCGAAGGCGGGGCCGCTCCCGCCAGCAGGGTCAGTTCCAAATGAGTGTGGGCATTGACGAATCCTGGGCAGATGACGGCGTCGCCGTAGTCGATGACCGGCGAGGCGGTTAGGTCATTCGCCCGGCCGACGGCGGAAACGCGACCGTTGCGGATGACGACCGCGCCGTTTTCGAGGACCGGTCCGTCCACCGGCACGACGTATCGACTTTTCAACATCATGGGCCGACGCCGAGAGAACCGGGTGCGTCGCGTTCGAACTCCACGATCTCCCCGTCGGCGACGAAGCCCGCTTCTTCCAGCAGGATTCGCCGGGGAGCGTCGGTTTCGTCGACTTGCACAAAGATATGTCGCATCGTGAGTCGTCTAGCGAGCGCCAGCACGTGGGCCAGCAACGCTTGCTCGACGCCGCGACCCGCGAACACGGGGAGTACGGAAAGGCTCATCACGCGTGCGATATCTCCGACTTGATACAAACCGCACCGTCCGACCGGTTGCTTGTCCCACAGGGCGACGACCATGTCCAATTGCGGATCATCGAGGCGTTCGAGAGAGGCCTCCGCGAGAAGCTCGCGCGTCGCCGGCGACCCCGGCGCGTGGACATGGATGAACGTGCCGCGATACGCCTCGCGCATGGCCCGTGCGGGGAGAATCCGAACCCGCTCCGGAGTGCCCTGCACAACCCAGCGGGCGAGGGCCATGGCCGTGGAACGTCGGACTATGAACCCTTGTTGCGTCAAGAAGTCGGAAAGCTCCGTCGTGGCCCGACCCTCGGCCGGCGCCCAGCGGTGACAGAACAGGCCGCGCTGCTGAAACCACGCTTCGGCCTGCTCAAAGGCTTCCTGAATCCGCGCAGGATCGTCGATCAGCACTTCGCGGAATTGGTTGGCCTCCGGCAGCGCGGCGAACCGACGGCAATAGTAGGCAATGCCGTAGTCGAGCGTCTCCCTTTCGCACAGCTCACTGCAATAGGCCTGCGTCGAACGCAACAGCGAGCCGACGGTTGTACGGTCCATCTCGAATCCCCGCGCGAGCGACCGCGACCGCTCGCCGAGTCCGATTCTACCGCTAAAAGAGCTGATCAACCGACCCAGTATGCTACACGAATCCCTTGGCAATTGAAGAAGCGGACGCATGGGAGGTATTGCAAACTAACCACTGCGCTTGGAAATTGCTTGACAGCCACTCATGAAAGTGGTCAAGCTTTCGGCCATTAGTACGGGTCAG
>CAYQZH010000384.1:0-2523 GCA_964421865.1 uncultured Phycisphaera sp. | reverse complement strand
CCACACCGTCTTTCTGCGAACCGACCTCACCGTTTGGGTTACTGGTTTGAATGCGGGGGGCGAACTTGGGCCGCGCCCCTATCCGGAACCGTTTACCCCCTTGCCTGTTTCGGGCATCAGCAACGCCATCGCCATCGGCGCCGGAGAGTACACGTCCTTCGTCCTGACGGCGGGAATGGGGCCGCAAATCGCACAACAACCGGTGAACCGCGCAACGACCGTCGGGCAATCGATCTCCTTCTCGGCAACCGCCTTTGGAACGCCTGATTTGACCTACCAGTGGAGTCACAACGGAAACGACTTGTTGAACGGCAGCGGCGTGTCGGGTGCGAACTCGCCCACACTGACGTTGAATCCGGTGTCCCTGGTGATGGGCGGAACGTACCAGGTAGTGGTCCAAAATCTGTTCGGGCAAATGATCAGCCAACCGGCCACGCTCACCGTGACCTGTTCGGTCGGCGACGCCAATTGCGACGGCTTCATCGATGCACAGGATGCCGCGGACCTCGCCGACTGCCTCAACGGTCCGGGGCGGCCTCGACCGGCGGCGTGTCCACAAGGCGCCTTCGCGGCCTTCGACGCCAACCACGACAACGACGTGGACCTTCGCGACGCCGCCGTCTTCCAACGATGTTTCGCCGGGGACGGGGCGGTGGTCGATCCCAATTGCGCGAACTGATCGTGTGGGATCGTTGCCCGGTTGATCCAGGACGGGATTCCCGTGGGCGCGCGGCGGTGCTCAATACTTCCTCGCGCCAGCGCTCAAGGGCGCTGGTGCTGACCGCGGCGAAGCCGTCGTCACCACGGGTTGGATACGTGGCATGCGCCGCCGGTTTTGTCGAGGTAATCCTGGTGGTATTCCTCGGCGGGCCAGAAGGTCTTGGCCGCCTCCACTTGGGTGACGATCTTCCGACCGTGGTAGCGGTCGGCGGCTGCGAGTTCCTTGACGAAGGCCTCGCCCTCTTTGCGCTGTCGGTCGTCGGCGTACCAGATGCCGGAGCGATACTGCGAGCCCACGTCCGGCCCCTGGCGATTCATCTGCGTCGCATCGTGCATCTCAAAGAACGCTTCCAGTAACCGGCGATAGGTGATCCGCTTCGGGTCGAAGACCACCTTCACGGTTTCGGCGTGACCGCTCGTGCCGCTGCACACTTCTTTGTACGTCGGATGATCCGCAATCCCCTGCATGTACCCGCTGACCGCGTCGATGACCCCGGGGCCTAACTGGAAATAATGCTCGATTCCCCAGAAACAACCTCCCGCGAAGTAGGCGACCTCCGGTTGCGCGGGGCGGCTTTCCGGCGGCAGGGGTGATCCCTTCTCCGAGAACTTCAAGGCCGCGGAGTTGAGACAATAGCGCAACCCCGTGGGCGGCGGGCCGTCGTCGAAGACGTGTCCCAGGTGCGCGCCGCAACGGGCGCAATTGATCTCCGTGCGGACCGTCCCGCCGCTGTTGTCCACGCGTTGAGCCACATGGTCGGCGTCGAACGGAGTGTAGAAGCTCGGCCAACCGGTTCCTGATTCGAACTTATACTCACTGGAAAAGAGCGGCAGTCCGCACACCACGCAGCTGTAGACGCCCTCCTTCTTGTTTTCCAGCAACCCGCCGCAGAACGCCCGCTCCGTGTCCGCTCCTTGCGTAATGCGGTACGCTTCGGGGTCAAGCCTGGACGCCAAGTCCGCGACGGTCCCGCGGGGAAGGGGCGTGATGTCATAACCGGATTTCGAGTACCGTGGTTTCATGTCTCGCCCTTTCGCACCCTGTTCCACTTTGTCCGTCGAGCTGGACGACCCCTGGTCGAGTCCCGCCGCCCGCCCCTCATCAGACGGCGAGGGGCTGCACGCGGTCAAGATCAGCGTCGCCGCCGACAAGACAAAAGACGTTGGCCCGTTTGCGCTCATGCCCGCATCCGTCTCCTCGAAGCAGCCCATGCCCGGAGCATAGTGTGGCGGTTTTGGCGGACGGTTGCAACCGGTCTCCGGCAGCGGTTCTACGCCTGGAGTATCAGCCCGGTTCATCCCGGTTGCGAATCGCCGCCTCGCGGACGATTCGGATGCCACTGGCCGCTGGCGGCCAGTGGCCCCTCCACTGGCGGGCGAGCCGCCAGTGGCACCCGAAGCCAGTGGCACCCGAAGCCGAGCAAGTCAGGATGGGTGATGCGGATCGTCGGTCGCGGGGAACGCGGCGGTCATGGCCTTCAAGTACCGCCATTGTTCGTCGATTCGGGTCTGCATGAGCGAGGCGTCCAAGGTCTCGCGGCGGTAGCGCCGTTGCCGTTCGACATAGGCGTTCACGGAGGCGCCATCCCGCTCCATATTGATGCGATAACGCGACCCATCGAAGACTTCGTACAGCGGAAAGATGCCGCAACGGACCGCGTTTCGAATCAGCTCCACGCTGTCCTCGGCCTCCGATTTCCAACCCGTGGGACAGGGAGAGAGCATCAGCAGGAAACGGAATCCCCGCGTGCGTGCGGCGAGTTTGACTTTCCGCAGGAAGTCCTCCCGATGGGCGAGAGAAAG
>CAYQZH010000383.1:0-2543 GCA_964421865.1 uncultured Phycisphaera sp. | reverse complement strand
GAGGAAGGGTCGCCCTAGACTCGTTTCGGACATGCGGAACCCAACGTCCACGGCGACACGTTCGTTGTCCGAACCGCGCATACGGATCGCGCCCTCCGCGCTGTCGGCGGACTTCGGGCGACTGGCGGAGCAGGTCGCGGTCGTTGAGGCCGCGGGAGCGGAGATGCTCCATCTGGACGTCATGGACGGCCACTTCGTCCCCAACATCAGCTTCGGCGTGCCGGTCATTAAATCGCTTCGCAAGTACACCAAGTGTTTCCTCGACGCCCACCTGATGATCTCCGAGCCGAAACGGTACGCGGAGGCCTTCGTGAACGCCGGATGCGACCATATCACCTTCCACATCGAGGTGACCAGCGAACCCCAGGCCGTGATCAAGCATGTTCAGGGACTCGGTGTCTCGGTCGGAGTGTCCATCAACCCCGGCACGCCGGTGTCGGCGATCGAGTCGGTGCTGGGGGACGTGGACCTGGTGCTGGTCATGAGCGTCTGGCCCGGATTCGGTGGACAGAGCTTTATCCCTGACGTGCTCGACAAGGTGAAAGAGCTTCGCCCCCGTCTGGGATCGCATCAGCGGTTGCAGATTGACGGAGGGATCGACGAAAAGAACATCGGGTGGGCGGCGGCAGCCGGTGCCGACACCTTCGTGGCTGGAACGGCCATCTTCGGCGCCCCCGACCCGCCGAAGGCCATGAGCCGTTTACATCACCTTGCCTTCGATGCGGTTCAACGGAGAGCCAGCCATGTCTGAGGATAAACCCGTCGAAAAACCAGCAGAGAAGTCCGGCGTCCCGGCGGGCCTGTGGACCCGCTGCGAGAGTTGCGAGCACATGGTCTACGAGAAGGAGGTCGCCGAGAACCTCCACGTCTGCCCGGAGTGCGGCCACCATCGCCGCGTCGACGCCCGCACGCGCATTCAACAACTGGTCGACCCCGGCACCCTCGAGGAATTCGCCCAGGACTTGCGCTCCACCGACCCGCTCGATTTCAAGGACCGCATTCCGTACAAGGAGCGTCTCGCCCTGGAGCAGGAGAAGACCGGCGAGACCGATGCGATCGTGGTGGGAAAGGCCTTCATCCGCGGACGGGCGGTGATCCTCGGAGTCATGAACCCCTCGTTCATCATGGCCTCGATGGGCGCCGTGGTCGGCGAGAAGGTGACGCGGGCCATCGAACGGGCCATCGAGGACAACCTGCCGCTGGTGGTGGTGACGGCCTCCGGCGGAGCCAGAATGCAGGAAGGCATGATCTCCCTGGTGCAAATGGCCAAGACCGCCGCCGCCCTGGCCCGCCTGGACGAGGCCAAAGGGCTCTACATCGTCGTCGCCACCGACCCCACGACGGCGGGGGTGGCCGCCAGCTTCGCCAGTCTGGGCGACGTGATCCTCGCCGAACCCAAAGCCATGATCGGCTTCGCCGGACCCCGGGTCATCGCCAACACGATCAACGCCGAACTGCCCGAAGGCTTCCAAACGGCCGAGTTCATGCTCAGGCACGGCTTCGTCGATCGCATCGTCCCCCGCGCCGACCTCCGCCGCGAGATCGCCCGGATCATCGACTACTGCGGGAAGTGACCCTCTTCGTCCCGTTCCTCTTTCCGTCCGAGCCCTCGCATCCGTGGGACGCGCCCCAAGCGCGCGACCTGAGGATCGCGGCTCGGAGTGGAGTCCCATTCCATGTCCTCGCAACCACGCTCGGAATTGTGAAAGGATTCTGCCGACTCGCGCCGATGATGAAACGGAAAGCTCAGCCGGCGGTCGGGAAAATCAGCGTCGAGGTATCGGGTGGTTTTCCGCGCGGGCAGTGCCCGAGTTGCGGCAGTGATGCCGCGGGTGCGTCTCGACCGACGTCGGATCGACACGAACGTCCATCACTTTCCGCGCGGAACGCATGGACCAGCGAAGACGGATGTACAAGACGCTGGGCTGTCTGGCCGGGGCCATGACCGGGACGGCCTCCCTCCTCGCCTGGATCGACCCCTCCCCATCGATACCGGCTCCCGTTCTGTCACAGGAAGAGCTTCTCGCCACCGCCCGATCGCTCGTCTTCGACGACGTGACGATCCGACCCATGCAGTGGCGATCGGTCGAGGTCGTTGAAGCCCCGTCGATGCGAGGCCCCGGTGTAGCGCTCTCCGCCGGCCCCGATCGCAGCGAATGTCACTTTTACATTGACGACCAGGGCCGACCGTCCCGCGCCGGCCGCTGGGACCGTCAACTCGCTCCTTCCGACGCTCCCCATACGATCCGAATCGAGATTGCCCGCGACGACACAGAGCCGTCCCCCTCACCCGCCCAGCAAAACAGCGTGCAGGCCTTGCTTGATGCGCTGAATGACGCCGTCTCAGCACGACACCCGCTGTAACCCTACCGTATCACAGGCGAAAACGGGGACAAGGAACCCAAACGAAGCCAAACTCCGAGTGGCAAATCCGCGTTTCTGACCCGGCCGGCGGCGGGGCAAGGTGAGAGCGATCGACCCGATTCGAACCCCAAGAAACTATGAGCGGATCCTCGAGGGCGGGATAATTGGCCCAGCGTTGG
>CAYQZH010000382.1:0-2573 GCA_964421865.1 uncultured Phycisphaera sp. | reverse complement strand
CTCGCCGAACGCGGCGCCAAGGTGACACTCCTTGACACCAGCGATCTCGCTTTGGGTCAGGCCCGGCGGCGGTTCGAGCGCCTCGGACTTCAGGCAACCTATGAGCGCGGAGACTTGTTCGACGTGTGCGCAACACGCCGCGGCCCCTTCGACGTGGGCTTGTCATCGGGCGTGATTGAACATTTCCGAGGCGAGGATCGAACCCGCGCCCTTCGCGCTCATTCGGACGTTCTTCGCCGCGGCGGTCTCGCCGTCGTCAGCGTGCCGAACGCCCGGTGCGTTCCCTATCGCCTGTGGAAGCTCTACCTCGAGCTTCGCGGCTGGTGGCCGTATGGATTCGAGCGGCCCTACACGCGGTCGGAGATGCTGCGCCGCGCCAAGGAGGCGGGGCTCACCGACTCGGAGGTCCACTGCACCGGCTTCTGGCAGTCGGTCGGCGATCATTGGGGCCGAAGCCTTCTCGGCCGCGGACCGGATTGGGTGGATCGCCCCTCCTGCCTCGATAGTGTCATTGGCATGTCACTCATTCTCTTCGGGCGACGCGGCGCATGACGACGTTGCTCACTGAACCCACGCGCTCGCGCCCGACAGCGACCGCCTCGGAAGACGAGACGATCTCGCGGCATTTCCTCCATCGCGGCCACGGTGCGGAGTTCGAGATGGAGGCGGACTGGGTCCGCGCTCATCTGCCGCCGGGGACCGGACGGGTTGTCGATCTGGGTTGCGGGATCGGCTCACTCTTCGACGCCATCGGTCCGGCCAGGGCCATCGGGGTGGATTACCAGCCGAGTGGGTTGCGGCACACGCGGTCCCGTTTTCCGCGGGTTCCGTTAGTCTGCGGCGGCGCGGAGCGTCTGCCGTTCGCCGATGCGTCGTTCGACGGGCTCACCCTGCAGCACGTGGTCGAGCATTTCGCGGAGACGAGGAGGGTCTTCCGCGAGCTGCACCGCGTCCTTCGGCCCGGAGGCGTGCTCCTGCTGTTGACCCCCAATGCTGAGTTTTGCGACCCCGGCGTCTTTGAAGACCCGACGCACGTGCACATCTTCAACCGCCGCGATCTTCCGAACAGTCTACGTGACGTGGGATTCGACCTCCTAGACTTACGAACCATCGGGCTGCCCTGGTTTCGCGGATACGGCAGCGTCCCATCGGCATGGCGCCTTCGACGGTTTGTAACCCAACACGCGATCGCCCTTTCGATGGTGCCGCCTTGGCGGTGGAGCGGGCAGACCCTGTGCTGCGCCGCTCGGAGACCCAGGCAGTGACGCATCGCCGGTTCCGTGTCCTGATCGACGCTCGAATGCTGGTCGGGCGGTTCGCCGGTGTGGGCCGGGTGGTGACCCGTCTTGTTGATGAACTGGCTGCGCGTGACGAGCTGCGCATCGTCGCCTTATGTGGGTCGGAGCCGTATCGGCCTTGGATCGATCGGCGCGACATAGAAGTCATTTCCAGTTCGTTCGGTCGCGGCGACCGCACCGCCGGTCAGCGGCTCCTATGGGAAGAGGCGAAGCTGCCTGGAATCATTCGCCGCGCCGGCGTCGATCTGCTCCACGCCACCTGGAACACCGGCATTCCCGCGAGATGCCCCGTTCCGGCGATCCTAACGATCCACGATTTGATCCCCTGGCACAACCCCAAGGATCATTTCGCAACGGCGATCCAGCGAGCGTGCTACCGCTCCGCCGTACGGGCGTCGGCGCGCCGCGCGGCCCGTGTGACGACGGTGAGCGAATACGTACGCCGCGACGTGCTGAGCCGGCTGCGGCTTGATCCCGCTCGTGTGGTCGCGATCCCCAACGGGGTGGACCGTCCCCCTGCTCCGCTGCCGCAATGTGACGCTGCAGCTCGACCCTATGTTCTCTACGTCGGCGGCCATGAGCGACGAAAGAACGTCGCCGCAATCTTCAAGGCCATGCAGTGCTACTGGGAACGGTTCGATTCATCGTTGGAGCTTCGGCTGACCGGCTCCGTCGCATCCCTGTCTTCCGACGCAGCGGAGGCGTTGCGGCGTCTTCCCGACCACGCGCCGCTGCGGTTCTTGGGTACTCCCGCCGACGACGAACTGGCGGGGCACTACGCTTCCGCCCGCGCACTCTTGCTCCTCTCGCATGACGAAGGCTTCGGGTTACCCGCGTTGGAAGCGATGGCCCACGGCTGCCCCGTCATCGCAGCCGCGAACGCCGCTCTGCCCGAGGTCGTCGGCGACGCCGGGATTCTTGTGAATCCGAACGATGCCCAGGCCGTTTCCGCGGCCATCCGCCGCCTTATTACCTCGACGAATGACCGCGAGGAGTTGGTCCGCCGCGGGATGGCCCGCGCACGTGCGTTCGGATGGGACGTGATGGCCGACCGGATTCACCAACTCTACCACACCGTGCTGCACGAGTCCGCCCGCTCGCAACGCGGGATCGTTCGGACGCGCCCTATCCTGATGGGTCCGTGACCGTTCCGGCGGGGGTTTTGGAATAGGATCGGCGTGGGGTCGCCCGGGGACAGGCTAGTCGTCCCTGGAAAATCTTCCGGGTCTCGGTATTTATTGCATGAAACGCGGCGGAGTGGCGGAACCACTTGGC
>CAYQZH010000381.1:0-2573 GCA_964421865.1 uncultured Phycisphaera sp. | reverse complement strand
GTGGTCAACGTGGCCGGGGTGTCGGAGAAGTACGCCAAGACCGCCGACCTTGAGGCCCAATTCGACGCCGTGCGCCGCAAGCTGAACCAAGAGCGCGACGCGATGAAGGAGAAGATTGAGAAGGCCAACCGCTCGCTGCAGGAGGAACTCAAGCCGGGCACGGACGAGTTTCGTGCACGGCGCAAGCAGATCGCCCTCATGGAAGCCGAGTTGCAGTGGTTCGTCGAATCGGAAGGCCAGAAGGTGGAAAAAGGTTTGGCCGAGTCCCTTCGGAGCATCTACGCCGACATCCAGACCGTGGTCCGGGAGATCGCCCAGGAAAAGGGCGTGGACATTGTGCTCGCCGCCGACCAACTGCCCGCGGAGACGCCCGACTCGGCGAACCAAGTTCGCCAGCACATCCTGCTGCAAAAGGTCTTGTTCTGGAACCCTAGTGTAGACCTCACCGACGAAGTCATCACCCGCCTCAACACCCGCTACAAGGCGAGCGCTCCCGCGTCCGGGCCGATCACCATCGAGTCCGCGCAGATCAAACCGAAGGAGCCGGCCCCATCGCCGCCCCCCAAAAAGCCATGAGTCGGACGTACACAGTCGGGCAGCTCGCCGACCTCGTCGGTGGGACGGTTCGCGGCGACGCGTCGGTCGTGATTCGAGGCGTGGCCGATGTGTCCGAAGCCGGTCCTGGTCAGGCGACGTGGGTCAACCGCGAGGTCTACGTCGAGAAACTCAAGGACAGCCGTGCCGGCGCGGTCCTGGTTCCCACGAACTTTGGCGATACGCCGATGCCCGCGATTCTCTGCGCGAAGATCGAACCGTCGGTGGCGAAACTACTGGGGGCGTTTGCGACGCCCGTCTCCAAGCCTGAGCCGGGGATCCATCCGACGGCGGTCCTTCATCCCAGCGCGCGAATCGGTCCCAACCTCGCCATCGGTCCGCATGTGGTGATCGACGCCGAGGTGCGGATCGGGGCCTCCTGCGTGATCCACGCGGGGGTCTTCATCGGGCGTGGGACGACCATCGGCGACGAGTGCTTTCTGTGGCCCAACGTGGTCATCCGCGATGGGTGCGCTGTGGGTCATCGGGTCATCATCCACTCCAATTCGGTGATCGGGGCCGACGGATTCGGCTATTACTTTGACGAGGGCCGACACAATAAGGTTCCGCACATCGGCGGCGTGATCCTCGAGGACGACGTGGAAATCGGGGCCTGCACCTGCGTGGATCGCTCCAAATTCGGCAATACCGTCGTCGGGGCGGGGACGAAAATTGATAATCAGGTCCAGATAGCGCATAATGTACGTATCGGGAGGCACTGCGTTCTGGCGGGCCAAAGCGGCCTCGCAGGCAGCGTTCGGACCGGCGATTACTGCATCTTCGGCGCCCGAGCGTGTTCGCTGGACAACGTGACGTTGGGCGATCGGGTAACAGTGGCCGGTCTTGCGGTCGCGGATAAGGATATCCCCGCCGGCCTGATGGTTTCGGGTTTTCCGGCGCGCGACCATCGCGAGGAGCTGCGCGAGAGGGCCCTCGTGCGGCTATTGCCCAAGCTCGCCGAGCAGCTCAAGGACCTCATCCATCGGGTGGAGCAGCTTGAGGCATCAACACACCATCACCCGTGACGTGGAGCTCGAAGGGCGGGGGCTCTTCACCGGCGAGCCTGTGGCCATGCGCGTCCGACCCGGGGCCCCCAACACCGGCATCTGGTTCGTCCGCACCGATCAATCGCCGCCCATCTCCGTCGCCGCCATCGTCGAAAATGTATCCAAGCGATCGCGGCGGACCTCGCTTCGCAACGGAACGGTGGCGATCGAGACCGTCGAACACTGCCTCAGCGCTTGCGCCGGGCTGAACGTCGACAACCTGCAAATCGAACTCAACGCCAACGAGGTGCCCGGACTCGACGGAAGCTGCCAGGCGTTCGTGGAACAACTCCGATCGGCGGGCATCTGCGAACAGGAAGCGATCCTAGAGCCGTACGTCGTCCAGGACGTGGTTCGCGTCGTCGAGGGCGACTGCGAGTTGGTCGCCCTGCCGCCGCTCGATCCGTCGTCGGAAATCTTGGAAATCGCCTACGATCTCGACTACGGCCCCAACGGGCCCATCGGGCGGCAGATGTACCGGGTGGCGCTGACGCCGGAGAGTTTCGAGGCCAATATCGCCCCGGCGCGGACCTTCGTGTTGGAGCGAGAGGCCGCCGATCTACGCGCCGCCGGACTTGGGGCGCATCTTTCCTATCAGGACATTCTCGTATTCGGCGACAGCGGACCGATTGACAACCCCCTGCGGTTCCCCGACGAATGCGTCCGACACAAGATTCTCGATCTACTGGGCGATGTGGCCTTGTTCGGTCGGCCCATCGTCGGGCGAGTCTACGCTCGCAAAAGCGGCCACTCCCTCAACCACGCCCTGGTCCGCGCCCTGCGCGAACAACACGAGGTGCGCGAGCGCGAGGCGTTTCTGCATCAGGCCCCGGTGATCGACATTCACCGCGTGCAGCGCATCTTGCCGCACCGCTACCCCTTCCTGATGATCGACCGCATCATCGAGATCGAAGGCTCGCGGCGCGTGGTGGG
>CAYQZH010000380.1:0-2591 GCA_964421865.1 uncultured Phycisphaera sp. | reverse complement strand
GTGGGTTTCGATAGTACCTACAGCATCCTCTATTACCGGATTCCGCCGACGGACGAATCCGCCGTGCGGGCCATGGAACTGCCGGGATTCTGTCCGATTTCGCCGATGGACGGGCAACTGCTGCACCGCCGGCACATCAAAACGCAGAACCTCAAGGTCGATGGAGATTTCCTCACCGCCCGACGCACGGTCCTGACGAACGCGGACGTGCGCGTCGGAATCAGCAAACCCGATCAGCCCGCCAGGCACTGGTTCAGCAACGGTGAGGGCGACGAGTGCTGGTTCGCCTATGAGGGTGGAGGACTTCTCGAAAGCGTCTACGGGTTGTTGCCGTTCAAGAAGCACGACTATGTGATCGTGCCCAAGGGGACTCCCTATCGCCTACACCCGGAGGGCAACCACGGAACGTTCCTGGTATTTGAGTCGGACAGTTACATCGACGTGCCCAAGCAATTCCGCAACGAATCCGGCCAGATCACGATGGATGCCCCTTTCTGTCACCGTGACTTTCGCATTCCCACAGAACTACTTCGGTTTGATCGAGCCGAGCACGGCGACGCGCCCTATCCGCTCATCGTCAAACACGCCAACCAACTGAGCGTTCACGAGTTCAAGCATTTTCCCTGGGAACTGGCCGGGTGGGACGGAGTCGTTTATCCCGTGGCCTTCAACATTCATGACTACCAGCCGCGCACCGGGACAATCCATTTACCGCCCACGACGCACATTACCTTCGCCGGCCGCGGATTCGTGATCTGCAGTTTCGTACCGCGAAAGGTGGATTACTACGATCGCGACGGGGTGAAGGCGATTCCATGCCCCTACGGCCATGCCAGTGTGGACTGTGACGAGATCCTTTATTACGTGGAGGGCAATTTCACCAGCCGCAAGGGAATCGAATCGCAGTCGATCAGCTTGCACCCCATGGGCGTCCCCCACGGACCGCATCCGGGTACCTATGAAAAGAGCATCGGCCACGACCGCACCAATGAACTGGCCGTCATGTGTGACACGTTCAAGCCCTTGTGCCTCACTGCGATCGCGGAGTCGGTCGAGGACAAGGATTACCACTACACATGGGTCAAGCGCGAAAACGAGGCCATGGAGACGAGCAAATAGCGTCCGAGGCGCCGGCTTCCCTCGGCGGGTTGGCGTTATTTCTTGCCCCGCGCGCGCTGGGCGGCAAAGAAATCCTGCAGCAGAGCGGCGCACGCGTCCGCCAAAACGGACTGCGTGATGGTCGCGCGGTGATTCAACCGCTCATCGGTGGGGATGGAATACAACGTTACACATGCACCGGCCTTGGGGTCGGCTGGGCCGAATACCAGTCGTTCCAACCGTGCCAACACGATTGCACCCGCACACATGGCGCAGGGCTCCAAGGTCACATAAAGAGTGCATCCTTCGAGTCGCCAACTCTGCAAGTGGCTTGCCGCCGCCGTGATGGCGATCATTTCCGCATGGGCTGTGGGGTCGTTCAGTGTTTCGCGTTGATTATGCCCGCGACCGATGATGCGGCCATCGTGCACCACGACCGCGCCGATCGGCACTTCGCCCTCATCCAGGGCGAGTCCGGCCTCGGCGATCGCCGCGCGCATGAACGTCTCGTCAGATTTCACCGAGGAAGTCCAATCGCCGTTTGAGTTCCGCGCGGTCGCCCGACCAGTCCAGTGCGGCCAACCCCTGGATTTTGGTCCTCAACCGCTCCGCGATGAGAAGGGTAAAGGCCAGTCTCTCCTTGTCGGTTCCGGGATGGTAGACCGGATCGGGCAAGGACCAGTGCGCGGTCAACGGATGGGCGGGCCGGACGGGACAGGCCTGGTCGGCCGCAGCGTCGCAAACGGTAATCACTGCGTCAACAGCGGCGTCCTTAAACTCGTCCCAACTTTTCGAGGTCTGATCCGTCAGGGGAATCTTCAATTGACGCATCGCGTCAATGGCCAGAGGGTGGAGGAAACCCGCCGGATGGGTACCGGCGCTCATCGCCTCGAAGCGATCTCCAGCCAACTGACGGAGCATCGCCTCGGCCATCTGCGACCGACAAGAGTTGCCGGTGCACAGGAACAACACGCTGATCTTGGGACGATCCGTCATGGGCGCGGCTCGCGACAGTCCGCCGGACTGCAGTGTACCGCGCCCTCGCCGATCGCTCTACGGGCACGACGGCGAGGCCGCCGCGTCATCGACACACGCCTGGTCCCAGTTCGTATCGCAGCAGAACGGGTCCTCCGTACAGACGGCCTGACAGCAGGCGTCCGCGCCGCACCCCGGCGTCGTATGGGCCGCGTGGCAGTCCCCGGCCCCGCGACCG
Source organism: uncultured Phycisphaera sp. (assembly GCA_964421865.1). Classification (GTDB taxonomy): domain Bacteria; phylum Planctomycetota; class Phycisphaerae; order UBA1845; family UBA1845; genus SBAX01. Next base: position 280 of record CAYQZH010000380.1, on the reverse strand, counting down.
CAGGTCAAGAAGCACATCGAGTTCGCCTCGTCGACACACGTGGAGTCCCACGCCGTCAGACAGCAGAAGGGATCGGACATACACACCGTGTTGCAGCAACTCACATTGTCGCAACCCCGCCTGTTGCACTGAGCGTGCTCCGTGCACGGCGCCCCAATTGTCCCAGCCGTGCAAAATCCCAACGTGCATACTCCCACTTCCGAGGGAGTTCCGCACACCCCCGAACCCGGTCCGCACGCCCGGAAGCTCCCGTCGCACACGCCCTCCGCCTCGCCGGCGC
>CAYQZH010000379.1:0-2611 GCA_964421865.1 uncultured Phycisphaera sp. | reverse complement strand
ACTCGGCCATGAGCAACGAGCCACGGCAGTGCCATTCGGGACACCATACCTATTTCTACCACCCACAAGGAGTGGCGCTACAACGTCTGCTCGCTCGCGCTCGCGGCTCTGATTCACCCGCGTCGCGGATGTTCCCGTCCCGTTTCGTAATTCGTAACTCGTAATTCGTAATTGGTGATTGGTTCCCGCCCGCCGCGCACCAATCGGCGATTGGCCATCCAACCGCTCATTGCCCTTTGACGCTGATCTGGACGAGTTCCAGTTTGCCCGTGGCGAGGTTGTAAAATAGTCGTTCGGTGGCCACCTGGTTGGGGAGTCTGCCGGGCTTTTGGGTGATGATCTGGGCCTTGCGTTGTTTGGAGCCGGAGATGGCCAGAATCTGCCGAGGCCGCTCGTAGACGACGCTGTCCGCGGTGACGGATAGACCCTCGACCTGGTCCTGCAGAACGACCGACCCGGAGGCCTGGAACTGCCGCAGCCGGTCCGAACTGAGCCGACCCATCCGCTGGCCGGATGCGTCCTTGGCCCGCGAGTCGCGGTCGAGGAAATCGACGGTCAGGACATCGCTGGTCAGGAACGTCGATCGACCCGGCGGCTGGTTCGCGCCGACGCCGAGCTGCTCTTCCAAGTCTTCGCCCGCCGCTGCGAGCGGGCGAGCCTCTGGATCACCAGCAACTTGGCCTTCAGCGATTGGGGCCAAGTCTTCCAGGGGGAGCGCATGAACCTCAGCTTCGCCAACCAGATGATCGCGTGCCATCGTGCGAATCAACAGGCCAACGGTAACGCCCTCGTCCAGGACGCCCTCGAAAGTGCAGGGTTCCTCGCCCCCTCCGATCCGAGCGCATCGAATGACGCGAGCGGTTCGCCGGATTCAGTTCGCCAGATGGCCTTCCCGTCTTTTCCACCAACACAAGGAGAGCAACGCGAAAAGCACGTCGGCATGTTCGGCGCGGCGGGCGAGGTGGTCGCGGTAGATCGTTTCGATGGCGGGGAAGGACAGCAGTCCGAAAGATTCGACGGCCTCTCGCGTGACCGTGTTGTGGAACATGTCCCGTAGCGGGCCGCGGAGGAACTCGCCGATCGGCACCTCAAAGCCTTGCTTGGGGCGATCGAGGATTTCGTCGGGCAGACGGCCTCGGTAGGCGTCGAGAAGAATTCGCTTTCGGCGTCCGCGGTCGATCTTGAAGCTGCTGGGCATGGCCATCGCAAGTTCAACCACCGACGGGTCGAGGAACGGGATGCGGACTTCCAGCGAGTGCATCATGCTCCCCAGGTCCACCTTCTGGAGCATGTCGGCGGGCAGTTGGTGCTGAAGATCGAACGCGAGGATGGCGTTGAGCGGATCGGCGCCGTCAGACCGTTGGAGGGTGTCGCGGGCGATGCGTCGCGTGCGGCGGTCGCAGTCGAGAATCTCGCGGTGGTCGAGGAGCAACGACTCCGCCTCCGGTGAAAGAATGCGCGACCAGGCGATGTGCCGAGCGGGCATGTCGTCGTCCTCCGCACGGAGCAACTTGTGAAACTGCCGGGCGCGATTGCCGAGCGCAGATGACTTCGAGGCGGCGAGCGAATGGAGAACGGGTTCGACGAAAAGCCAGCGAGCGAATCGCGGGATACGGTGGTAGGCAGCCAGCGATTCGTGACCAAGGTAGCGCCAGTACCCGCCGAACAGTTCGTCCCCGCCGTCGCCGCTCAGCGCGACCGTCACGAACCTCCGTGCGAACTGCGACAGCAGGGCCGTGGGAATGATCGAGCTGTCGCCCACCGGCTCGCTTAGGTGATCGAGAATGTTTGGGATGGCGTCGAGCACGTCGCGCTCGGTCAGGACGAGTTCGTGATGCTCCGTTCCGAAGCGCCTAGCGGCGAGCCTCGCGTAGGCCGTCTCGTCGTAGGACTTTTGCCCGGCGTAGCCGACGGAGAACGTGCATATGGGGCGTCCGATCGCTTCGGCCAGATGCGCGACGATGATCGACGAATCGACGCCGCCGGAGAGGAAGGCTCCGATCGGCACGTCGGAGACGCGGCGTCGCACGACGGCGTCGGCTAGATTGCGGCGCAAACGCACGCACACTTCGCTGTAGTCGTCCCGCGTGAATGGCGCCCGCGACCGTGGAAGCTCGTAGTACCGCGTGGGGGCGCCGATCCCGGACCCGTCGAAGGTCACGTAGTGGCCCGGCGGGAGGCGGCGTGCGGCCCGATAGATCGTCGCGGGGTGCGCGATGTACCCGAACTGAAGATGCTCGACGAGGGCTTGCGGATCGACCGACCGGTCCCAATCATCCATCGTCGTGAGCGCCCGTAACTCGCTGGCGAAGCGCAAGGCCCGCTCGTCGGCGACATAGAAAAGCGGTTTGACGCCGAATCGGTCCCGCGAAAGGAAGCCCGTCCGCTTTTGGGAGTCGTAGAAGGCCAGCGCCCACATGCCGTTAAACCGCTGGAACCCTTCGACTCCCCAACGCGCGCAGGCCGCAAGGACGACCTCCGTGTCGCCGTCGGTGGCGAACGGTTCGCCCGCGGCGATCAACTCCTCGCGGAGTTCGCGGAAATTGTAGATTTCCCCGTTGTAAACGAGGTGAAACCGGCCGTCGTCGCGGTGCAGGGGCTGATCCGCCGC
>CAYQZH010000378.1:0-2694 GCA_964421865.1 uncultured Phycisphaera sp. | reverse complement strand
CGCTGCTCGGCTGCCTCATTCGCGCTCCGCTTGGGCGATCCGGCGTGCGATGATGCGTGCTCTCAACACGCGTGCCCAGCGGCCATAGGCCAGCCAGAGGTAAACGACGGTGAGGATGGCGGCCCCTAGCCCCATGACAAACCCGGTCGGCTCGAACGGCTGCGTCGCGCCGTCGATCAGCACAAAGGCAATCGGGCCGCAGAACACCACGGCGAACATCTCCACGAAGGGAGGGGAAACATTCTGCGGCAGGAATATGCCTCTCATCACCAAGGGCCGGGCGTTGTACTCCTGACCGCACTCCGGACACCGGTACACATAAAAAAGCGTGCGGAGGTTGTACCCGCAGTTGCCGCAATAGACGGTGCCCGCGATGCGACGTTCCTTGTAGGCGTCGTCCGCAAGCCGCTCAAGTTCGTCCGTGCCTAGAACCATGACACGCGTTTCTACGTTTCTGCGTTTCTGTGTTTTCCCATTTATTCTGCGAACATCGCCTCCGCAAAGACCGCCGGATCGAAGGGCTCGATGTCCGCCGGCGTCTCGCCGAGTCCGACGAACTTGACCGGCACGTTCAATTGGTCGCGGATACCGACCACGACGCCGCCTTTCGCACTGCCGTCCAGTTTAGCGAGGAAGATTCCGGTGATGGACACGTGTTGGGAAAACTGCCTCGCCTGATTCAGGGCATTCTGACCGATCGTGGCGTCCAAGACCAACAGGACCTCGTGCGGCGCGCCGGGGATTTTCCGCTGGACGACCTTCTGGATTTTTCCCAATTCGCGCATCAGGTGGTCCTGGGTGTGGAGCCTCCCCGCGGTGTCGATCAGGAGTACGTCGGCGTTGCGCGCGACGGCAGCCTCACAGGCGTCATAGGCCACCGCCCCGGGGTCGGCCCCTTGATCGTGCTTGACGATTTGTACGCCCACGCGTTGCGACCAGATGGTCAGTTGCTCGACCGCGGCGGCGCGGAACGTGTCGCAAGCGCCGAGGATCACGCGTTTGCCGGCTTGCGTGAAATAGTAACCGAGCTTGGCCACGCTCGTCGTCTTACCGGAACCGTTGATCCCCGTAACCAGAATGACCGTCGGACCCGTCTCCGCGAAGCGGATCGAGCGATCCGACTCCGGCCAAAGCGAGCTGACGTGCCGGCGTAAATACTCCGTGACCTGTTGCTCTTCGGCGATCTCCCCGCTTTTCCACCCCGTGCGGACCACGTCGATGAGCTTGTCCGTCGTCGCGGGGCCGAAGTCGGCGGCGAGCATCGCGTCCTCCAACCGCTGGAGCGTCTCCTCGTCGATCCGCTGACCGATGCGCAGCACCGACCGCAGACCGGTGGCCAGCTTCTCTCGCGTTCTCGTAAGCCCTTTCTTGAACCGGTCGAACAGTCCCATCAGCCGTTTTTCCCCAGCTCCGCTCCGATGCCTTGAAACACCGCATCGAGCACGCCGTTGATGAAACGGGGCGACTCTTCGCCGCCGTATTCGCGCCCGATCTCGATGGCCTCATCGAGAACGACCTTCGCCGGAACCTCACCGCCCATCAACTCGACGATCGCCACCCGCATGACGTTCCGTTCGACCGGCGAGATGCGCGCCAGGTCCCATTTGATCGACGCCGACGCGATTCGTTGGTCGATATCCCCCTGCTGCCGCCAGAACGCCTGGACCAGCTCGGTTGCGTAGGCGATCGCTTCGGGCGGCGAATTTTGTACCGCCAGGAACTCGGCAAGGGCCTGCGACGAGGCGTCGCCCTGCACTTCCCACTGACACAACGCCTGCATGGCCAGGATTCGAGATGACCGGCGGTCGCGGGACATGAGGCCTTACGGACGGGTCGGCAACTGACGTAGGAGGTTGACAAGTTCAATCGCGCTCACGGCGGCATCGACCCCTTTGTTGCCGGCCTTGGCCCCCGCGCGTTCGACGGCCTGTTCCAGCGTGTCGGCGGTGATGACCCCGAACGTCGTCGGGACGCCGGTTGCCAGACCGACCTCGGCGATCCCCCGCGCCGCCTGACCGGCGACGTATTCGAAATGCGGCGTCTGCCCACGAATCACGCAACCCAGACAGATGACCGCGTCGTACAAGCCCGATTCGGCCAGCTTCTTGGCCATGAACGGAAGCTCGAACGCCCCCGGGACGTGGACGACGGTGATGCTCTCGTCCGCGCAACCGTGCCGTTTCAGCGAATCAATCGCCCCCGCCAGCAACTTGGAGGTGATGAAATCGTTGAAGCGGCTGACGACGATGGCGAATCGCTGACCGTCAACGGCGAGTTGTCCATGAAGTTCTCGTGGCATCGCCCGCCAGCTTACCGCAATACAAGCGGAGGGTCACGTCCAGCGGTCGCCGAGGCGGGTCGTGCCCGTCAACGTTGATCGTGACGAAGCCGCCTACGCCTTCTTCCTCTTGCCGCTAGGCTTGATGACCGACTCGTAGTAAGCGATGTATTCCTTGACCGGGACACGGGCGATGGCCTTGCCGATCACCTCGAGCGCCAAGTCCTCCAGCTTCCTGAACCGCACGCACGACTTGCCCATATCCAGCTTTTTTCCGGTCTTGGCCCATTCTTTGCGGAACCACTCCTCATGCTCGCGGTTGCCGTAACTGCACATGAGATACACGGCCATGTGGTTTTTCTGCGAGGCGAGGCCTGCGAAAGTCAGCGGCTGCTTGGGGTCGCAGTGGTAGCCGG
>CAYQZH010000377.1:0-2728 GCA_964421865.1 uncultured Phycisphaera sp. | reverse complement strand
GTTCTTTCCATCGCCGAGGATCCGGAGACGAAGGACCTTTGGATCGGCACGGCCGGAGGGCTCAGTCGCTTCTCCGCCGGACGGTTTGACACGTTCAGCCAACTCAACAGCGGCCTTTCCAACGACTTCGTGCACGCCGTGACCGTCCTGCGGGGTGAGGTGTGGGTGGGCACGATGGCGGGCCTGAGCCGGTATAACATTGCCCAACACCGTTGGACTCTTTACGACGAGACCAACACTCCGATGCACGAAGTCTGGTGTTATTCCGTCACCAGTAATCAGAAGAAGGTCTATGTGGCTGTATGGGGCGGGGGCCTGCTCGAATACGATCTCGCGCAGAATAAGTGGAAGGACTATAATGACCCCGATGGTCAAATGGAAATTGACCTCTTTCGCGATGACGGGCTTCTCAGCGATGTCGTAGCGGGCGTGGCGTGTGATTCCGCGGACCGTGTCTGGGTCTCGTCGTACTTTGGGCTCAGCGTGTACGACGGCCGCCGTTGGCGGACCTACATGGACCATGACAGTCCCCTGGCAAGCAACTTCATCAACTTCGTGACAACCCATGGGGAAGTTGGGTGGATGGCGACGGACAACGGACTGAGCGCTTCCGATCGTGACAATTGGTGGACCTACCGCCGGGACCCGGATACGGGGGCCGGCATTGCGATCTGGACGCCCGCCAATGGACCTGCGGAGCGCTTCACGACCGAGACGATCTTCCCGCACAATTACCTTTTGGGCGTCAGTTTCCAAGGAGACGATATCTGGGTGGCTACGGAGAAGGGGGTGGCCCGCGGCACTCGCGGCCAGGTGAGACGTGCAGCGGCTGAGTGAAGAACCCGAGGGCCTCGCTACATAGGGAGGACGGCCGGTAATGAACGATTTCAAAGCGCAACCTACTTTCGTCGGCAAGGAGCCTCATCAAGTGATGAAGACGGCGGAGAAGACACGCATCAAGAAGACGGCAATTGAAAACAGAGACGTTCTGTGCGAAGCGTATGATTACCCTAAGAAGGTGTCCTTTACGCGGGGTATGCGTGTAGAGCTCGACAAGCACGTGATGCTTTTCATCTCGGGAACGGCAAGCGTGGGCGAAAACGGCCAATCATTGCATCCCGGTGACATTGAGGCGCAAACACGGCGCACGTTTCACAACATCCTCGGTTTGCTCACCGCCGAAGGAGCGGACTGGCACGACATCGTGCGGACGACGTGCTACCTCGCGGACTTCCGCTACTACGATCAGTTTAACGAAGTGCGGAACGCCTTCTACTCCGAACAGGGGCTCGACCCCCTTCCGGCGAGCACCTGCATCGAGGCCCGAATCTGCCGTCCCGAACTGCTGGTGGAGATCGAAGCCATCGCCATCATTCCGAAGGATCGCGAGAAATGAACATCCATGGACTAAGAGAAGGTAACCCTTCCTTGGGGTCGAGCCGGTTGCACATCGCTCGCAGAATGCGGGTAACGTGTTTCCACACCGTGGCGGCGATCCTGGTCATGGGTATACCGCTCGCCGCCGAGGAACCCAAAACAGTCCCCGAGTCGGGTCCGAGTTACGCTCGAACCCCGGAGGATGTCCTTCCATACCGCAACTTCCAGGAGCCGTACCACCGCTTCTTCCAGACCGTTTCCGAGTTCCGCGGTACGGGACGCGATGATGTATCGTCCGCGCCTCCGGCCACGGTGCGTATCGGTTTCCTGGGCCCCGTGGGGTCCGCGCCCGACTCCGACCTCGGCCAGCAGATGCTGGAGGGCGTTCGACTGGCGATTGAGGAGGCCAACGCCGAGGGCGGGTACAAGGGCATCCCCTTCGAACTGGTCGTGCGCCCCGACTCCGGATTATGGGGCGCCAGCTCAATCGAATGGGTCGCGTTCAGCTATGTGGACGACGTGCTCGCCGTAATCGGATCCATTGATGGCGCGAATACCCATGTTGCGCTGCGGGTCACCCTGAAGACCAAGGTGCCTATGGTCAACACCGGCGGCACCGATCCCACGCTCACCGATACGAACCTCCCCTGGATCCTGCGTTGTGTGGCCGACGACCGGCAACAAGGCTACGCCCTGGCGCATCACATCTTCCGCGAATGTGGCATCACTAAGGTTGCCGCCTTGCGGGTGAACGATCGTCACGGTCGATTTGGCATCGCCAAGTTCCGCGACGCCGCACGCCGCCTGGGTCATCCGCTTCGCGTGGAGGTTCGGTGGAAACGCGGCGATCGGGATTTCAGCGCCCAGCTCCAGCGAATCGCCGAGAGTGGCGCGGAGGCGATTGTTCTGTGGGGTAATGCGTCGGATGCCGCAGCCGCAGTTCGTGCGATTCGTCGGTGGAATGAAACAAACCCCGGTGCTCCGTTGCCCGAGCGGGTCTTCGGCTGCGACCGCCTTGCCAGTCAGACGTTCCTCGCCGAGGCCGGTGCCGCGGCCGAGGGAGTTGTGGCGATCGCAACCTATGACCCCACACGTGATGATCCACGGCTTACCGCGTTTGTGAGCGCCTTCGCGGCGCGATTCGCTCACGAACCCGAGGCCTATGCGGCGCACGCCTACGACGGCGCTCACATTCTGATGGCGGCCATCCGGAAAGCGGGGCTAAATCGTGTTCGCATTCGCGACGCCCTATATGAGTACAAACATTTTGACGGTGTTACAGGCCCGATCGAGTTCGACAGCACCCTCAACGACGTGGGTCCCGTTTACCTCGCCACCGTGCAGAACGGAA
>CAYQZH010000376.1:0-2735 GCA_964421865.1 uncultured Phycisphaera sp. | reverse complement strand
GAAGGTCGGCATGGCTCTTGGTGAAGATCCTCCGCTCATGGCTCAAAAACGGCTAAAGTCCACGGATTGACTCCCGTTGCATTGAGGAACTGCACATCGCTGTCGCGTTCGGAACGACCAACGTCGACGGGGGCGCCGGAGGGCTCTTCAGCCGACCTACCCCCCAAAGGCCAACCCGACTCGTCGGGTTGTAGTACCATGACCCCGTCTTCCAGCCCCGCCCGCGAGTCCGTCGCGGTCGATTCCGAGGCAACCTCGGTAGGCGAAGCCGGCAGCCGTGGTCTGGGCATGACCCTCCCGCCCCGGAAGCCCGACGCAGAAACCCGCAAGAACCGTCAACAGCAGTCGTGTTTTCATGGACGACCCCTTCGCCAGGGTAGGTGATCGGTGGAGACGCGATTCGAGAACCGGCAACGCCGATGGCTCCTCGCCGCGCCGCGCGACGGACGACGCCGTCAAAGAAAGAGAACCTCGCCTGTCGCACGTACGGACGTACGCCGGTGCTCGGCCGACGCGAGCTTGGCAGTTTGAAGCCATGTACTTCCCCTCTGTACGGCAAACCCTAACCCACTGATACCCGAAAACACGACGCCTTGCGAGGTCTACCCTTGCGAAAAACAAGGAACCGAGGGGCCGTTTGACCGGCGGTTGCCGCTTCCCGACGGACGTGGGATCGACGCCGGCCCGATAACCTGAAGTGTTCCGCACGTCGCGCGCAGGACGGGATCAACTTGTGCAACCGTGGCCGTGGCCCGCGTTGCCGCGGGCCAAGCCCGCCCGACCCCGCGGCATACCCTAACATTTTTCTAACATTTGACTTGCGGGCGGGTCGATGATGGGGTAGAGTGCTCCCTCCGAACGGCGGCGGGATGGTCCATTGCCCGAGGCGGCGGCGATGTCCTTGTTAGTAACGGGAAGCCTTGCGATCGACACGCTGGCCTCGCCCTACGGGCGGGCGGAGAACGTCCTGGGCGGGTCGGCGGTGTACTTTTCGTTTGCGGCCTCACAGTACGTGCCGGTACGGCTCGTCGGCGTGGTGGGCGAGGACTTCCCCGACGCCTTCCGCCGTACGCTGGCCACGCGGGACATCGACCTCCGCGGGTTGGAGGTTCGCAAGGGGAGCAAGACTTTTCGCTGGAGCGGTCGGTTTGAAGGGGACATGAACGCGGCCGAGACGTTGGAGGTCGACCTCAACGTCCTGGCGGAGCGCGGTCCCAAGGTGCCTGAGGTCTTCGCCGACAGTGAAACCGTCTTCCTCGCCAATACCCACCCCACGTTGCAACGCGATCTACTCGCACAATTGCGGTCGCCGAAGCTCGTGGTTTGCGACACGATGAACCATTGGATCACCACGGAGCGGGAGTCGCTGGAGGCGACGTTGCGACTCGTGACCGGGGTCATTGTGAACGACGGCGAGGCCCGGCAACTCACCGGGCGGATGAACCTGATGGAGGCGAGTGAGGCCATCCTGAAACTCGGCCCCAAGTTTGTCATCATCAAGAAGGGGGAACATGGGGCCTTGCTGCTGACGCCCGACGGGCCGACGGCGATCCCCGCGTTTCCCACGAAGAACGTTCGCGATCCGACCGGGGCGGGGGACAGTTTCGCGGGCGGCGTTTTGGGTTATCTTAGCGCCCAGGGAAGGACCGACTTCGACGCCTTGCGTCACGCACTGGTTCGCGGGACCGTGGCGGCGTCCTTCGCTATTGAGGACTTTTCGGTGCGCCGCGTGGAGAAGCTCACCCGCGCGGAGATCGATCAACGGGTGACGGAGTTTGTGCGGATGTTGCGGTTCGGCTAGATGATGGGGAGTCGAGGTCTAGCGGCGTGCGGCTGTTCGTGGCGATTGAACTGACCGATGAGGTCCGCGAGGCGCTCCAAGAGGTCCAGGGCGCACTGGGGCGGACCACCGATGGGGTTCGCTGGGTGCGACTCGAGCAGTTGCATCTGACCGTCAAGTTCCTGGGCGAGGTGCCCGACGCCGAGGTGGCGCGGGTGGCCGAGGCGGTGACGCGAAGTGCGGCCCGGGCGAAGCCGTTCGAGATGGACTTGACCGATTCCGGGTGCTTTCCGCCGCACGGGCCGGTGCGGATCGTCTGGGCGGGAATGCACGATCCCTCGGGATCGTTGCTGGAATGCGTGAACGCCGTCGAGGAGGAGATGGACGGGACCGGTTTTCCCAGGGAATCAAGACCTTTTTCGTCGCATATCACCATCGGGCGGGCAAGGGAGGGTCGATCGAGCGACGCAGTGCGCTCGGCGGCGGAGGGTGTGAAGATGAAACGTGTCGGGCAGTTGGTGAACGAGTTGACGCTGATGTCCTCGGTGTTGTCGCCGAAAGGGCCGTCGTATAGCGTAGTGAGCCGGGCGAGATTGGGTGCAGCGGCGAATCCGCCGAGCGGGAGATGCTAGATGAAAGTCGTCATGCAGGAAGCCGTGAGCAATAAGCAGGAAGCGGTGAGCAGCAAGCGCGAGGAAGCCCTGGGGCGGGCGTTGCAGCAGATTGAGAAGGCCTACGGCAAGGGTGCGATCATGCAGCTCGACAAGATGGACGCGGAGGTCGAGGGCATATCGACCGGAGCCTTGTCGTTGGATCTCGCCCTCGGCGGGCGGGGGCTGCCGCGGGGCCGGATCATCGAAATGTTCGGACCGGAGTCCTCCGGCAAGACGACGCTGGGCCTGCACGTCGCCGCCGAGGCCCAGCGCGAGGGCGGGGTGGCCGCCATCATCGACGT
>CAYQZH010000375.1:0-2746 GCA_964421865.1 uncultured Phycisphaera sp. | reverse complement strand
TGAGGGGAGCGGTTGTTGACATCTCCCAACCCTGAACAGGTACGACCACCATCAAAGGACGGAGTCTGCGCCACGGGGGGGGGGCGCTCCACAGACCTGTGCCGCTGCTCTTGAGCAGTGCCTTTCACGCAAACGGCTCATCCATCCACTCGAATCGTCGCCGCCGTATTCCACCCGCTCGCTGATCGTCTCGTCTTTCCCCGCCTACCTGATCGCTCTGTTTTGTGACCCTTTCGCGCGAAGCCGTGCCGTCTACGGATCGGGCCATCGGTGCGCCGTCAGGCCGCTCGTTCTCCGATCCCCAATCGCCGCACATTCCATTGGTTTGTTCTTCGGCGGGCTCAGTTTGCTGCAACCGCGCGCTCCGCCCAGTCACCTTACCATTTTCGGTAGAGCCGCAGCCTGAAGGGCTGCACGAACGTAGCCGGGGGCAAGTCCGCCGAAGGCGGACGCCGCCCCCGGATGGCGTGCGAGAAAAAATCCCTACGACCCCATCGGGGTCGTCTATACGGCTCTTTGGGTAGACGACCCTTTCAGGGTCGCGATGGGTTGGATGGTCCGACGATTCCGTGGGTAGCGCTTCGCTTGACCCACGGCTACTCCACAGCAGCCTTTCAGGCTGCCCGACGTGATTGGTGTCGATGGTGTTCGGTTACTTCGTTGTGCCGAAGTGATTCGGCGAATCCCGCGCCGCGTATCCGACCCTTTCAGGGTCGGATGAAACGTGGGGTTGACGTGATCCGTGGGCGGCGCTGCGCTTGTCCACGGCTACTGTCGCTCAGCCTTTCAGGCTGGTGCTCAGAACACGGAAAGACACCGACTCGACCGAAGCCGGCTGAACCATTCTCGACCCAAGCAGGCTGAAAGCCTGCGCTATCGTAGCCGGTGGCAAGTCCGCCTTTGGCGGACGCCGCCACCGGACAGGATCGTTTCCCACCACGACGACCCTGAAAGGGTCGCATATACTCGGTCACTTCCAAAGATAGCGAGGATCGAAGACCATACGGAGGCGCTGCGCTTGCCGACGGCTGTTGTTCAGTCTTTCAGTCCGCGAGGGCGAGTGAGTTACGCCGGGACTGTCTCGGGTCGGGGGTGGGTCATCGAATCCACCGCATGCGCCCCACGTCGGGGACCAGGCCCCAGCGGCTGAACATCGGCAGCCAATCCAAGCGATGCCCGCTAGGCCAATAGACGAAGAACGCCTTCCCGATGAGTTGATCGCGCGGCACGGTGCCGAGTTGGAAGGCCTCGCCGCGATCCTTGAGATGTGGGCCGACCACGTCCCACAGGCGCGAGTCCTTGCTGGCCGAGGTGTTGTCCCCCAGCATGAAGTACTCATGTTCACGAAGCAGGACGGGACTCTCCCGGCCTCCCCAACCGCCTAGCGGGGCCCAAGGCAGCGTCGGCAGCGCGGCATGGGTCGTATCGTTAAAGTAATTCTCGTCGCGCTCGACCCCGAGATGGGTCAACTCAAAGTCGCCGCCTTCGGCATAGATTCGCGGCGGTGAACCCGGCGTCTCTTTGCGCATCTGGCGCAGGGCTTTGACGTTCGGGCCGTAGTAATCCGGCGACTCGGGGTCCGACGAACTGGCCAACACTTCCTCCCCGCCTACGCTAAGTCCCAGTCGATAGTCCAGGTTCTCGAAGCTGATCTCGATGGCCTTGCCCGGCCTGAACGGGGCAAGCTGCTTGGACATCTTCAACCCTGCTACGTCACCCGGCGTTTCATTCGCCTCCTGGACCCCGACCGATCCGTCCATCCCCACAACGCCCCAGAAAGTTCGCCCCAGTTTGGACAGCCGAATCAACACTCGCCCCGCCGTTCCGCCGGGCGTCAACACGGACCGCACCCGTTGGTCCGACACCCACGGCGCCCGACCCGCGTGAATGTTGTACGCGCACGTCGCAAGGATTTCCTTGTGGGCAAGCTCGATGTAGTCCGCCGCGTTTCCCCGATTCTGAAACCGCACCCGGCGACTCGCCGCGTCCCAGCCCGATGCCTTCCGCAGCCCCGCCGCCCAACGCGGCTGGTTGTCCTCCAAGCTCTGCGGCGGGTAATCGTGATCGTAGACCGTGAACCACAACGGCTGTTGGGCGACGTGAGTCCTCCGGGCGATTCGCAGCTTCCTGTCGAGTTCGTCGTACACCGAGCCCGACAAGGGGGCCAACGCTCCCGACCGTCGCTCCTCGGTGAACTCGTACTTCTCATGCCGGTTCCGATCGAGTTCCGCCAGCGTCTCCGGCGACAACTCGCCGGTCGGGGCGGTGTACACATCCCCATCGAGGATCATCAACACCTCGTTGGGCAGTCCGGCGCAGCGCTTGATGAAGTTGGTCGTTCCATCGGCCGGGTCCTTGAACACGATCACGTCCCACCGCGCCGGGTCGAGCATCGGCCCGCCGAGATCGAAAGGCCACTTCAACACCAGAATCCGGTCGCCTTTTTCCGCGTTCCCTTGCTCGTCGCTAATGGGAAGACGGGTATTGGCATGGTTGCAATTGGGGCAGACGGCGCTGGCCGTCGTCCGCACCGGGGTCACGGGCCGCGTGTCGTCTAAATCCCGCACCCCGTACGCGAACTCCGTCCCGCAAGCCTCGCACAGGATCGTCCCGTGCGCCCCGTACAGCGTCGGGGCCATCGACCCCGTGGGGATCACGAACGCCTCCACCACGAACGCCCGAAATACGAAGGCCAGGATCAACGCCACCACGATCGACTCGATCGTGTCCTTGATCCCCTCGTGTT
>CAYQZH010000374.1:0-2785 GCA_964421865.1 uncultured Phycisphaera sp. | reverse complement strand
CCCGTGACGCTTGCACCCAATCCCGCGATGACTATACCATGCCTGTCAAGAGACTTTCACCACGGGCTGCTAGACGACGGCGCGGCAGCGGCGTCGCGGGGCGTTTGCGGGCGGTTTCGGAGGGTAACGGCGGGGCAAGCCCCGGACCGGTCAGGAGCTACCCGTTGAGGACCGGCTTCGTCGAGACGGCGAAGTATCTTCGCTGAAACCAGAGCGCTACGCTGACCAAACTGACCAGGACCGGCACTTCGACGAGCGGACCGATGACGGCCGCGAAGGCGGCGCCGTGCTGGATGCCGAATACGGCGACCGCCACGGCGATGGCCAACTCGAAGTTGTTGCTGGCCGCTGTGAAGGCGATGGTCGCCGTCTTCGAATAATCCGCACCGATTCTCCTGCCCATCCAGAACGAAACCAGGAACATCAGCACGAAGTAGATGCACAGCGGAATGGCGATGCGGACCGCGTCCAGTGGAAGCTGGATGATCTTCTCGCCCTTGAGCGAAAACATCACCACGATGGTGAAGAGCAACGAAATCAGCGTGATCGGCGAGATTCGCGGGATGAACCTGCGTTCGTACCATTCCCGACCCGCGAGCCGGAGCAAGAGGATCCGCGTGAGCAGACCGGCCAGGAACGGGATGCCGAGGTAGATGAACACGCTCTGAGCGATTTGGCCGATCGTCACGTGCACATCGGCTCCCGTCAGACCGAACAGCGGCGGCAGAACAGTGATGAACAGCCAGGCGTAGACCGAATAGAACAACACCTGAAACACGGAGTTGAAGGCCACCAGCCCGGCGGCATACTCGCTGTCGCCGTGGGCCAACTCGTTCCACACGATCACCATGGCGATGCACCGGGCCAAGCCGATCATGATGAGGCCGACCATGTATTGCGGATAGTCGCGCAGAAACAAGATGGCCAGCGCGAACATGAGCACGGGTCCGATGATCCAATTCTGTACGAGTGACAGGGCGAGCACACGGGTGTTGTGGAACACGTCGCCGAGTTCCTCGTATTTCACCTTCGCCAGCGGCGGATACATCATCAGGATCAGACCGATGGCGATGGGGATGTTCGTCGTGCCGACCTGGAAGCGGTTCAGGAATCCTTCGACAGCCGGGTAGAGCCACCCGCCCAGCACCCCCGCGGCCATGGCCAGGAAAATCCACAGGGTGAGGAAGCGGTCGAGGAAGGACAATCGTTTGGGGCATTCCCCTTGCATGCCTGTGCGCTCCTTGCTTTAACCTTGAGTTCCACCCGCCCTTTCAGCGGGATCGCGCTGCGGCGCGCGAGCCATGCCCGTTCGACTGAGACTCAATTGCGACTGTCGCCAGGGCGGGTTTACTGTAATCCGGATTGGGCCCTTGGGGGAGAATACGTCCCGCGTTTAGGTGCAGGATTCGTCCGGCGCACGCCGACGGTTGCCGCAGGGCACGGGGCGTGGTAGACAGCGGCCATGCCGAAGTACTGCGTCATCATCCCGGCCGCCGGTAAGGCCGAGCGCTTCGGCGGGGCCGAGAAAAAGACCTTCGCCAAAATCGACGGCCGCCCCGTTTTTCTGCGAACGCTCGAACATTTCATCAGTCGCCCGGACGTGTGTCAGACCATTCTCGCCGTCGCTCCCGAAGACCTGGCCGCCATGAAGACGACCTACGGCGCGAACTTGGGCTTCATGGGCGTGAAACTCGTGGAAGGGGGGGCGCGGCGCTGCGACACCGTCGCCGCCGCGCTTAAAGTCGTCTCCGAGCAGGCCGAGTTCATTGCCGTCCACGACGTGGCTCGTCCTTGCGTGACCTCGGACCTGATCGACGCCGTCTTTGCCGAGGCCGTCAAGACCGGCGCCGCCATCCTCGCCGCACCGATCCTCGGCACCGTGAAGCGCGTCGCCGCGTCGATGGTCATCGAAGAGACTCCGACCCGGGCCGGTCTCTACGAGGCTCAGACGCCACAGGTGTTCCGCAAGGATCTTCTGCTGAACGCCTACGGGAGTCTCTCCGAGCGCGAAGGCGACGAGATCACCGACGACGCCCAGCTCGTCGAGCGTTCCGGTCATCCGGTCGCCGTCGTTGTTTCCGATGCTACGAACTTGAAAATCACAACCAAGGCCGATCTCACCCTCGCGAACGCCATTCTGAAGGCCCGCCCGGTGAGGACCGCCCCGCGCCTGGGGGCCTTCGAGGAAGCTCAGTGGTAGCCCAACCCCCCCGCGCGGATCAGACCCCAAGGCGGCCTGTGGCCGCAACCAAAAGATGCGCGCAGGATGCGCGTATGTTGGGCTGTAGGATACTAAACCGAAGTTCCCGCGGGGGAAGGGACGTAACTCAGCAGGGTCTGGAGGCTGTGCACGGGTAGGTCGTCTGCCGTACGACGGTGAGCGGCCTGGCGACGCGCCCCGCGGCGGAGCGCCGGGCCGGGGCGACGATCGAGCAACGCTCGGCCTCCGCGTTCTTCTTGTCTTCATCCTCCAACAGCAACGGGGCCAGCGCCTTGCGCATGTGCCACTCGACGTAGTAGGCCAGCATGCACAGAAACACGTGCGCCGGGACGCGTTCCGCCAGACCGTGGTGGATGGGACGCACCTTCCAGTCCACCGTTTTGTAGCTGCGGAAGGCCCGTTCGGCCACCGACAGCCCCTGGTACGCCCGCACGGTTCCCTCGGCGTCAAGGGTCGTGGCCTGGACACTCGCGTGGAGGACGCAGATCCCATCGATCGCTTCGTCCGCGGCGATCGCCGACGCCGGCAGCGCGATCGGGCGGGCGATGAACCTTAGCGAGACGG
>CAYQZH010000373.1:0-2803 GCA_964421865.1 uncultured Phycisphaera sp. | reverse complement strand
ACGGTATTTGCCCCAGGTCGGTTGGTTCTGGGCTTCGAGGAACGTCGCCGGCTTGCCCACCCAGCGGGCGCAACCATTGGCTTCACCCGTACCAGTACAAGCCCTGACGTTGGGGCCGTCGGGGACGACGCTTCCGCAAGCAGCTCCCGCCTCCCAGCATCCAAAGTTGGGCGGCGGACAGCGCGGAGCGTTCGGCGGAACGGGATTCTGCAAGTCGATCATGGTGACCTTGATGGCGTCCTGCCCCGGCGCTCCCGTTGCGGTGACCGGCGGATTCACCCGGAACCTCAAGGACCGCGTGGTGCGATCAGGACTTGTGGCAGAGGAATCCCACACGATGTTCCCCGGCGCCGCGGCAGCGCTATCGGCCGGCGCCAGGGCGCTACCGACGAATACAACCGGTGCAAGGAGTACGAGGAACGGAATGGTTGAACGTCTCGGTCTCATTTTTTCTCTCCCGTTTGCTGGAACCGTGTGGGGTGTTGAGATACGCGGATCGAACTTGTGACGGGCGCCGCCGCCACGAACCGCACGGCGTCCGCTGTGCCTTGTGGCCGATGTCGCAAGCGACGCATGGTCGTCCCTCGGTGAGTTGGAAACCGACCGTTCGCCGGAAAACCTTGTGCGAATTTTATACGGCACGCCGGTTCGCGAAGCGAGGAAACCGCATGAAAAACGGCGCCTAAACCGCCCCAGCTCGATCCGCTTCTCCGACTAACATCCGATAACGTCGAATGGTAACAAGGTGCGGGCAGAAGTGCAAGAAAAAAGAAAAAAGTGGACTACGTCCGCAGCGTCACGCCGTCCGACGGACTGGGAATGGTTACAGTGAAACTCGATCCCTTATTAGGCTCGGAGGCGACGACAATGGTCGCGCCGACTCGTGACCCCATGTGTGAAGACGTGGAGCACCCTCTAGTTCGGCGAGTCGCCGCGGCGACCTACCCTCTCCCCTCAGTAGGTGTTTAGCGTGCCTTATTTCTCGTGCCGGAGGCACGCCTGAACTTAGCCCCGCGTTTCAACGCGGGGGAACGAATTCGTAGAAAGCCTGAGTCCCGTAGGGACGGCTGAGCCTTGGTATGCCTGTTTCAGTCGTCCCTCCGGGACTAGGCCTCGTATTGACGCGCCTTTTCCCACCGATGAATCGGTGGGCTATTCTCGTCACGTCCCTCTGGGACGCTAAACACATACGGAGGGGAGAGGAGCGGACGAGGCGCGGCGAGGGCGCTGACGCCGAGCGCCATCGCTCCCACAACCACGACGCCCATCAGCGGACACTATCCTCCAACATGTTTCTTGCTGTTCATTTTTCCATGCCTCCAAAGATCCGAATGACCAAAGACGGCGTGGTTGCCGTCCGCTCCGTTATTTTGCCTCTGCGTTGCTCCGTCCGCCGACCACGGCCGCGTCCGCGCTCACCTAGACGGAGCCCCCGAAGAGGACCGCCGCCGTCGCTACGATTATCAGTCGCATCACGAACTTCCTTGAAAAGGGGCTATACAGCCCCGCCCTGGGTTCGTATAATCCCTGAACGTCATGACCAAAATCGTGGAAGCCATTTATTCGCACGGGGTGCTGGAACCCCTTGACAGCCTCGACCTGCCCGAGGGGCAACGCGTACGTCTCACCATCGAGGCGATCGACGGAAGAACCGAGGCCGAGCGTGAAGCTGCGCGCCATGCGTTAATCGCCCGGCTCAAGAAAAGCCCGCTTTCGTACGGAGGGCCAATGCCTACCCGCGATGAGCTGCACGAGCGGCGATCACCTTCGATACCAACATCCTGATCTACGCCGCGCATCCTCGAACGCCCGCCAAACAGCGCATCGCACTGGATTTGCTGCTCGCTGCGGAAAGCGGCGTTTTGCTGTGGCAGGTAGCCTGTGAGTTCATCGCCGTCTCGCGGAAGCTCGTCGACTACGGCTTCACCGCGGCGGAGGCATGGGACCAACTTGCCCACCACTTGCGTAGCTTCCCGCTGGTACTTCCCACGCCGTCGATCCTCGAACGCGCCAGGTCTTTGCATGTTGAGCATCAGTGGTCTTTCTGGGACGCGATGATCGTCGCCGCCTGTCTGGACGCCGGGGTGACGCGGTTGTCCTCCGAGGACCTTCCCGGCCGGTCGCCGCCCAGACCGCTCGAGATCATCAATCCGTTCGTCTAAGGCGGCCTTTGAGGCTTCCATAATCGATCCTCCATCCCCGCGTAGGGTCTCCCGGCGCGCCGGGATGCGGACCATTTGTCCAACGATTGACGCGCTAGCGGTCCGCGGAGCGGACCCTACTTTGCTTTGCTCGTCGAACGGCCCGTGCGGGAATGAGGGACGCCAAAACAACCCGAGCGTCCGGACCCGCGCGAACATGATGCGCCGCCCACAAGAGGCGGCGCTACACAGGCGGGTGCGCGTTGGCTTCCGGCCCGATTCCCGCTCCGGCACAATTCCGATAACCCGGCATTCTAACGAGCGCCCATCGACCACGCAAGCTAAAAGTGCCACTGTACGCGGAATTCTTGGCGAGGTTTAGCGGATCGGTGGCTTCCATCGCCCTTGCCGGTGCACCGGCAAGGGCCGACGGCCCCGCGCTGGCGCTTGGGCTTCGGATTGGGTGGCGTCAGGACTGTGGGCAGGTTTTTCCCTTCGGACTTTCCACAGACCGGAGGCATGTTCTAAGGCAGGCGGACGCCGCAACCGGTTAGCAGTCACCGCGAGAAAAGTCGACCCTGTAAGGGTCGTCTGGGCCTCCCAGGGCACACGTCCAAGACGAGCCTTTCAGGCTCGAATGGGAAATTGGATCGCCCGCGAAC
>CAYQZH010000372.1:0-2819 GCA_964421865.1 uncultured Phycisphaera sp. | reverse complement strand
CGGGGGTCAAGTCCGCCCACGGCGGACGCCACCCCCGGATAGCGTCAACCCCCCCACAACCTCCCCCCTTGCCAAGGGGGGACAGAGGGGGGTCCGGACCCGACTCGCGATCCCGGCACGCCGGGAGCCGCGCGGCGGCTCCCCTCTACCCGAAGCGTAAAGGGCAAGCCCGCGGACACCTCACGAATCGCAGGAGGAAACTTTGGTGCCGCCCCTCGCGGGTGGCGCGGATCAGAGCGTGGAGCGGCAGCGACACGACGCTTGACCCCGAAGGGGTCCACGATAGTAGCCGGGGGTCAAGTCCGCCCACGGCGGACGCCACCCCCGGATAGCGTCAACCCCCCCCACAACCTCCCCCCTTGCCAAGGGGGGACAAAGGGGGGTCCGGACCAGAGTCGCGATCCCGGCAAGCCGGGAGCCGCGCGGCAGCCCCGGCGGGGCGAAAGAGTTTAGCCACGGGTGGAGCGAGGCCGCCCCACGCGGGCGAACCCGCCCCTGCGATCGGCGTACCCGTCGGAGAATTTTTGCAGAAAATCCTTGACAACCCATACTTTCGGTGTAGTATACAGATATGGATATAACGAAACAAGCTATACAGGTAGTGTCCGCAGCGGAAAGGAAACTCCGCGAGCTTGTGGGTACTGCGGCCGCCAACGGCGAGTACAAAACCGCGGAACAGGTCATGGGGTGGGCGAGGGCGGTCGGCGACTTGGTCAGCGATCCGCCTCTGCCGGAGAAATCCCCAGTGCCGTCGCGGGAACGGCCGCCCGCCCGTCGATGGCGTCGCACGCCCGCAAAGGGCGACTATCCTCGTTTCTTCCGCCGAGGCGAGCAACTCGTTAAAATCGGGTGGTCGAAGAAGGAGAAGGCGGAATACGAACACAAGGCACCGCGCCGCGTCGTCGACGCCCTCACGGCCGCGATCGCCCGACGCTCCGGCAATGGCAAGCTGTTTACCGTCGAAGACCTGCTGCCGCTGAAAGACCCGCAGGACGGTGGTGAGATGCCCGGATATCAGGTGTACGTCGCCCTGGCTTGGCTAAAATCGACGGGACTCGTGAAGCAGCACGGACGGCAGGGATATACGCCACCGAACGCTTCGAAGATGGAGGCGAATGTCCAGCAGGAGTGGCTGCTCTTGTCCACGGCGTAGTATCCAACGCAACATCAGGCTCGCGGCATCGATCTGGGCCTACGGCGTTCGCTGATCGTTGACTGAACCCAATAGGACGCGTACCGAAGTGTCTACATCGCTGAGAAACTGGGAAATCGTCCTCTACGCCTTGCATCTAGAAGGAGCCGCGTCACGCCGTGTACACACAGAAGACGTTGCGCTCCGTTGCTTCTCCGTTGCACCCGACGCGTTTTCCTGGCTCAAACATCGGAAGTACCCGGACAAGGAGGTCGTTCGCAAGGACCTGATCCGCCTACGCATGGGGGAGTTCGGCGACCTCTTCGTCGCTGGCAGAGCAGGCAAGGCGAAGGCGACAAGCGGCGCGCAAACGATTGACGGATGGGAGTTAACGCAGGCAGGCGCGCATTGGATCGTCGAGAATGAGAGTCGGATTCGCAATGCGCTCGGAGATCGCCCGATTCGCAGGGATCGTCAAGAAGTCCTACGGGCGATTGAACGCGTTCGGGGAAGCGGCCTTTTCGAGCGCTTCTTAGCCGATGGAGACGCGTTTTCACTCCAAATTGGTGAACTGGCGGAACTGCTGCGCTGCCGAGTCGATGCAGAGGAAACTGTCTGGGCGAAGCGATTTGCGACCCTACGCAACCAAGCAGAATTGGCAAAGGAAACCGGACTTTTGGAGTTTGCAAACCGATGCGAGCAATTATTGCGAAGAATTTCTCAGGCCGACGTCAAGTCATAGGAGAGGAGTCAATGTCCCCCGAACTTCCCCGTACTCGTTTGGACACCAGCAATCTACGGTACTGGCATCAGAATGCCCGGTCAGCAATCCGAGACGTCTATGATGCCATTGTCGAATTGGTTACCAATGCAGATGATGCCTATGCCAAACGTAAGAGCCGCGGTCGCATAGAGATAGAGATCGAGCGACGGAGGAAGGAAACACCTAGTATCCTCCGCGTTCGCGACTTCGCAGGGGGGATCGCGCACAACGAGATCGACAACAAACTAAAGAAGCTCGGCGACCGAAGAAGCTCAGGGTTAGCCGATGGCGCTGACGTCCGCGGCACGAACTCACGCGGCGCTAAAGACATTGCTGTGTTGGGGAAAGTCGTGTTCGAATCGATCGATGAGCACAACCGGTACGTTGTCCGTCAGATCACTTCGCAAGGAGAGTTTATCGGAGAAGGGCAGAACGAAAAAGTGTCCGACGCCCATCGCAAGAAGCTCAGCATTCCGAGCGGCGCCGGGACGCTCGTCACTGTTGAGATCGAACCGACGTATGCCGTGAAAATCCCACAACACGACACGATGTTGAAGAAGTTGTCGCTCCTCGTTCCCCTGCGCGACATTGTCCAAGATCCCGATCGCGAGGTCTACCTGGTCGATATAACCCAGGATCGTCGGGATCGAGTCCAGTATCATCCACCGGACGCAGTGGAACGGGTCAAAGAGTCTCTCAAGCTTCCGGGGTACCCGGATGTGGCTGCAAAACTGGTCATCAGGCGCGCGCGGAGGCCTTTGGAAAATGAAGGTAAGAAGTTCCGCGAGGGCGGGATTCTCATCAAATCGCGGCGCGCCGTGCACGAGGCCACGCTGTTTGATCCTGGACTCGAACATGACCAGCACGCACAACGGTTCTTTGGCTTCCTTCGGTGCGAGTACATCGATGACCTTTGGAACGAGG
>CAYQZH010000371.1:0-2867 GCA_964421865.1 uncultured Phycisphaera sp. | reverse complement strand
GCGCGAAACAGCTCCTTGCTGCGGGCGAGGTGCTGTTTGGTCGTGCCGACCAGGTTGTCGTCGACGACGAGGATCATCCGTTCACTCACCAGACGAAATTCCTCGATGACCTCTCTGACCGGGCGAAGCCGGAAGCGGTTCCCGTTGAAGGCGGTCACGCTACAGAAACTGCAGTTGAGCGGACAGCCGCGTGTGGTCTGAATCGAACCAAAGGCATAGCCCTTGGTCAGCAAGTCGTGCCGTGCCGCGGGGATCCTCTGCACCTCGACGCCCGTGCCGTCGTAGACCCGTTTGAGCGTGCCCGCCCGAACGTCCCGGAGGACCTGCGGCCAAACCTCCTCGCCCTCATGGGTGACCACCGAATCCACGCGCTCCAGGGCTTCGTCGCGGCACATCGTCGCATGGATACCGCCCATGACCACGGGAATGCCCTGACTGCGGAAGTTCGTGGCGAGTTCATAGGCGCGGTCCGCTTGCGAGGTGAATGCGGTCAGCCCCACGAGATCGGGGCGCGGCATCGAGGAATAATCCGGGATGCCCAGGTTCTCGTCGATCACCTCGATGTCCCACTCGGGCGGCGTCACTCGTGCCAGCACCAGTAGACCCAGGGGTTTCCAGATCCGGTACTTGTTAAGCCGGTTGTGTTGGGTGTTGACCAGTGAAATAGTCGAGTTTCGTGGGTTGATCAGGTAGATTCGCAAAGGAGAGGCCCCCGTTGTTTTCATCCGAGACTTCCCATTTCCTGAGTCTCTAGCCGACATTTCCCAGATGCCCTGTGCCCGAACAAGGCGGAACGATCAACCGAGCAGCGTACCGGTTCTGCGTTTGCGACTCCATGCCTCCCGTGAACATTCCGTCTCTCGCGGCCAAACGAGGCTCGCCCGAAGCTGCGAAAGTCATGGCTGTCCAGCAACGGATAGCCATTGCAGTCGCGCCAGCCCCGTCCATTCGTCCAGCGGTTGGATGTCGATCTTCGCGGCGCGCAGTGCGGCGAAGAGCATCCGGTCCACCTCCCACCGCGGGCCGTGGGGCGCGCCGTGGGCGAGGAGCCAAACACGCTCCCCGCGATCCAACGTCTGCATGACTCTCCGCACGACCTCCTCAACCCCGGCGGCCAGGCGCTGCGGCGCCGCCAGTTCCGCTTCCGCATCCTCCCATCCCAACTGCCGGTCATGCTCCGGCGGAAAGGAGATCACCTTCGGATGAAACCCCAATCGCTCCCATTCATACGCCATAAACCATTTGTACATGGAGACGGAGACGAAGAGATCGTCCGCCCCCGTATGCTCGACGACGAATCGGGCCCGTTCAGGAATGTCGTTTTGAATCGGCACGGCCCGCGCGCCGAGAACCGTCCACAGACTACACATCCCCAGCGCCGCCGTCGCCCCCACCCCGGCGACGGCCCGCCGACGGACGCCGCCGAAGTTCCGCGCCCATGCGCCGACCAGCGCCCCCGTGCCGATCATTACGCAAGGCCAAGCGGCGAGGTCATACCGGCCCACGACATACGAAGGGTAGACCACACACGAGAACGCAAACGCGATCAAGAGAAACACCAGCCCCGCCGCCGCTACTAGCCAATTGCCTGTGGCCGATGGTCGGTTGTCGATTGTGGCTTCCCCAGTTTGGGTAGTTCGTGAATGTCGTTGCGAGGCGGCCCACGACCACAAGACCGCGACCAATCCCCCTGCAATCAAGGCCGCCGGTCCCCATCGAATGAGGAACACGGACCCGACGTTCAACGGCGAGGTGTCATATCGTGACACGGCCGCCAACGGACCCAAGTAGTTCGGGTAAGACCCCGACGCAAGCATGGCCCAGAGGGATTTCGGCAGGGCCAGCAACGGCGGGTAGGCCAGCCATTCTCGGCGGATCCAACTCTTCGATCCGCCGCCGACCTGCGTTTGCAGGAACGACCACATCGACGGGGCGATGGCCAAGAGGATCGCGGCGTGGGCGGTGAACCAGGATCGCAACGCCCGGCCGCGTGCCGGCGCGCCGAGCACCATGCAAACCGTGGCCGGCAGCCAAAAGATCGTGTAGTCGTGCGTCTTGAGTGCGATCCACCCCACCACGGCGTAGGCGACCCAATAGGCGAATCGCCCGGTGGAAGTTGCCGCGTGGAGCCAATAGACGAGCAGTGTGATTTCCAGACACCACAGACTGTACGCCCGGGCCTCCTGGCTATAATGGATGTGCAGCGGATGGACCGCCGCCAAGAACGCAACCGCCAGACCGATCCAAGGTCCGCACAGTTTCGCCGCGACGAGTCCGATCGCCGCGACGGTGATGACCCCGATCGCCGCGGAGAAACTCCGCAGTCCCCACGCGTCGTCGCCGAAGGCCTGGGTCCACAAACGAAGCAGGAAGAAGTACGCCCGGTGGGTCACTTCGCGGTCGCGGTCCGGCCCGTCCACGGGCCACGCGTCCCAGTGATGAACGCAGTAGAACGTGGCCGCTTCGTCAATCCAGAGCTGACGCGCGGTCAACTCCTCGAACCGAATCCACGCCGCTAAGGCGAGCGTGGCGGCCATCGCGAGGAGCCAAACACGTCGCGACGATGGGCGCGTCGAAGCGGGTGCAAGAGTGGACAACGTGAGTCCCGGGTCATTCAAGCCAAATCGCAGAGCCCGCCCGACGAGCCGAGGTAGGCCGCGCTCCCCTGCCGATGACGTCCGGCGCCTGCTGGGGAGCACCGAGCCGGGCGTCCATCGCCGCGCCGGCGGATATTGTCGCGCCAAAGGATCGACGCCGTCAACCCCGTGGTCTTTCGGGCCCTCCGCTGCAAGCACCGCTGACAGCTCGTTGAACGCACGGGATCATTCAAGGCAGTTCACAACCCAAGGTGCAAGCGCGGGGTCTTC
>CAYQZH010000370.1:0-2870 GCA_964421865.1 uncultured Phycisphaera sp. | reverse complement strand
CAATAAATCACGCGATCGAAGATTCGCACCCCCTCTTTTTCGGAAATCCCGATCTCAACCGTGGAGCGCGTAAGAAAGGCCATCTCCGGATGACGGATCTCGAAGGCCGTCCCGTCGCTGAAATACAAGCGAACCGGAACGAACGGGCGCCGGTCTAGAAGCTGTCTCAACTCTTCTGCACGCATGACACCAAGAATGATACCCGTCCTAGGGGAAGTCCTCAACGCGCGATCTGACACCTCCCCCCCAAAAGCCGCCCCGCAAAAGGGCCCGGTGAGCATCACGCCCACCGGGCCCCGATTGGTTTCACGTCGTGTCGGGTCGATGATTCGACACTACGCACTATCGCTTGTTCGACGGCGTACCTTCCCAGGCGGCGACAACAGTGATTTGGCTCACGACTCAAGAACGATATCGATCCTCGATCTCTTTCAAGTGTTGTGCATAGGCTCGAAGATCATGTCCGTACCGTTCGCTGATTTCCTGCGCTCGTTTCCGCACCTCGTCGACAATCGGACTGTCCGTTTTCATTCGTCTGCCTCCCACGGTCGAGGCTGATACGGAGTCACCAGCAACGGAGACGCCAGGCCCAGTGGCGCGTTTACGGCCTCGATACGTCGAAACTTGTTCGCGTTGGCCAGGTGGCGGCAATTCCGGGTCAGCAAGTAATCCATTCGGTAGAAGCCCGCCACGGCCGGATGCAGCGCGTCTCGTACGGGGGCTTTGGGCATTACCCCCCGTGATGGATACACGATGGCGACATCTATCACGTCACCCGTGACGGGGGGCAGACCCTGACGTTGCGCAACAGCGACCCGACACATCACACCGTGCACTTCCTTTGCAAGACCAATCAGGGAATCGACTTTAGCCAACCCAGGCAGGGCCTTCAGAACGATGTCACGCTTAAAGCCGAGCCGCCATTCAGGGTGAAATGCGATCTTCATCCTTGGGAGAAGGCCTGGATCGCGGTCTTCGATCATCCCTTCGTTGCAGTGACCGGCGAGGACGGTTCGTTCAAGCTCCCGGACGTGCCGCCGGGGAAGTACACTTTCGAAGCCTGGCACGAGACGTTCGGGACGTTGCAAACCAAAGTGGACCTTGTTCCCGGCGAAACCAAGACACTCGACTTCACGTTCGAGCCGAAGCGCAAAGCGCCCTAAGCTCTCCCGTACTGGACACGGCAACGGGACGCCGATGGCGGCAATCGAGAACCGCCGACCGACACTCGACCATCCCGCCGCGCGAGTCCTGATCATCGATACCCACGCCCCCGAGTTCCTTACCGACGTTTGTCGCTGCGAATGTGGGCCGGCTGAGGTCGATTGGTCCGAGAAAAAGCATCGTTGCTTCGGTTGTTATAGGACAATGTGTAGTCTGGGTTTACTTCGGCACGTAAAGATAGTGAAACTGACGCCGCGCGCCGGGGCATTGCCCAGGCCGGTCGATCACTCCTCCGTCCCGAGGGCTGTGTCCGGAGAGTTGCGTCTGCGCGGATCTCTGCGCGGATCGTCGTGCCGCTGCCCGATGCAGCCGGCGGCATCCTAAAGCCGATAGCCTTTTCGGGTGCGCACCGCGAACGCGAGAGGGCGCTCGTCGCGCTGACGCCGCGCCCGGAAAGCGGTTCGATGAGTCTCGCGACCGAAACGCCGCATCGCACGATCCCCGTCTGTACGCCGGTTCTGGACGGTCGGGAGGCGGAGTACGTCGCTGAGTGCCTGGAGACGAACTGGGTCTCGTCGCTCGGAGAGTACATTCCGCGGTTCGAGGCGCGGTTCGCAGCGCTGTGTGGAGCGCCCTACGCAGTGGCGTGCAGCAGCGGGACGGCGGCAATCCACCTCGCCCTCGAATGTCTGGAGATCGGACCCGGCGACGAGGTCATCATTCCCGCGTTCACGCTGATCGTGTCGGCCAACATGGTCTGCCTGACGGGGGCGACGCCGGTGCTCGTCGATGTCCGACCGGATACCTGGTGCATCGACCCGGCGCTCATCGAGGCCAGGATCACCCCGCGAACCAAGGCGATCATGGTCGTGCACATGTACGGCCACCCGTGCGACATGGACGCGATTTGCGAAATCGCCCGGCGTCACGATCTGCACGTGATCGAGGACGCGGCCCAGGCGCACGGGGCGACCTACTGCGGGCGGACCGTCGGCGGCATCGGCGACGTGGGGTGCTTCAGCTTCTACGGCAACAAGATCATCACCACCGGCGAGGGGGGCATGTTGGTCACCCGGCGCCGCGAGATCGCCGAACGCGCCGCGCTGCTGCGCAACCAGGCCTTCGGCGAAGAGCGATTCGTCCATCATCAGGTCGGGTTCAACTACCGCATGACCAACATTCAGGCGGCGATCGGACTTGCCCAATGCGAGCGCTTCGACGAGAAGGTCCGCCGCAAACGCGAGATCGCCGCGGTGTACGAGGAGCTGCTTGCCGACGAGATGACCCTTCAACGTCCCGCGCACGGCGTCGGCTGCGAACCGGTGTGGTGGATGTACGGCATCGTGCTCAAAGACTCCTTCGGTCGCACGAGAGCCGATCCTTCGAGGCTCAGGACAAGAGTTCAGGACGCGCTGGCGGCGCAGGGCGTCGAGACGCGGTCGTTTTTCATGCCGATGCACCGCCAACCGGTATTCCAGGGCGGACATCGTCGCTGGCCGGACCTGAGGGGCACCTACCCCGTCAGCGACGAGTTGGGTCGGAGCGGCCTGTACCTGCCGTCCGGTCTGGACCTGACCTACGACGACCAGGTCTACGTGGTCGAGCAGCTTCTGGCCTGCAAACGCTGACTGAGC
The DNA here is from genome assembly GCA_964421865.1 of uncultured Phycisphaera sp. Lineage (GTDB taxonomy): Bacteria > Planctomycetota > Phycisphaerae > UBA1845 > UBA1845 > SBAX01. The sequence goes on along the minus strand of CAYQZH010000370.1, from coordinate 72 downwards.
CGCAGGCTTTGGCCTTCATCCTTACCCACAAAGTGGCTCGGTGATGGAAGGAAGGGTGTTTCGGCGTTGTTG
>CAYQZH010000369.1:0-2898 GCA_964421865.1 uncultured Phycisphaera sp. | reverse complement strand
ATGTCTATGAGATGCGTGACGACCTGCGGACTGCCGAGATCGGCCGCGGAAAGTCCATTAATCTCGCACTGTCCTACCGCGGACTGTGCGCCATGGAACCCGTCGGGCTCACCGATGAGGTCATGCGAATGGCCGTCCCCATGCGCGGGCGGATGATTCACGCCATCAACGGCTCCGTTGCGTTCCAGTCCTACGGCGTCCGTGATTCCCAGGCGATCAATTCCGTATCCCGCGGCGGCCTCAACGTTGCTTTGCTGAATGCCACCGCGCGGTACCCTAATGTCCGCCTCCATTTTCACCACAAGTGCACGGCTATTGACGTCCACACGGGCGACGTCACGCTCCTGGACACCAAGACCGCCTGTACGACTCAAGCCCGCGGTGACATTGTTGCAAGCGCGGACGGGGCCTTCTCCGCGGTGCGCCGGGCGATGCAGAAGCTGGATCGGTTCGATTACAGTCAAACCTACCTCGAACACGGCTATAAGGAGTTGACCATTCCGCCTGCCCCGAGCGGCGGGTTCGCATTGGAGAAGAATGCGTTGCACATCTGGCCGCGGCGATCCTTTATGATGATCGCACTGCCCAACGCCGACGGGTCGTTTACCTGCACGCTCTTCTGGCCGTTCGGGGGGCCGAACAGTTTTGAAGTCATTCGGACGCCCGATGATCTGAGACGCTTCTTCGCCACGCAGTTCCCCGATGCCGTCCCCCTCATGCCGACGCTCGCAGACGATTATTTCGCCAACCCGGTCGGCTCGATGGTCACGGTGCGCTGCAGTCCCTGGCATCTCGGCGACCGCGTCGTCCTTCTGGGCGACGCCTGTCACGCCGTGGTGCCCTTCTACGGTCAGGGGATGAATGCCGCATTTGAGGACGTCCTCGTCTTCAGTGAATGCATGGGGAAGCATCGTCCCGACTGGCGGCGGGTCTTCGCGGCGTATGAGGGGTCTCGCAAGCCGAACACGGACGCGTTGGGCGACCTGGCCGTCGCCAATTTTGTTGAAATGCGCGATCGTACCGGATCACGCCTTTTCCTTCTCAAGAAAAAGGGCGAGAAGCTGCTGGCGAAGTTGTTTCCCCGGTGGTACGTGCCATTGTACACGATGGTAACCTTCACGCGGACTCCCTATGCGCAGGCCGTCGCCCGGGCGCGACGACAGAACCGGATCGTTTGTTTCACGCTTGCGGCCGTGCTCATCCTGCTGGGGCTGGCCGCATGGAGGTATTTGCTATGACCCTCACCTACTGGAATTACCTTCATCTCGACGAACTACTGCGCCTGCAACAACCACGCTCCGAGCCGCCCGAACATGACGAAACCCTGTTCATCATCATCCATCAGACCTATGAGCTTTGGTTCAAGCTGCTTCTGCATGAATTGGACAAGGTTAAGCGCGATTTCACGACCAACGATCTCTACGCGGCCATTCACACTTTTAAGCGCATCCGCACGGTGATGAAGACGCTGGTTCAGCAGGTCGACGTCCTGGAGACCATGACGCCGATGTCGTTCACCAGCTTCCGTGATCGTCTGGACACGGCTTCGGGCTTCCAGTCGGCTCTGTTCCGCGAGTTGGAATTCGCGCTCGGCTACAAGCGACCGGAAATGCTGAAATACCAAGCAGCATCCGCCCCTCACCGGGGTGACCTCGAACGGCGTCTCGGCGAACCCAGCGTCGTCGATCACTTCTACAATTTCCTGGAACATTACGGGATTGCGATTCCCCGCGAACTGCGACAAAAGGACGCCACTGCGGCGACAGTGCCCGACGTGCAAGTCCAGGACGGCGTCTTTCACTTATATCGTCGTCAGCCGAATGTTGCGATCCTGCTGGAACTCATGACTGACTTCGACGAGGGCCTGCAGGAGTGGCGATATCGTCATATTAAACTTGTCGAGCGCACCATCGGGGCGAAACACGGCACGGGCGGCTCGCTGGGCGTGGACTTCCTGAAGGAATCACTGTTCAAGCCCGTCTTCCCGGATCTGTGGGCCATTCGGCACCGACTCTAGGCGTTCGGGAACCTCGTACAGCTCCACCCATCGCCTATCGGAGTGGGGACTCGGAAACCCGCCCGCCCGCCTCAGTCCGGCGCGCGTCAGGCGATCGAACAACTCCGGCGTGATTGCCGATGAAAAGCCGTAGGTCCGTGCAAGGCGGTTGATCTCATTCCAGTGCACAAGCACGTGGGTATAGCCGCGGTCGCGCAACCACTGCACTACCCCCTCCACCTCGGAGGTCTCAACAACGTCGACGAAGGGGCTTTGGTTGAAGACCACACAGTAATCGGCCCGTCGCTGAAAGTAAAAGGCTCGCGCATCGCCAACGACGAGTACTTTCGCATTCGTAGGTAATTCGTGATTAACGGCGGCGAAGTACTCGAACCCGGGGAGAAGTCCGTCGTAGATCAATGACGCCGGCGCCCCGCCCGGCGCCTCCCGTCCGTTCAGACGCGCCGCAAAAGTAAAGTTCCAGGCTCCGCCGACCGCCAAGACGCCGAGGGCCATCGAGTGCCGCATCCATGACCTTGCCCCCATGACGGCGCGCCCGGCCAAGATTCCCAGGGGAATCAAGAGTGGAACCGCGAACCGCGCATAGAGATGCGTCGCAAACAACCATACCATCAACTGGACGATCAACACACTCAGTAGGATTCCATCGACTCGTTCTCGACGGCGTCCGAAGAGCCCACCGAAAGCGATCAAGATGATTCCAGGTCCGAAACGCTGGTCCTTGTCCGACAGGACGTAGCGCCAGAGAGTACGGACACGCGCCGCGCATGATCGGTCCGCGTCCGGTAGTCGGTGTCCCCGATCCCACTGCTCGGTCTGTGGTTCTCCCCATCCCGGGGGATTCGCGCGGAACAATTGATTAGACAGCGGAAACACAGGAT
>CAYQZH010000368.1:0-2930 GCA_964421865.1 uncultured Phycisphaera sp. | reverse complement strand
GGCAGGAGCCTCGCCCTCCCCGCTACCCGCAATCTAGGGTGCGTTGAAGCACTAGGTCCGGGTCGAACCAACCCGTGGGATCCACTCGCTCAATCCGTCGTCAAGCCGCGCTCGTCAAGGGCCGATATCAAATGAAGGTTCGCGCGGAAAGCGATCTCGCCCTGGCGAACGTTATCGTAAAGTTGCAAGATGAGTCCGACCATGTCATTTCCCATTGACGACCTGGAACCGAAACGCGGCGACCGGAAGGTCCTGATGATCGCCTACGCCTTCCCGCCGACCGGCGGTCCGGGCGTTCAACGCTCCGCGAAGTTCGCCAAGTACCTCCCGCGGTTCGGCTGGCTCCCCACCGTCTGGACGGCCGACGAGGTCGATGGGCTGCCGCGAGATCCGACGCTTTGCGGCGAACTGCCCTCGGAGGTGGTGGTGTGCCCGCGCAACGCGGGAAGCGGCATCCTGGCCATGCGCCGATCCTTGCGTGGGTTCGTGAACGCTCGCGCGGGGGAGGGATTGACCGCCGTAGCCTCGCGGTTCGCGGAGGCGATGGATTGGCGTCTGGAGGCCTGGCAGGCCGCAACGTTGCTTCCCGACGACTGTATTGCCTGGGCCCGCCGCAGCGTAGGCCCGTTAACCCGACAAATCCGCACCGAGCGCTTCAACGTGATCTACTCGACCTACAGCCCCGCCTCCAACCACTGGCTCGCCTTGGAGCTGAAACACCGCACGAATCTACCGTGGGTCGCCGACTTCCGTGATTTATGGACCGACGATTGCCGTTATCGTGAACCGTCGCCGCAACGACGCGCGGCCCATCGCCGATTGGAGCAGGACATTCTGGAAGCCGCCGACGTGGTCATTGCCGTGTCACAGCGCCAACGTCAAATCCTCGCCGATCACGTGCCCGACCGTGCGGATAAGTTCATAACGATCACCAACGGCTTCGACCCCGCCGACTTCTCGACCGCTGTACGCGCCCAGCCCACGGATCGTTCGCGATTCGTATTGACCTTCGTCGGGCGTTTCCAACTGGCCCGGACCGGCGAGGAGTTGTTCGGTGGTTTGCGGAGGTTCGTCGAGGGCCTTGGCCCGGACAGCGATCGGTTCCTTTTGCGGGTCGTGGGATACGCGAACAAGACGGTTCAGACGAAATTGCGCGCCACAGGCGTGCCATGCGAGTTCGTCGATTACGTTCCGCATGAGGAGGCCATCCGGGCGATGTGCTCGTCCGACGCCTTGCTCCTCAAGTCCCTCACCGGCCGCAACGGCGACTCGGTCATTCCGGCCAAGCTCTTTGAATACCTGGCCTCAGGACGTCCGATCCTTGCCGTCGGCCCGCGAGGATGCGAGTGCGAACGCATCGTCCGCGCCTGCTCCGCGGGCCTCACCGTGGACTTCGACGAGAGGGCGATTGCCGACGCGCTGGAGCGCTTGTTCGACGCCTTGACCGACGGCCGTCCCATCGCGGGCTGCGGGCCGGACCGCTTGGAGCCCTACAGCCGGGTCGAGCTGACGCGGCGACTCGCCTCGGTATTCGACCGATTGGCCGATCGCGCCGCCGAGCCGGCCGAGACCGCCGACGAGTCACTCGAAACTTGCGCCCGATGAGTCCCCCGACCGTCTCCGTTATCATCCCCACTTACAACCGTGCGGCCCTTTTGCCGCGGGCGCTGGATTCCGTGCTCGCCCAGACCTTCACGGACTGGGAGATCGTGCTCGTCGATGACGGCTCGACCGACGCCACGCCCCAGCTTGCGGCCTCCTACGCCGAGCGGCTCGGCGAGCGATTCATTTACCTCCCGCAAGAAAACCGCGGCTGTTGCACTGCCCGCAACCGGGGCATCGACGCGTGCTCCGGGCGGTTTGTGGCCTTCCTCGACTCGGATGACGAATTCGCCCCGACGAAGCTCGAACGGCAGCTCGCGCTCTTCGGCCAGCGCCCCGAGCTGGGATTTGTGTACAGCGACCTCGCGTTCATCGACCTGGACGGCGTCCATCACGCCAGTGTGTTCGACGCCAAGTTCCCGCTCGCTCGGCGGGTCGTCGGTGAATGTGTCGCCCCTGCATTGCATGTGGTTGGACATGGTTTGTTCGATACGTTGGTCCGCGGGTACTTCATCGCCACGATCGTCGGTATGGTCCGACGGGAGGTCCTGGGCGACTCAATCCGTTTTCGCGTGGATCACACCTACGCCGAGGAGTGGTTTTTCTACCTGAAGGTCGCCCGCGCCACGGCGGCCGGCTTTGTCGATGAACCGTTGTCCATTCACCATTACGTTCCGCAAAGCATCACCCGTTCGGACAAGCGGCGGAACACCTTCGGCTACTACCGGCTGCTTAAGGACATCGACGCGACGTTCGGCGACCTGACGACGGAGCAGCGCGCTGTCGTGCGGACGAATCTGGCCCAGGCTTGCCGACAGGTGGGCTGCGAGGCGGCCAAGGACGGTCGAAACGCCGAGGCTGTGAAACACCTGACCGAGGCGTTCCGATATCGTCCGCACTGGCCGACCCTGCGGGAACTCGCTCGATCACTCTTCGCTTGCCTGGTGACCTCCCGCCGAAACCGCCCATCAGTCCCTCAACTGCTCCCCGGCGCCGTCCGATAAACCTGAAGAGCGCCGGTCCGCTCCGTACCCCGCTCGTGTGCCGCATGACGACGCAGACCCTATCATCGCCTGCCGCCGCCCCATCCGCGGTTTGGGATCGGCTGTGGCATCACACTCCGTCGGATGCTCGCGATGACGTGTTGCTCGACCGCGAGCGTCGTAATCCACGATGGACAATGATCTCACGGCGATTGGAGGCCGCCTTCGGAGCCGTCGAGGGCCTCAACACCATCGAGTTGGGCAGCGGTCGCGGAGACTTATCCGCATTACTCGCCGAACGCGGCGCCAAGGTGACACTCCTTGACACCAGCGATCTCGCTTTGG
>CAYQZH010000367.1:0-2932 GCA_964421865.1 uncultured Phycisphaera sp. | reverse complement strand
AGGTGCTCAAAAGCGACTGCAATAACCCGGGACCGGGCTGTAGGCCGCCGTTCTAACAACGAAAGGAGATCCTATGCGCAAGTACATCGCTGAATTCATCGGCACCTTCTTCCTCGTCCTCACCGTTGGCTGCGCCGTCATTCCGAAGACGCCCGGAGTCATTCCACCGCTGGCCGTTGGCGCGGCGCTCATGGTCATGGTTTACGCCGCCGGCCACGTCTCCGGCGGGCACCTCAATCCCGCCGTCACCCTGGCCGTGTGGATTCGTGGCCGGTGTGAAACCAAGGACGTCCTTCCCTATTGGGGTGCCCAGGTGCTCGCCGGCATCGTGGCCGCGCTGGTCGCCGTCTTCCTGGTCGGCAAAAGCGGAACACCGATCGAAATCAAGAGTTTCCCGGCGGTTTTTGTGGCCGAGTTTCTTTTCACTTTCGCCCTGGCTTACGTGGTGTTGAACGCCGCCACGGCCAAAGCCACCGCCGGAAATTCCTTTTACGGACTCGCCATCGGCATGACGGTCATGGCCGGCGCCTTTGCGGTCGGATCCATTGGCGGCGGCGCGTTCAACCCCGCGGTGGCCGTCGGCGCCGCAGTCATGAAGCTGTTGAGTCTCTCGCAGGTTTGGGTCCACATCGTCGCCGATCTCGCCGGCGGCCTGGTTGCCGGGCTGGTCTTCAAGTTCCTCAATCCCGACGACAAATGATCCAACCCTTCACCGAGACTGCGCCCGCCGTTGCAAGGCGACCGGCGTAGCAACCAACCCGCATTATTCATACTGTGTAGAAGGGGATGCGTATAAATGCTTTAGCTGCCATTGGTTAGGTTAGAAACGCGGTTCGCCGGGTTCCCGCAAGGTGCAAAACGCCGGCTATCACAAACGCGGTTATTCACGGTCAAAACGCCACCCATTCGCCTTTCGTGAATAATCCGGGCTTAGGGTTCGGATTCGGGATGGTTTGTCGCTGGAACCGTCACGGACCCAGCTATCCGCGAGCCGCTGGTTAAATTGGGCTATTGACTTCGAGCCTGAAGTGTGTTAAATTAGGTTCCCTTAGCTTTGAGGACGGCATCACATGCATCCTGAACGGAGAGGATGGGGAGGATTCGGCGCATACTCGCTGACCGGCGACTTACCCCGCGAGCAGGCACTGGCGGTTCTCGAAGCAAAGATGGCCGAGTTGGAGGACCGCGCGGATCTGTCGACGACGGAAAAATCCGCCGAGCGCGCGGCGCTGCGTGCCTCGTGGGTGAGCGCCGCGCGGCGGATTTACTCCGATCTTCAACCCTGGGAAACCGTGTTCGTCGCCCGGCACCCCATGCGTCCGTTGGTCCGCGACTACATTCACCACCTCGTCGAAGACTTTTGCGAGCTGCACGGCGACCGCGTGTTCGGCGACGACCCGGCTATCGTGACCGGGTTCGGCTTCATCGCCCAGCAGCGAGTCCTGATCGTGGGGCACAATCGTGGGCGGTCGCTCGACGAACGAGTCGCGTGCAACTTCGGATGCGCCCACCCCGAAGGGTATCGCAAGGCTTTATCGAAGATGCAGCTTGCGGCCAAGTTCGGCGTGCCCATCGTCTCGTTGATTGACACGCCCGGCGCGTATCCGGGCACGGAGGCGGAGGAGCGGGGGATCGCCCGTGCGATCGCGGCGAACCTCGTGGCCATGCCGCGGCTTCGCGTGCCGTTGGTGTCGGTGGTGATCGGCGAAGGGGGCAGCGGCGGGGCCTTGGGGATCGGCGTTGCGGACCGAATGGCCATGTTCGAGCACAGCATCTTTTCGGTGATTTCGCCGGAGGGATGTGCGGCGATCCTGTGGAAGACGAGCACCCAGGCCCAGGCCGCCGCGGCGGCGCTCAAGCTGCGAGCCGGCGATTTATTGGAACAGGGTCTCATTGATGAGATCCTCCCCGAGCCGGTGGGCGGGGCGCACCGCGACCATGCGGAGGCGGCTGCGGCGTTGGAACGGTTTGTCCTCAAGGCGCTCGACGAGCTTTTGCCGATGCCCGCCGATGCCCTGCTCGAACAACGCCACCAACGGCTTCGGACGATGGGGTCGTCCTTCCAGTGTGTACGCGCAGAACGGCACACGGCGTAGTTGAGCTTCCTTCACGGCTCGTCTCCCCAGGCTATTTCTTCCCCGGCAGCGATGTTTTGGATAGGTTACCGGCGATGAGAATCACTAGGCTGCGTCAAGGCTGATTCTTTGGCCCGCATCGCGGTGGAACTGGTGCGGTCGGCGAAGAGGCACAGTTGTTGCTCCTTGATGCGGTCCTCCCTGTCTCCGCGGGCGCAGTACACGTCTTCGTACAGCGACTTCGCCTCCATCGGCTCAGGCGGTAGCGAAGTGACCACAAAACGCGGGTTGGCGCCCTTCTCTCCCGGCGCGCCGGGACTCGGTCTTGCCCACCACCCGACGCTCGCAACTCCAACTGTCCAAGGTCGAAGAGGTGAAGTCCTTGAACACCCGCGCGGGCGTCCGGTGCGGATCGCGGTGATCGGGGAAACAGGCCGCGAATGGGCGGACGATGCCGGTGATCCGCTCGGTCTCCCGGAGCAGCAAGGCCCCAACGTCGGAGGTGATCGTCCCCCCGTCGAAGCGGGCCACGACCTCCCGCCGACCGAGGCCCTGGAACAGGAACGATTCCGCGTTACACTCTGTGGTCATAAAGGCTGCCTCCTTGCGTGACAAAAACCCCTTGTTCCAGAGCGTTTTATGTCGCAGGATGCAGCCTTTGTCTATCCCCTCGGTAAGAAACCCGGGCTAATCCCCTCGCAGTGAACCCGATAGCTACGTGGCCTCCGTGCGCCTTGATTTGCGATGGAGTGGTGGGACCGACCGACAAGCGGTCGTCCAGGGACATTCAGCAGACGAATCCCGTCCCCCTCACCACCCATTCCGAGGCTGGACGACTTCGTGCCTCCCCATGTCCT
>CAYQZH010000366.1:0-3003 GCA_964421865.1 uncultured Phycisphaera sp. | reverse complement strand
CTCGTCCGCGCCCACCAAGCTCTCGATACGGTTAGATATCAATGAGACACTACACCAGCATGGCGTCGCGCCAACGTCAACGGACCACGATGCGGCCTGGCAGATCGCCAGGCGCCGCTACCCGTTTTCGATGAGTTCGGTTCGGCGAGCTTCGAGAGACCCGACCGTCGGCTCGACTTCGTCGAGCAGGGCCTCAAGGAGGCACGTTGCCAGGTGAATTTGCTCCATGATGAGGGAAATGAATCCCGAGTCCCTTTCCAACTTGCTTCCGGACAGTTCGCCACGGAAGGCGTCAATCGACGCGGCCAGTCGTGCAAGCTCCACGTCGCGCGCGCATTCCTTTCGCAACGGCAATGCTGCAATGCAACGGCACAGCTCTTCAACGCCGTCGCACACGCGATGGACTGCCGGTCCCGCGCTCTGCCGCTGGACCACATTGACGGCAACGTAGCCGATCACCCCCAGCGGCCCGTACCGCATCTTCTTCGTATTCGCCCGCCCCAAAGCGCTACCCATCGTACGTAGCCGGTCGATCAGGTTCTTGGCGACCTGAAGGCATTTGCGTAGTGACTGCCGTTTATTCTTGGCCGCATTGAGTTGTGTCGCCAATTCCTCGAGTTGTTTCGCCGCCTCACCGCCCTCCGCGAGGATTTGCGTATACTTCTGATCGCACAGCGCCTTGTAGGCCGCTTCCGCATTGCTCAGTTCCGCGATTTCGGCCTCAATCTCTTTGACGGCCGCATCAAGCTCGAGCAGGTTCCGCCCGCCCGTCTCGTATTCCGTTCCCAGTCTCGCAAGCTCCTCTCGCAAGTGGTTGAGCTTCCCCTCCTTTTTCCAGAGCAGGGAGTCAAGCAGACTCTGCAAGGTGAATGATTCCAACGACTGGATTTGGCATTCCACCTCCGCCAGACAATCCTCAATCCGTTGGACCCGGCGGGCCTCTTCGGTGAGACGTTCGCACGCAGGGGCTAGCGATGCCCTGAGCTGTCCCAGTCGGCGTAACCGCTCCTTGGCCTGGGCGATCTGTACGTCCAATTCTTCGTACACGAAGTCTCCTCCCATAGCATGATCCGTAATTGGATTCGGTCGGGGTACGAGGGTACTTAACGTGCGCTCAACCCGATCAATGCAGTCCGGGAAGCCATCGGGGGAGGTGCGCCGTGTGCAATGTACTATCGGACCGAAAACGAACCGGCGTAGGACCGATCAAACCGAGCCAGCGGCTTCGGGCCGCGCGGACCTGTGCATTCCGGAAGATGGCGTGTTCAGCTCTCCCGGCCCCAGAGCTGCGCCAATTCGATTAAGACCTTGACCGACGTCTCCATTTCTTCGAGACAAGCAAATTCGAGCGGAGAATGGAAATTGTGCATCCCAACGGCCAGGTTCGGCGTCGGCAAACCCAGTTCACTCAACCGCGAGCCGTCCGTTCCGCCCCGAATGGACTGAAACCTCGGCTCGAGTCCGACGCGACGGATGGCTTCGGCGGCAAGCGTCACCGCCCGCGGCTCTCGATCCAGCGCTTCGTGCATGTTCCGGTACTGCTTCTTGACCTCGATGTCGATCTTGGCGCGAGGGTGCTCGACGAGGATCGAATCCGCAACGGTTCGGAGGACCTGGGCGTGGTCGCCCAGCTCCGCAGTGACGAAGCTGCGCAGGATGATCCGCAGCTTGACCTCGTGAACGCCGCCCTCGATGACGTACGGGTGCAGGAATCCGTCTCGATCGGCCGTCGTCTCCGGGGCTAATCGTTGCCAAGGCATTCGCGAAAGGAATAGTCCCGCCAGCCGAATTGCATTGACCATCTTCCCCGTCGCCAGTCCGGGATGGATATTGCGGCCTGTGATCGTCACCACCGCGAGGTCGGCGGAAAAAGTCTCATGGTCCAGCTCGCCAATGGATTCCCCATCGAGGGTATACGCGCAAGCCGCCCCGATCTTCTTCAGATCCAGTTTATCCACGCCTCGTCCGACCTCTTCATCGCAGGTGAATACGATTCGGACCGGGCCGCGGCGAATTTCCGTATGGGCCATCAAGTGCGCCGCCGCAGTCATAATGACCGCCACCCCGGCTTTATCATCCGCTCCCAGAAGCGTCGTCCCGTCCGTGGTAATGAGGGTCTTGCCCGCAAGCTCCGCCAGCCCCCTCGTTTCCGCGACGCGAATGACCTTCGACGGATCACCCGGAAGGAGGATGTCCTTTCCGTCCCAGTTGCGGTGGACAATGGGCTTGACGTTTTTCGCGGTGAGCTCCGGCGAGGTGTCCATGTGCGAAATCCACGCGATCGTCGGCCCGCCCTCGACGGTGGCCGGCACGGTGCCCATGACGATCCCGTGCTCGTCGACGGCGGCGTCCCTAATCCCAAGCTCCCGCAGCTCGCCGAGCAGCATCTTCCCCAACTCAAGCTGCCCCGGTGAGCTCGGATACTTGTCCGTCTGCTCGATGGCCGTCGTCTCCACCTTCACATACCGCAAGAAACGATCTAACAATGTGTCCACCGCAAACGCTCCGTATTCTCAAACCGCTTTCGTGCCGGAGGCACAGCGCGAGAGTAGCCCAGCGATTCATCGTTGGGTTCCGGGCCCAAAGATCGTACGGAGTCCCGGAGGGACGATTGAACTTCATTCAGCCGTCCCTCCGGGACTTCTCGAGCGGCCCGGACCGAGTTCCCAGCGTTAAAACGCTGGGCTATTGTCGGTCGTCCCTCCGGGACGAACTGCGCTCCGTCGCGGTGCGCCGTCCACTTGTGGGTAAGATCAAGGCGCAATCGCGGGGTCGCATGGCCGGGCACGCTGACGAGATTAACCGCCCGTTATCGACGCCACAACGTTTCGCGGGGCGCGGTCGATTCGCCCTTCGACAGGTTACGGGCGTTCAGATGCGGTTGGGGCAGGTCGGCCTGGGCCGCACAGCGCTGGATCGGCCCCTTGTCACGCGATGTGATGACGCCTTCGTCCGCCCAGTCGTGCGTGAGCTGCGCGACGCAACTGACGAAGTTCCCATGGT
>CAYQZH010000365.1:0-3048 GCA_964421865.1 uncultured Phycisphaera sp. | reverse complement strand
GCCCCAGCCCGCCGAACCCTGGATAAGTTACAATCCGTTTGATGCACTACACTAGCCAACTGAGCTACGTCGGCCTCAACCCTGCAGAGCCTACCGCAAGACGTGCCGATCGCAACGCAATCTGCCCTGCCAATCTGGCAGAGGCAGAACTCGCTGGTTGGCAGCGGTATTCCTCCCAGAACGTAACCGCTTGTCACGACGATAGTTATGGTGTATATGGCCACGGTACGGCGGATGCTCAGTTGGTTTTCGGGGCCACGCCTGACTCGTACGCAGGCCTCCCCGAACGGAGTGGCGATGAACCTCGACCGCCTCACAATCAAGGCCGCTGAGGCCCTGCAGGCCGCCGAGCGGCGGGCAAGCTCGGCGGGCCATACGGACCTGTCGCCGCTGCACCTGCTTGCGGCGTTCGTCGGCGAGGGGTCCCCCTCTGCCCGCGACGCGGATACCGGCCTCGTTGTTCCGCTTCTCGAAAAAGCCGGCGTATCGGTGGCACGCCTCCGCCAAGTGATCGAGTCCGAGCTGCGCCGACTTCCGCGCGTGAGCGGCGGATCATTGGCCCTGAGCCGCGAGCTGCGCGAAATTTTCGAGGTCGCCGAGAAGCACGCCGAGCGTATGAAAGACCAATACACCTCCACCGAGCACCTCCTGCTCGCCCTGTGCGAGGTCAGGAGCGACGCCCGCGAGCTGCTATCGCGATGCGGGGCGAACAAAGATGCGGTCCTCGCAGCACTGAAGGATATCCGCGGGAGTGCCACGGTCACGTCACCCAATCCCGAGGAGACCTACCAGGCCTTGGAACGCTACGGACGAGACCTGGTCGCGACCGCGCGACAGGGCAAGCTCGATCCGGTCATCGGGCGGGACGACGAAATCCGCCGCTGCATGCAGGTTCTGGCCCGTCGCACCAAGAACAACCCCGTCTTAATCGGCGATCCGGGCGTGGGCAAGACGGCGATCGTCGAGGGTCTGGCGCAACGCATACTGGCGGGCGACGTGCCCGAAGTCCTCAAAGATAAGCGGGTTGTGGCGTTGGACATGGGGGCGTTGATCGCGGGGGCGAAGTTTCGCGGGGAGTTCGAGGAGCGGCTCAAGGCCGTGATCCGGGAGGTGACGGAATCCGACGGCAGAGTGATCCTGTTCATCGACGAACTGCACACCGTCGTCGGGGCGGGTCGAGCCGAGGGCGCCGTGGACGCGGGCAACCTGCTCAAGCCCGCCCTGGCCCGCGGCGAGTTGCGTTGCATCGGGGCGACGACGGTCGACGAATACCGCAAGCATCTCGAAAAAGACAAGGCCCTCGAGCGGCGTTTCCAGACGGTCTATGTCGGCGAGCCGACAGTGGCGGACACGATCGCAATTCTGCGAGGATTGAAACCGCGGTATGACGCCCATCATGGAGTGCGAATCCAGGATGCCGCCCTTGTCGCGGCGGCGACACTGTCGCACCGTTACATCACGGATCGCAAGTTGCCCGACAAGGCCATCGACCTGATCGACGAGGCCGCGTCGAAGATTCGCATTGAGAATGACTCGCTGCCGGGCGAGCTGGATGAACTCCGCCGTCGCATCATGCAACTGGGAATCGAGCGCGAAGCTCTCAAGAAGGAGAAGGACGAAGGCAGTCGCAAGCAACGGGCGTCGGTCGACAAGGAATTGGCCGAACTGCAAGAAAAGAATCGTTCCCTCACAGCGCAATGGGAGAATGAGAAGGGAATGATCGAGGGGATTAAGTCCATCAGACAACAGATCGACGCCAAGCAGGTGGAATTGGAGGAGGCCCAACGTCGCGGGGACTTGGAACGCGCCGCTCGTATACGCTACGGCGACCTGCGCGAACTGGATGGCGCCCTCCATTCGCGCGAGGGGAGGCTCAGCGAACTACACGCCGGAGGTACGGGTCTGCTACGCGAGGAAGTGACGGCTGAAGAAATCGCCGAGATCGTTAGTCAATGGACCGGCATTCCCGTGTCGCGGATGTTGGAAGGGGAAAAGGAGAAGCTGCTGAAGATGGAAGAGCGGCTTCACGAGCGAGTCGTGGGTCAGGACGAAGCCGTCAGGGCGGTGTCCGATGCGGTTCGCCGCTCGCGGGCGGGCCTCGGCGATCCCCATCGTCCGATCGGGTCATTTCTATTCCTTGGCCCGACCGGAGTCGGCAAGACGGAATTGTGCAAGGCACTGGCCGCGTTCCTCTTCGATGACGAGTCGGCATTCATTCGCATCGACATGAGCGAATTCATGGAACAGCACAGTGTCGCCCGACTGATCGGCGCGCCGCCCGGATATGTAGGATACGAGGAGGGCGGACGACTGACCGAGGCGGTCCATCGAAAGCCCTATAGTGTCGTGCTGTTTGACGAAATCGAAAAAGCCCATCAGGACGTCTTCAACGTGCTTCTCCAAGTGCTTGACGACGGTCGACTGACCGACGGACACGGTCGGACGGTGGATTTCAAGAATACCCTCGTCGTGATGACAAGCAATATCGGGAGCCAGTACATTCAGCAGCTTATTGACAGGCACGACGGCACGGGGGCACGAAGGCACGAAGAGACGGGGCCGCTGGACATTGAGATCGAGATGAAGGTCAAGGAGGAACTGAAACGGCATTTTCGCCCTGAGTTCCTTAACCGCATCGACGAGACCGTAATTTTCCGCCAGTTGACGCAAGGAGATTTGGGGCAAATCGCCGAGATCCAGGTGAAATATCTGCGCGAGCGATTAGCCTCTCGCGAGATGATGTTGACGCTCACGGTTGCGGCCAAGGCGAAGCTCGCCAGCGATGGCTTCGACCCGGCCTACGGCGCCAGACCGCTCAAGCGGCTTATTCAACAGGAGATCGAGAATCCTCTGGCCAAACGGATTCTTCAAGGTGAGTTTTCCGCCGGGGACAACATCACCGTGGATACGCGCGGGGAAGCGTTTACGTTGGAGAAGCGGTAGCGGAGGTGGAAACCGGCGCCCGCGTGGCTGTGCGGTCAGTCGAAAACGACCGTCTTGCGCCCGCTGATGAGGATCTTATCCTCGACGTGCTGGTGAACGGCCGTG
>CAYQZH010000364.1:0-3091 GCA_964421865.1 uncultured Phycisphaera sp. | reverse complement strand
GCGTCGAGGTTGGCCGCTTGCAGACGCAACTGTTGAATCCGCTCATTGAGCGGCGCGGCGATCCAGTTCTGGATGTCGTCGTACGTCGGGCTGTTGGAGTGGTAGTCGATCGCGGCGCGGGAGGGGTCGTCGCCCGGCTTGACAACATCGGGACCGATGACGACGAAGGCCATAATCTCATCCTTCCGAACACGCTCGGAAAGGGCGAGTCTCGTCTCCGCTGCGTCGGCCCTGCTCGCCTCCGCCTTCTCCAGGAGAAACCGCGGCTTAACCTGTTGGCGAGCCGCGCCCTCTCCCCCGAAGATTTCCTTTTCGTTCCGGGCTTGCGCGGCTGCCGTCGCGGCGTCAAACAGTTGCCCGCTATAGTCCAGGACCGCGATGCGCTTGTCCTTGATGTCGACCTTGTCGCGCATGAGGATTTGCACGACGATGCTGCCGCCCATCATGACGGGCATCAGCACGAGGCTGACGATGAACGCCTTGGTCTTGACCGCGGCCTGATACTCGCGGACGGCGACCACGATCATCCTACGCATGGGCGGCCTCCGGCGGCGGCGCGGCCGCGTCTTTCGCCTCGGGGCGAGCGATGCGGACAAAAATGTCGTGGAGAGACGGCGTGGTCAGCTCAAAATGGGTCACGCGACCGAATCTCATGAGTTTGGCCAGCACATCCTGCGTGTCGGTCTGCTGGGAAATCCGCAACTCCTGCAGCCGGCCGAAGTCGATGACTTTCTCGACGCCCGGGATCGTCCGCGGATCAAAGCCGTTGCCCTCGACCTTCACGCGGAGCGTGTCCGTACCGTAGCGGTCTTGGATGGATTCGAGGGTGCCGTCCAGGACTTTGTTGCCTTTGTAGATCATGAAGATGAAATCGCACATCTTCTCCGCGACGGCCATATCGTGGGTCGAGAAGATGACCGTCGAGCCGTTCTTCCGCAAATCAAGAACGGCCTCGCGGAGCACGTCGGCGTTAACGGGGTCGAGGCCGGTGAAAGGCTCGTCGAGGAGGACCAGCTCCGGGTCGGCGATGACCGCGGAGATGAATTGCACTTTCTGGGACATTCCCTTGGAGAGGACCTCGACCTTCTTGTCCGCCCATTCGGACAATCCCATCCGCTCCAGCCACGAATTGACTCGACCCTTGAAGTCGCGACAGCCCTTCAACTCCGCGTAGAAGCGGAGGATGTCGCGGACCTTCATTTTCTTGTACAGCCCGCGCTCTTCGGGCAGGTAGCCGACGCGATCGTTGGCCGCCGTCGTCCCTGTCTCGCCGAGGACGCGAATCCACCCCGATCCGGCGTCGGGGTGGTAGATGCGCATAATCATGCGCAGCGCCGTCGTCTTGCCCGACCCGTTGGGACCGATGAAGCCGTAAATCGACCCTTGTGGGACGGCGAGTGACAAGGCGTTGACAGCGGTGAACCGCCCGAACGTCTTGCTGACGTTCTCCATTTCGATGACGTTCATGGGCCGCTCAACCATCCAACCGTGCTCAGGCGCATAGGACTCTCGCCTCGGTAACGCACGGCCATCGTACCGCGGAATGTTTCCCGGCTCAACTCAGGCCGCCAGGTCGACCTGTTGGTTCTTGTCGAACGGTGGTGACGGATTTTGATGATCCCGGCGTTGGCGGTGAATCTTCTCTCGGTCGAGTTCATGGACGGCTTCCACGCCGACGATGTGAACGAACTCATCCCAGAACCTCCGCATCGTATCCAGCCAGTCCTCCGGACAGGTCGTCGCCGGATTCAAAATAGCATTTTGCGACCTCGGACAGGAGCAGCGTGGGCGGGGACGGTTTCAGGTCGTTCAGCCACGCCAGTTGGTCGATCTCCAACTCCGCTGCGGCCTTTCGCGGATCCGTGAGGATCAAGTCGCGAATGAACTCGCCGTACTTCTCCGCATACTTCGATGAAAGCTTCGCCACTCGCCGGTCCACGATTCCCTGTATGGCGGACTCGGACGTGGTTTGACCGTGATTCTTGCCGCGATCACGTTCGCGGATGTACGTCATGCCGATCATCACGGCATCGCCATAAGGCGTGTTTCCCTCATGCTTTTCCGGCTCTCCGCCAAATCCGCTGATTCTTGTGGTCGGTCAGCCGAAGGCGTGCAGCACGCGTAGTCGGAAATGGCCGAAGGCGGTCATGCCGTAGGCACGCCCTAGAACCGACCGAATCCCGTGGTTGAAGCCTTCCGTCCGACCGTTACTGGATCGACTGGCGAAGTAGTTGGCGATCTCGTTCATCCAGCGTTCCAGTCCCGGCGCGCCGGGATTGAATTCCTCCAACGCCGCCAAGCCCAACTGCCGACCGCGTTCACACCAGGCCATCAATCGCCAACGCCCTTCATCGGGTGTGTGAATCGCGGGGTCGTCGAAAATCCGACGCAGGGCCTCACGGTGCTCCGACAAACGGGCCAACGCCGGGAACCGTTCTTTCAACGCCCTCAGCTCCGCCTACTGCTCCGGCGTCAGGTTCTCGGGATTCGTCAGCCACAACCAGCGTGTTCCTTTCAACTCCTTGGCCGCCTCCTTGGGCGGGGATCGTTGAATCTCACGCTGGGCATCGCTCCGCCCATCCTTGCACTGAGCGGCGAAGTGCTGAAAGTTCTTCATCACGTGGAACCGGTCGATGGTCACCCGCACGCCGCTCCCGAACACCTCCGTCACCGCCTTCGCCTAAGCCTCCCACATGTCGATCGTGACTTCCTCCAGCGAACCGAGCAAACCGCTCTCCCGAGCCGCCTGGAGCCACTCGATCACGCGGGCCTTCTCACGGCTGTCGAGCACATCCAGCACGCGTCCATGGCTGTGGTCGATGATCACGCAGGTGAACTGCCGGTACTTTTTTTTAACGACAATTCGTCGATTCCCAGCGACCGAATCGGCCTCAAGTCACTCGGCGATTTCTGATTCCGCTCCACATACTCGTAGTACCATTTCTCGGCTGTCTTTTCCGCAAGGCCGAAGAACCGGGCCGCGTTGGCAATATCCCCATGCTTGATCAGCTCCGCCAGCCGGACCAAAAGGCGCTCCGTGGCATGGGCCCCTTCAGCCAGGGCCGCCGACCGAGGAGTGAAAAACTTGTCG
>CAYQZH010000363.1:0-3099 GCA_964421865.1 uncultured Phycisphaera sp. | reverse complement strand
CTTGGCCAGGGCGATGATGTCGCCGGCGACGCCGGCCTCGATTTCCTTGTGGTCGGGCCCGAGAATACGGATGACGTGCCCCGGCCGGACGCCTTTCGGTTCGTGCGCGGTCCGCACCTGCATGTCCGAAGTGAGTCTTCCCGAATGGACGCGGATGACCACGTACTTGATGTTGCTCTTAGGGTCGGTGGTGATCTTGACCACCTGTCCGACGAACGGTTTGTCCTTGCTGGGCTCCAAAACGGTGTTGGTGTCGCCGGAGACCAGCGTCCGCTTGAATCCCGTCACCGGGCTGGGGCAGAACGAGGTGAGGGCGTCGAGGAACTCCGCGATCCCGACGTCGCCGCGGGAATTGGTGAAGAAGATGGGCACGAACGCTCCGGTGGCGACGGCCTGGGGGGCGGCCTTCTCCGCTTCGCCGTCAGCCAGCTCGCCGCCGAGATACTTCTCCATCAAGGCGTCATCCACGGCGACGACGGCTTCGAGGATCGCGGTGTGGGCTTCGGAGACGCTGCCGAAATCCGCATCACCCTTCTCGTTGCGGAGACAGTCGATGACCTTGGCAGCGCGGGCGGCCGGCAGATTGAACGGGATGCATTGAGCCCCGAAGGATTCCTGAATCTGCCCGACCAAAACCGGCAGGTCTACGTTGGCGGCGTCGATGTGGTTGACGACGACCCAGACGCCTATGCCGTACTCCCTCGCCTGCTCGAACATCCGTCGGGTGTTGACCTGAATGCCGGCCGACGCCGAAACCACGATCGCAGCGCACTCCACGGCGGCCAGGGCTGCGAACGCCGGACCGCAAAAAGCGGGTGTTCCCGGCGTGTCGAGCAGGTTGACGTGCAGACCCTGGTGGACGAGATGGCACAACGCGGAGTCGATGGAGGAGAGCTTCGCCTTGGCCTCTTCCGTGCTGTCCAAGAAGGAGGTTCCGTCCGGGACGCTTCCCAGGCGGTTGGTCATCCCCGTCTTAAACAGCAAGGCCTCCGCCAGCGAGGTCTTGCCCGACCCGCCGTGCCCAACCAAAGCGATGTTCCGAATCCGGTCGGCTTCCAATAGAGCCATTCGCTACTCCTGTTTGCACGCCTTCGCGCCCGTCGGGCAGCGGGTACCTGGGCCCGAAACTCACGGCCCACACGTCCAACCCGCATGGTAGCGAAAGTGAGGAAGGCTCGCCAAGGGGTCGATTTCATCCACTTGCGTCGAGGACGAACCCCTTCGGGGATGTCGCGGGCGGGCTGGAATTCGGTCGATATCGTGGGGTATGCGGCCTATCCGACCCGGAACGGCGTTGACGGTGATGATCCTCGTCGCCTTCGGATTGCGCGTCGGGTATTGCGTCGCCAAGGGGACGCTCGGCCGATCGCCGCAGAGGGGCTATCGCGAGTACGTGATGGCCGGGCAGCGATTGCTCGAACACAGAACCTTGGTGAGTCCGCTGATCGTCGCGGACGTGGACCGGACGCCGTCGGCACAATTGCCGCCGGTCTATGCGGGACTCGTGGCCGTCACGTATGCACTCCTCGGCGTCGAATCCTCCGCGGCCACGGCCCTTCTGCAGCCCGTCAACGCCGCCGCGGGGGCGCTCACCGTTCTTATTGTTTTCCGGATCGCGTGGAGCCTCGGGGGACGACGCGCGGCCTGGGTGGCCGGCGTCATCGCGACGGTCAATCCGACCCTCATCGGTTTCACCGACGTGATCTGGGATACGTCACTGTTCACTCTGGGTGTTGCGGTCAGTGCGTGGATGGCCCAACGTCTGTCAGCGCGGCCCGTCGGGTCACGGTCGTCGCTGGGGATGGGGCTGTGGCTCGGTGCGCTGGCGCTGCTCAATCCGGCGTTGACCGTTGCGTACCCGTTTCTGGTGCTCTGGCCGCTCTGCCGATCGAGGCCGTTGCAGGTACGGTCCGTGCGGCGCGGCGTGGGTATGGCGGTGCTCGGCTGGCTGATTGCAATCACTCCTTGGACGGTGCGAAACTACGTTCACTTCGGCGAACTGGTTTACATCCGATACGGCTTCCCCCTCGAATTGTGGATGGGAGTCTGTCCCGAGGCCGGGGTCCATGGCGAGAACGTATACACCCATCAGTTTCCATTGAACAACGACGACGTGCAGCGCGAAATCGCCGCCATCGGCGAACGGGCGTTCATCCGCGATCGGGGCGAGCGGGCCAGAGCCGCCGTCGCCGCCGACCCGTGGCGATACGCGAAACTGGGCGCGATGCGGGCGGTGGACTACTGGACAGGCAGCATCTTCACGCATACCACGTCCAATGCGGGCCTCGCTCCGCGATCGGTGTGGCGCGCGGGAGTCATGTACTTTCTGATGGCCGAAGGAGTCGTGATGGTCCTCACCCTGTTGATCGACCGCAGGCTGGGTCGTGATCTTCCCTGGCTGCTCGCCGTCGTCGCGGCGTTCTCGGTCGTGTATTGCCTCACGCACGTTCAGGTTCGGTTTCGCGCTCCGACGGAGCCGCTCATGGCGATCCTCGTCGGTGTTTTGGCCGCACAGGCTTTCGCGACAGTGACACGCCGCTGACGCTCCTCGACGGTTCGACCCAGATCCGGCGGCGGCAACAGTCGCCGCCGGCGGGAAGGGAACACTGCGTTTCGACCTTGATGTCGGACGCGAAAACCTTGTTCAGCTCGGACACCACCGTACGGAACCACGTGTCACATCCTGACTGGTCCTCGTCGAGCAAGCCACGGCGCTTGTGCCAGTGGAACCAGGGACAGTGGTGGTGTCGGACGAAGGCGTCAGCGCCCTCGCCTTCCTCGACGGTCACATCCTCGCCCATGCAAACGGAAGAAGAAGCAATGCCTTGAGCCACCTGAGCGGCCCGCGGTTTTTTCGGGTCGATTCGTTGCCGATAGGCCTTGGCGGTCTCGACCCCGGTGATCTCCCACATCTTGTCGGTGAGTTGTCCGGGGTCCAGGTGCGGGGCCAGCGCCAGCGCCGCCTCGCGCCAGGCGAAATGCTGAGCGCGGGTAATCTCGCAAAGGACTTTGAATCGCGTCTCGATGGGAACGTCCATATCCACTTAGGCGGCGTAAATAAATAAAGGTTGCAGAAATAGAGCGGCACGCGTATGATCT
>CAYQZH010000362.1:0-3187 GCA_964421865.1 uncultured Phycisphaera sp. | reverse complement strand
TCCGTCCCGACGGAACCACGGCCTCGACCGTCCCCTCCTGCGACTTCACCGCTCGCCTCGACAACATCGCGGTCAATCAAACCGGAACCTGGAGCGTCCGCGTGCGGTCGTATGAAGGGTGGCTCTACTGCGGCTACGGCGCGGATGTCGCCCTGCTCACCGGGGCGTACACCTTGAGCGTGTGTCCCTCCAACGGCACGCCCATTCCCATCGCCTACGGCCAGACGATTGCGAGTTCGTTTGCGGTCGATTGCCAGATCGTGAACTTCTCGTTCACGGGCAGCACCGGCGACGTGGTGTCGGCCATGTACATCGGTCCGACCTCGACGCGGCGAATCCGCATCTTCGATCCTGCCGGAAACCAACTCGCCGCCAGCGGATCGGGACCGGGGGTGGGAATCTTCGATTTGGCGTTGCCGTCCAACGGAACCTACCGTCTCTCCGCCGAGGCCGCCGACAACGTCGCCGTGGGAACCTTCGGCATCGGACTCTCCGAACTCGGCGACGCCGTTCCCATCGCCTTCAACACCCCGGTCAACACCACCATTGGTCAAGTGGCGGAAGTGGACCTCTACTCCTTCAACGCCACGGCCGGGTCGTTCGTGACCGTGGATTACAGCACCCCGACGGTGAACAACCGGCCGGATCATCCCGTCCGCCTGGACCTGGTCCGCCCCGACGGAACCACGGCCTCGACCGTCCCGTCGTGCGACTTCACCGCTCGACTCAACAACATCGCCGTCAATCAAACCGGAACCTGGAGCGTTCGCGTGCGGACCTACGAACAGTGGCTCAACTGCGGCTACGGGGCGGACACCGCCTTGCTCACGGGGGCCTATCGGCTGACGGTTTGCGGCTCGACGACTTGCCCGCCGTGACAGGTGTAGAGTCCGTGGCGCCGAGCCGAAGCCTGACTGCGCAAACGCCACGGCGTGGGGTGGCGGGGTCGAGCGTCAGGCCGCCATGACCGAAGGCGTGGAGGTTTACTCGTCAGGAGGCTGCGCGGCGCGTGAATTCGGACTGCCAGCCGAAGTAGACCATCGCGAGCCCCGCGGCTGCGAGGGCGACCCCCGTCAGGACGCGGCCGTGTCCATCGGCCGCGGCGTGGAACAAGGCCGACACCAGTTGCGACGGACCCGCGTCGTGCGGGATGGTGAACATCCCGGCGGCCACAAGCAGACACCCCAACGAGGCCGCCTTGAGGCAAAACGGTGTGCGCGTCGGACGCCCCAACGACTTCCCGATCAGGCTACGCGCGTATCCGTACCCGGTGTACACCGCCAGTCCCAGTAGCAACCACCCGACGAACCGCCACCACGACGCCTGCGGGAGATACCAGATCAGACCCAGGCACGACACCGCGCCGAGAATCGGGAGCAGCCAAGGTCCAAACGGGACTCGGAAAGGCCGCCGGCGGTCGGCGTCTTTGATGCGCAGGATCGGGATTCCGATGCACACCAAGATGAACGCGAACAACGTCCCAATGTTGGTCAGGTCCACCATCTCGTCGATGTTGCTGACGGCGGCGATCGTACCCACGACCACGCCGGTCAGGATCGTCGTGACATGCGGCGTCCGGAACCGTGGATGCACAGAGGCGAACTTGGCCGGCAACATCCCGTCGCGGGCCATGGAGAAGAAGATGCGCGGTTGCCCCATCTGAAATACGAGTAGGACGGCGGTGTGGGCAACGACCGATCCGAAGGCGACGATGTTGGTCGCCCAGACCTGGTGCGGAGCGGCGCGATCCAACGCCATGACCAGCGGCTCGGCCTTCTCGCTGGCGAGCTTGGTCACGAGTTCGCTGTACGGGATGAGGCCCGTGAAGACCGCCGCGACGACGATGTAGATGACTGTACAGATTACGAGAGAGGCGATGATGCCGATGGGCAGGTCGCGGGTCGGGTTGCGCGTCTCCTCGGCCACCGTGGACACGGCGTCGAATCCGATGTACGCGAAAAAGACGACCGCCGCCCCGGCGAGCGTCCCGTTCCAACCGTTGGGCTGGAAGGGATGCCAATTCTTGGCCATCTCCGGCGGTGAGACGTAGTAGAGTGCTACGCCGACGAAGAACGTCAACACGATGATCTTCACCACCACCATTCCGGCGTTGAAATTAGCGGACTCACGAATGCCCCAAACCAGAATCACCGTGATGGCGGCGATGATGAGGACGGCCAGCAAATTGAAGACGATTGGAACGCCCAAGATTCGCGGCGCGGCGTCGAGGATGGCCGGATCCAGGACGGCTGAGCGGTAGTCCTTCGCCAACCACACCGGGAAGTCCATGCCCAAACCGCTCAAGAGCGTGCGGAAGTAGTTGGCCCAACTGATGGCCACGGCCGTGTTGCCCACCGCGTATTCCAGAATCAGGTCCCACCCGATGATCCAGGCGATCAGTTCGCCCAGCGTCGCATAGGCGTACGTGTACGCCGATCCGGAGATCGGCACCATGGCAGCCATCTCCGCGTAGCACAAGGCCGTAAAGGCACAGACCACGGCCGTGATGCCGAAGGAGAGCATCAACGACGGACCCGCGCCCGCGCGAGCGGCGTCGCCGGCCGCCGCTGTTCCGATCGTCGCGAAGATTCCCGCCCCGATGATCCCCCCGATGCCCAGAAGCGTGACATGGACCGGACCGAGGCTGCGCCGAAGCGAAGCCTGGGGACGATCCGCAACGGACAGAATCTCGTCCAGGTCCTTGGTGCGGAAAATGCCCTTCAGCATCACGTTCGATCCTGTCGGCGACCCAGGCAGCGCACCCGCTCCATGGTCGGTTGAGGCGGGAGACTAGCGGGGCCGATCCTGTGAAGCAAGCCAAGTGGCGCGTCGGTCGTGCCCGTCGCCGCAGACCATCCCAGGCTCCCGGAGCCGAACTTGTAGGCCACGCTGACCGTGGTATCGTGCCTGAAACCGGGCGATTAGCTCAATTGGTCAGAGCGCCGCCCTTACAAGGCGGAGGTTACACGTTCGAGTCGTGTATCGCCCATCGCCTCACGACGGCCGTGCGGCGAGAGTTAGATGGGATATGCCGGCTGAAAGGATCCGCCATGCCCTTGATCACCGAAATCGCGCCCAACGTCCATCGCATCAGCATCCTGTACCGCGAGATCAATCTACAGTTCAACCACTTTCTGGTGGTTGACGATGAACCTCTGCTCTACCACACCGGCATGCGCCGCATGTT
>CAYQZH010000361.1:0-3192 GCA_964421865.1 uncultured Phycisphaera sp. | reverse complement strand
CGGGGGAGAGGGGTTCTAGGATGCACTCTAGCGGATTAACCCTGCTTCCACCCAGTCGAAGCGATCCTGGAGGTCGCCGTTGTCGCCGTAGTCGACGATCAGCTCGATCCGCCCGGCGTGGGAGAGGTCAATCCGCACGGGGCCGAAGAGCGTTCCGCGGCGAACATGCGTTTTCTCAAGACGCCGCTGGCCGTCGACGAGGACCATGACGGTGACATCGGCGAGCGGCCCGCTGTCGTCGTCCAGGCCGTACGAGGTGACGAACTCGCGGTAGTCGCCGTTCAACTCAAAGACCAAGTTCGAGCGGCTGTGCACGCCGATCCCCCGCTCATAGCGCTCGCCGCCGACGGTGATCGGCCCGCCGAGGACGTTGCGGTCGGGGGCGAAATCCCATCCCAGTCCGAGCATGGGGGCCTGCTCGTAGCTCACGGGCCGTTGCTCGGATAACCATTCCCAGCGACCGCCGATGACCTCGACGGCGATGATCCGGTCCGCGTCGATGTGCACGGCCACGCCCGCCCGGAGCCTGGCCTCCACGCCGGCGTCCACCCAGTCCAACGCCGTCGCGGTGAGTCGTCCGCCGTCGCGTAGGGTGAGAATCAGGCTCGGGTGCGGCGGAGCGGGCGGCGCGGGGTGGGCCAATCGCGCGGCGACCACCAAACGAAAGGGCGCCGTCGTTGAACCGCCGCCGGTGTCAATGGCGATTCCGTCCGCGTCGATGGCGCTGATGAAGCCGTGGAGCACGTCACCGTTGGTGAGCAGCACCCGATCGTCGTCCGTCGGCCGACCATGATCCAACCACTGCGCGGCGTCGCGGTGGGCGCCCGCGGCGGCCCGCGACGACGCGATCCGCGCCACGGCCTCGAGCGGGACCGCTACCTCGCCCAAAACCGGGTTGTCGATCACGAGCGATTCGCCGTGCGCCGCGATCACCCGCCCCGACAACAGGTCGCCCCAGGTCAGCGTGATGATCCACGAATCTCGATCGCCCTCGCTGAGCACGTCTCCCGGCGCCCCGGGACTCGTGATCCGAATGATGTCCGCCGTGGGAATGGTTCGTTTGTCGGCCCCGGTTCGCACGATGGCGCCGTCGCGAAGGGAAAAGGCGACGAGCCGTCCGCGAACGGCCTGCGGCTCGACCGTCCAAACGGCGACCTCCGTTTCGCGTCCGGCGGGCTTCACGTCCGCCAGTGCCGCGTGCAGGGCCAGGATGAACGTCAACGCCAGCGATGCGCGCCCAAAGGCAAAGACGAATGCGGAATTGTGAATGCGGAATTGTGAATGCGGCGGTTCGGCCGTCGCGTTTTCCGCATTGCGCATTCCGCATTCCGCATTCACCGTGATGGTTCTCCGCACAAGACCCAACGTTTGGGCAAACGACTCGCGGCAACACTCACGGGTGTTGCCGCTGACGCCAGAGCATCCTCATTTCTGAAAGATCGGCAGGAGCCGGTTGGGCATCTGCAGGATAATCAAGGCCATGGCCGTCCCATATTCATCGCCCGCCTGTCCGCGCCACAATCCTTCCGGTTCCTGCTTCTCCACGAGTTCCGCCCGCACCGCGGGCCACCAGCGCTCCCAGTAGCGATCACCGGCCAGGAACATCGCCTGCGCGGCGTAGTAGTGACCGTAGAAGTAGTGGCCCACGGTCTGTTCCTGCGGAGGCGTGAAGCGGAGCAGGTATTCCAGACCCCGCGTGATTTCATCCGCACCGTACACGCCCGCGTACTGCAACGCCGCGACGCCCGCCGCCGAGCGGGCGAAGGCCGACCCGCCGGAATGCAACATGTAGCGAAAGCCCCCGTCCGGGTTCTGGCTGGTCTTGACGTACTCGATGGCGCTGTCGATCACCGTTTTGTCGACGTACAGGCCGGCGTTCCGCGCCGCCCGAAGTGCCATGATCTGGCACACCGTCACCGACAGATCGGCGTCGTTGCGCACCGGCTGATAGCGCCATCCGCCCTCGGTGTTCTGGGTGTTGACGATCAAGCGGACGGCGCGGCGCAAGGCCTCGCGCCCGTCCGGGCGGCTGGTCATGCCGTAGACCTCGGCGAGGAACAGCGTCGCAAAGCCGTGACCGTACATGGGGCCGTGCGAGGTCTCCGCCGCCAGGAGTCCGCTCTCGGAACTTTGGGTCAAGAGGAACGCGAGACAGCGGTCCACGGTCTCGCCGTAGCGTCCCCGCCCGGGCATGTTCCCGTCGGCCATGAACGCCATTCCTGCCAGTCCGGTGATGCCCACATGCGGTCCGTAGTGGGAGAGACTTCCGTACGACCCGTCGGGGGCCTGATGCTGCACAAGCCAGGTCAGGCCCTTTTCGATCGACACCCGCGATTCGGGCGTGATTTCCGCCTCGATGGGCGACGCCGGACTCGGCGCGTCCGCGGCCGCAACCAGCCCCGATGCGACCAGCATCAAGCTCAACGCCGGGCGCCACTGGCGGCATGCCCGCCAGGGCCGCGGTTGCTGCGTCGCCCCCGACCTCCTCGAAACTTTCAGCCCTTGTGGGCAGCGAAACCTACTCATTGGATTCCTGCAAGGCGCGATAGTAGCGCTCGATCCACACCCGATAGCGTTCCAAGAACCCCTCGCCGACGCCTTGGATGACCTCCTCGCGCTCGCGGCGGGGGAGATGTCCCCAACTGCGACGCGTGTCTTGTAGGCCGGCGCGCTCGGCCTCGCTTCGTCCGTCCGCCGCGGGGGCATCGGCGGTACTGGACGTGGACGGCGGCGACGGTTTTCCTTCCGCCCGCGTTTCGGGCCGCGGCTGGGGCTTCCCGGCGGTCGGCATCCTCCGCTTGTCCGGGTCCGTCGGCGAAGGCGACTGCCGGCGCAGCCGCTGCTTCGATG
The DNA here is from genome assembly GCA_964421865.1 of uncultured Phycisphaera sp. Taxonomy (GTDB): domain Bacteria; phylum Planctomycetota; class Phycisphaerae; order UBA1845; family UBA1845; genus SBAX01. The sequence goes on along the minus strand of CAYQZH010000361.1, from coordinate 342 downwards.
CCGCGGCCTTGATGGCGTCGTCGAGTTTTTCCCGGATGCGCCCCTGCAAGGCCTGCGTCTCCTTGCCGGGGTCGAAGTCGATTTCCATCTTGCGCGAGGCTTCCGTCATCATCCGAACGATCGTGGCCATGATGTCTTCGTCGCTATCCGTGACGGCCTTGCGAATCAGCCTCTGCCCGAGATCGTCCGCCTTCTTCGACGGCTCGCTCGGCGGCGTTCGATCTTGGCCGAACGATGTCGGGCCGAAAAGCGCAACCACGGCTGCAACCGCAAGCCCAAAGGCAACGACGAATGCGGAATGAGCGGTGTCATGCTGAGCGAAGCGAAGCATCTCAATCGCGA
>CAYQZH010000360.1:0-3203 GCA_964421865.1 uncultured Phycisphaera sp. | reverse complement strand
TGCGACTACACTTGAATTGTGCTGAAAAGACGCCCCAAAGGGCCAAACCCCAGACCGCAACCCCAAAGGGGTTGCGGCTGGACGGTCATGGGGGCGTAGCGCGAAAGAAGCGCCACAACCCCGTTGGGGGTTGGGTGTGGAATGCGATCGTGAACCAGGGTTTCCGCTTTGCGGAAACCCTGGGCTGTTGGCCGAAACGCCTTGAGCGTTTTCGATCCTTGCGGGCGATTTTGGCGGACGATCCTTGCAGGCTGGAGACGAGTGAAGCCGGATTGAGTGTATTCCGCGAGGCCCGAAGAAATGGGCACGCCCGCGTCCGGCAGAACGCCTTTACTGGGTCGTAGGAATCCGGTCGCTGCCGCTCCCGGCTCGGATGAATCCGCCGATCGTTTGTCAATCGACAATTGGCCATCGGCAATCTCGTTATCGTCCGCCGCGGGTTCGGCCGACGAGGCCTTGGGCGGAGGCTTTGATGCCCTTGACGGCGGAGGCCAGGGCTTCCCGGCTGGGGGCGAACTCCATGGCCGTGTCGTAATGCACCTTCTCCGTCTCGATCAGTTCGCACAAGGACGTGGTGAACGAGCGCATCCCCTCGCCTTCGGACCCGGCGATGATCGCGGGCAGGTCCCCGTCCTCCTCGTGGAGGATTTTGTCCCGCACGGTGGAGTTGCGCAGGAGCACTTCCGTCGCGGGATATCGGCTGCCTTCCACGATTCCGGGTACGAGCTTCTGGCATAGGATCGCCCGCAAGCTGTTGGCCAGCGAGGAGCGGATGAAGGCGTGCTCGTCCCTGGGGAAAAACTCCAGAATCCGGGCGAAGGTCTGGGCCGCGTCGGCGACGTGCAGCGAGCCGAGCACCAAGTGCCCTGTCTCGGCGGCTTGCAGGGCCGCGGTCATCGTTTCCCGGTCGCGGAGCTCGCCGATCAGAATGCAATCGGGATCCTGGCGGACCATATAACGCAACGCCTCATGGTAGCTGGGCACGTCCACGCCGATCTCGCGCTGCGAAATGATCGACTTTTTCGGATGGAACATGTACTCCACGGGATCCTCGATGGTGATGATGTGAACACTGCGCATCTGGTTGATGTGCTCGACCATGGCGGCCAAGGTCGTGCTCTTTCCGCACCCAGTGACGCCGCTGATAAGGATCAGGCCGTCCGAACTGTGCATGACCGTCTGCCGGTACACATCGGGCAACCGCAACTCCTCGAAGCTGGGAATCCGGCTCTGCACGCGGCGGATGGAGGCGTGCGTCTCCCCCGTGGATCGGTAAAGGTTGACGCGGTACCGGTCGCCAGTGCTTCCGCGGGCGGAGAAATCGAGGGCCCCGTGTTGCTGGAACTCCTGGCGGCGAGCCTCGGGGATGAGACCCGCAAGCATGGCCTCGATGTATTGACTGTCCGGAAACGGCGGCATGTCGAGCTTCCGAAGGTGACCCGCGATGCGATAGAAGGGGCTATAGCCCACCTTGATATGCAGGTCCGACGCCTCGTGCTGGGTCATGCCCGCCAGCAACCGCTCAGCGGCTTCCTTGGGTGGTAACATGGACTCTGCCAACGTTATGCTCCCGTGAAGGTCACCTACCTGTGGCTACGTCCGAGCGTCACGGCCGGATCAACGCGATGAGGCCGATCACCGCCGCTACGGCGGACAGGCCTACCGCCGCGGCGGCGAAGTACGTGAGTCGCCGCGTCTGCTCGTGGAGGATCGTTGCGACGCGTTCCTCCCGCGATGACGCATCCCAGCGCATCTCCTGCAACGCCTTGGCCGAGGTCCCCGTCGCCTCGCCGAGAAGCGTCAGCGCTTGTTGAAACCCTTCCAGCGTCGTCCCCACGCGGTCGCTCGTTTGCCGCGATAGATCAAGCTGCCGCCCGATCGAGACCATGGTCTCCCGTTGGGCATCGGCAAGCCGCGGAAGCTGGGACAGGTTCTCCTCGACCCGTTTCACGCAGGCCCCGTCCACGCTCATCTGTTGGCTCATGGTGGAGAGCAACTCCAGTTGCGTTTTGGAGGTCTCGGGCAAATGGGCCAGGCTTTCCGCGAGGCGGTTCAGCGAGCGCGTGATGGACTCGGACCGCTCGCCTTGCAACTCAAGGTGGGTCTGCACGGATTCGACGAGCTTGACGACCCGCGAATACTCCGCTTCAAGCCGCTCAGCGGTTGTCCCCATCCGCGCTAGCCGAAACTTCGGCGTCGGAACCGAAGTCTCCGAGGGAATGACCCCCGGTCCCATCGGTGGAACGCCGCCGTCGTCGCCCGGAGCGTTCGGCCCGATCGGGGCGTAGGGGTCATGTCCGCCCGGACGGCGCGACGTTCGCAGCCAGTGTCCCACGCGGGACCACAGTGTCGCTCTCTCCACGTTCACAGCCTCCTCGTGCGTCCGAGGGCGTAGCGGCCACGCGCCCCGTCGCGCCGCTCCCCGATTCGCCCGAACGATCGTCCGCGGTGAACGATTGTACCCCCCCGAATCGGTCGGATCAACGAACGGGCGTTGACCCGTCGAAGGGGTCGCCGTTACATTGCATCTCGCGGACGGGTTGCCGATTTTTTGCGAGGACATGCCCGGTGTCTCGACGAGTGAAACTCGAGCACATGCTCGAAAAAAGCCCGCAGGATGTCTTCCTGAACTTCGGTTTGGCGATGGAACTGGTCAAGGAAGGCCGGACCGATGAGGCCCTCGCCCGGTTCGATCGCGTGTTGCGGCTCGATTGCTCCTACCTGACGGCCTATTTTCAGAAGGGCAGCACGTTGATCGCGGCCGGACGAGTCCCCGACGCCCGCGCGGCGCTCGCCGCCGGCATCACCGCGGCGCAAACAAGCGGCGACCTGCACGCCGCAAGTGAAATGCAAGCCCTTCTGGATACCATCGCCTGATCGGCCCGACGGCGAGCGAGCCTATCGGTTGTACTCCCCGTCCGGAGGGCGCACGGCAAGTTGCCAGGGACCTCAAGTCCCTGGTAGCGGTCTCTTCCCATTTTCCGCCCGGAAGGCGGACGAATCCCGTGCAGATGGATTCCCCGGCAACCCGCCCCAAACCGGGCGCAGGACTTTAGCCACGGGTGGCGTCCCGGCGCGCCGGGACGCGGTCTCCTATGGACGTCCCGTAGGGACGCCACGATCATAGCCCAGCCATTCATGGCTGGGTTCTGGGGTTTGGCCCTTTGGGGCGTCTTTTCAGCACAATTCAAGTGTAGTCGCAT
>CAYQZH010000359.1:0-3205 GCA_964421865.1 uncultured Phycisphaera sp. | reverse complement strand
GTCCGCCTCCGCGACGTCGAATACACTCGGCACGCCGCTGATCATCGAACCCACCACGCGATCCTTGTTCCGCCCCAGTACCGAGTCGTACGGGCCGGTCATGCCCACATCGGTGATGTAGGCCGTTCCCTTGGGAAGAATCCGCTCGTCGGCCGTGGGGATGTGCGTGTGCGTTCCGAAGACCACGCTCACCCGCCCATCCAAGTGCCAACCCATCGCGATTTTTTCGCTGGTCGCTTCCGCGTGCATGTCCACGACGATGATTTTGACATCCTTGGGCAGCGCCGCCAACACGCGATCGACGGCCGCGAAGGGACAGTTGGCGGTCGTTTTCATGAACATCCGCCCGAGCAGCGAGATGACGGCGACCTTCCGGCCCGCGGTCGTCTCATGGATCGCAAACTCCCGACCCGGTGCGGCCGAGGGCAGATTCGCCGGGCGTACGATGTTCTCCGCCCGTTCCAAGACTGGGATGATGTCCCGCCGACGGTAAAGGTGGTCGCCCAGGGTAATCAGATGGGCCCCGTCCTGGATGACCTTCTCATACCCCGCCGCGGCGAGTCCGGCCCCTTGGGTGACGTTCTCCGCGTTGACGATGACGCAGTCGATTCCGTGCCTCGCCGTGAGAGTGGGCAGCGCTTCCTGTAGGGCCTTCCGACCGGGCGACCCGACGACGTCGCCGACGCATAGAAGCTGAAGCTGCATGGCGATTCCTCGAGAGACGAAAAGCCGGTCGGCGGCGTTACCGCGCGAGGGCGACGGCACGAACTTCGCGAAGGACGGTGACGCGGATTTCGCCGGGGTAGGTCATCTGCTCCTCGATCTGCTTGGCCACGTCGCGGGCGATCATGGCCGCCACGGCGTCGTCCACGCGCTTGGCGTCCACGATCACGCGAATCTCCCGACCGGCTTGGATCGCGAACGCTTCTTTCACGCCGTTGTGCGCCTTGGCGATCTCCTCGAGCTGTTGGAGACGCTGTACGTATCGTTCAAGGGATTCTCGCCGACCACCCGGGCGCGAGGCGCTGATGGCGTCGGCGGCCATCACGATGGGCGTGTAGGGGCTGGTCGCGGGGATGTCGCCATGGTGCCCTTCGATGGCGTTCAGAACTTCGGGCCGCTCGTTGAATCTCTTGCAGAAGTCGGCGCCGATTTTCTGGTGGCTGCCTTCGACCTCGTGGTCGATGGCCTTGCCGATGTCGTGCAGTAATCCGCAGCGGCGAGCGAGCCGCCCGTCCAAGCCCAGTTCGTCGGCGATCGCCTGGCACAAGAAGGCCACCTCCAGGCTGTGGCGGAGGACGTTCTGTCCGTAGCTGGTGCGATACTTGAGGCGTCCGAGCAGGTCGAGCTGCTTGCGGTGCAGCCCGCCGATGCTGGCCTCAAGGGCCGCCTTCTTGCCGGCCTCAAAAACCTCTTCCTCGACTTCCTTTTTCACCTGTTCGACAAGTTCCTCGATCCGGCCCGGATGGATGCGGCCGTCGGAAATGAGCCGCTCCAGGGAGCGGCGGGCGATCTCCCGTCGGACGGGGTCGAAGGCGCTGACCAGAACGACGCCGGGCGTGTCGTCGACGATCACGTCGACGCCGGTACTTTTCTCGAAGGCGCGGATGTTGCGGCCTTCCCGACCGATCACCCGGCCCTTCATTTCGTCGTTGGGGATGTCCACGGTCGAGACGGTACTCTCACAAGTATGCTCACCGGCGTAGCGCTGGATCGCGGTGAGGGTAATCTCGCGTGACCGCTGAACGGCCTCCTCCTTCGCGGTGGCGACCGTCCTCTCGATCATGACGGCGGTTTCGCGTTGGACCTCGTGGCTGACCTCATCGAGGACCGTACGCTTGGCCTCCTCGAGCGTCAAGCCGCTGACCCTCAGCAACTGCTCGCGGCGTTGTGCCAGCAGCGCCACCGCTTCCCCCTCGCGCGCGGTGACCTCCTCCGTTCGGGTCGTCAGCTTTTTAACTACCTGCTCCAGGTTCTTCTCCTTGGTCACCAACGTGTCGAGCTTGCCTTCGAGATTGTCCTCGCGTTTGGCGAGGCGCTTCTCCGTCTCCTTGAGCTCGGCGCGCATGGCGTCGCCTTCTTTACGGAGTTGCTCCTGATTACGGAGGAACTCGGCCTTCGCCTCCACCTCGGCGCCTTTTCGGATGACCCCGGCCTCAGCGCGGGCTTCGCTCTGGACTCGCTCAGCCTCGTTGCGGGCCGCGTCCAGACGCGCACGGCCGATCCACCGCATGAGCAGGTACCCGGCCAGCAACGCCACCACGGCGCCCATCGCCCCCGCGATCGCGAGCGCGAGCTTGCCCACCGGGGCCTCCTGTCCCGCCTGTGCGAGGGTCACGACGAACGTTGAAGTATCCATTTCATCTGCATCCGAGTCATCGTTAACATCGAAAGCTCGAACCCGTCCAGCCGCGCCGACGTTACGACGCCGCTCCGCCCGCCGCGTGTTCACCGCGCGGGTGCAATGCCTCCGATGAGATTGTCCGCAGGATCGAACGACGGCGCGGGAGTTGGCACGCTGCCTGGGGGAGTGGCCCGCTGCCTGCGTCACTTGGCCCCAAAGCGGGCGCGCGGCACGACGATGAGACGGGGGCGGAGAGGTCTAGGGTTGCGACCGCTCCGCGAAGCCGCGACCGTTTCGCGGCCTATCCGTCTGATCCGCACCCAAGTGAATCGCCGTCCACAATGAACCGCGCGCGCTCGCCCTGATCCCGACGCTGGGCCGGAAAAGGGATAGGTACGCGATCCATACGGTACAGTTTGTGGGCAACGCAGTCGGAACCTCACATGAGGCCGAATCACCCCTGATGCGCTAGCGTATCACCACCAGCCGGCAACACCAGAGCCGTCGATCAACCGTTCCTTGCGCGAGGCGGAAGTCGACCGCAGAAACACGATCGCCCAGCCTCAGCGAGGCCGGAACGAACGACGGTGATTCTCCTCCTCAAGCCGAACCCGCGACCGAGCACAAGCTCCAACGCCTGCTCGATCATAGATAAAGTACAAATCCAATCAATACTACGCAACCAAGCGCAGCACTTAGCCTATCCGACCAAAAGGTTCTGTCAAGCCTAGTGGTTCAACACATCGTAATCTGCGGGCAGAGCCGCCGTAGCTCGATCCGGGCGTCGCTGGTCTTGAACTGCGAGTCGCTCGAGCTTAGTCGGTTGACCTTTCCGGCGTGTCCGGGTTCGTTCCTCGCGGG
>CAYQZH010000358.1:0-3207 GCA_964421865.1 uncultured Phycisphaera sp. | reverse complement strand
GCCCCCGCCTTCGTCAGATCGCGGCCGCGCACCCGCCCGAACAGTCGCACCGCTTTGCGGCACGTCAACCAAGGGTACAGACGCAGGTCGCCAGGCAGGTAGCCCACTTCGGCCTTGATCCGCGCGCTGTCCCGCCAGCAATCCAGTCCAAACACGCGGGCCTCGCCGGCACTCGGTTTCAGAAACCCCAACAAGACGCGGATCGTCGTCGTCTTTCCCGATCCGTTCGGGCCGAGGAATCCGAACATCGTCCCCTCGGGCACGCGCAAGTTCAGGCCTTCGACGCCGACGCGACGACCGTAGTTCTTGGTCAGCCGCTCGACCATCACAACGTCCATGAGGGTATTGTCGATTCCTTCAAGACTCAGGACAAGTGTCGAATGTCGAATGTCGGGAATGCGGTGCTTCGTCAGAGGAGTTGTCGTAATTCGTGGCAGACAAAGTCCACGTCCTGTTCGGTCAGTTCGTGGTGGAATGGCAGCGCGATCGTCCGAGCGGCCACCGTCTCGCAAACGGGGAAGTCACCGGACTTGCACCCGAACCGTTCGACGTAGAAGGGCTGGAGATGAATGGGTGCGAAATAGTTGCTGCAACCGATTCCTCTTGCGCTGAGGGTTTTCAGGATTCGGTCGCGGTGGCTGTGCGTGTATCGGTCGGCGAGGCGAACCACGAAGACAAACCAGCTCATCTGGACCTTGGGGTCCACCTTCTGCAGTGCGACTCGCGGCTCATCCGCCAGGCGCTCGCGATACCAACCGTGCACGCGGTTTCTTGCGGCGAGCAGTTCCTCGATCCGCCGAAGTTGTACGATCCCGATCGCACAGTGGATGTCACTCAGGCGATAGTTGTAACCCATCCGCGGATGAGCAAGCCACCCGCCGCTCGTGTCCCGGCCCTGATTGCGCATCGAGCGGCACAAGTCGGCGATGGCGTCGTCGTCGGTGACCACCATCCCGCCCTCGCCGGTGGTGATCTGCTTGTTGGGATAGAACCCGAACACCCCCGCGTCCCCGAGTGATCCCGCCGGTCGCCCCCGATAGCGACTACCCAACGACTCGCACGAATCCTCGATGACCCGTGCCTGGTGCCGCTGAGCGATCTCGCGAATCGCGTCCATATCCGCAATTTGCCCAAACACGTCTACGGGAAGGATCGCCTTCGTCCTTGGCGTGACCGCCGCCTCGATGCGGCGCGGATCGATGTTCCACGTGTCCGGCTCGATGTCCACGAACACCGGCCTGGCCCCCTCCATTAACACGCAATTGGCCGATGCGACGAACGAAAATGGAGTGGTGATGACCTCGTCCCCCTCCCGGATGCCCAACGCCCGCACGATCAGGTGCAGCCCCGTCGTTCCGTTGGCGCAGGCGATCGCGTGCCGCGTCCCGCAATAACGAGCGAAGTCGGCCTCGAACTCCGGCACTTTCGGTCCCATGCTCAATTGGGGGGTCTGCAAGACCGCGACGACGGCATCAATTTCGGCCTGGGTGATGTTCGGACGGGCCAAGGGGATCGAACGCGGGGTCACAAAACACTCCAGCGGCAGCGCAGGCGCCTTTGGCATTCGCTCTCGGGCGGCATTATAGTGTTTCGCGGTCGACACCGATATTTCTTCGGCGAGGTGCGGCACCGAGTGTGGCAGTGAAAGAGCGAGCCCGTCATGCGAAAGTCCTCCAAATCCCCACGCGTCCACGCGGATCGTGAAGTTCGAGCGGCGCGTCGCCCGCCTCGACCGCTGTTGTCCGATAACGCCTGGCGCGACGCGATCGAGCACCGTACCGCCCGCGTTGGCATCATCGGCATGGGTTACGTCGGGCTTCCGCTCATGCGCACTTTCTGCGCCGCCGGATTCTCTTGCTTGGGTTTCGACATCGACGAGGGCAAGGTCGAAAAGCTCAACGCCGGGCGGAGCTACATCAAGCACATCCCCTCCTCGCTCATTAAGCAAGTGCTCGGCGAAGGCCGCTTTCGGGCCAGCGCCGATCCCCAGTCCCTGCAGGAATGCGACGCGATCCTGATTTGCGTCCCCACCCCGCTCACCAAGATGCGCGAGCCGGACATGAGCTACGTGGACAGCACCGCGCATCTCATCGCCGACCATTTGCAGCGCGGACAGTTGATCGTCTTGGAGAGCACGACCTATCCCGGCACGACGCGCGAAATGGTCAAGCCCATTTTGGAAAGCGGCGGGTTGGGCGTGGGGGCCGACTTCTTCCTCGCCTATTCGCCGGAGCGCGAAGACCCAGGCCGCACCGATCACACCACGGAAACGATCCCCAAGGTCGTCGGCGGCTATGAACCCCGCAGTCTCAAGATCGCCGCCGCATTCTACGGCGCCGCCGTCCGCCGCGTCGTGCCCGTGTCGAGTTGCGAAGTCGCGGAGGCCGCCAAAATCCTGGAGAACGTCTACCGCTGTGTGAACATCGCCCTCATCAACGAACTGAAAATGACCTTCGACAAGATGGGCATCGACGTATGGGAGGTGGTCAAGGCCGCCGCGACGAAGCCCTTCGGCTTCCAGCCGTTCTACCCCGGCCCGGGACTCGGCGGCCACTGCATCCCCATCGACCCCTTCTATCTCACCTGGAAGGCCCGGCAGTACGGAGTGAGCACGCGGTTCATTGAACTGGCCGGCGAGATCAACACGGCCATGCCGGAGTACGTCGTCAACCGCCTCGCCGAAGCCCTCAACGCCAAACGTAAATCCATCAAGGGATCGAAGGTGCTCGTATTGGGTCTGGCCTACAAGAAGGACGTGGACGACATCCGCGAGTCGCCCTCCATCGAACTGATTGAGATCCTTTCGCGTCGCGGGGCCAAGGTCGACTACAACGATCCCTACATTCCCCGCACGCCCAAACAGCGCGAGCACAACCTGGGCATGACCAGCAAGAAGCTCACCGCGGCCGCCCTAAAGTCCTACGACTGCGTCCTCATCGCCACCGATCACACCGTCTACGATTATGATTGGATCGTGCGCCACGCCAAGCTCGTCGTCGACACGCGCAACGCCACCGCCGGCGTCAAGTCGGCTCCCCGAAAAGTTGTCAAATCGTAGATTCTCAAACGGGACCGGCGTCTCGCATGAATGGGACCGGCGTCTCGCATGTAGCGTCACCCCTCGTGGGTGACGCAGTTCAGAGCGTGGAGCGGAAGCGACACGACGCTTGACCCCGAAGGGGTCCACGATAGTAGCCGGGGGTCAAG
>CAYQZH010000357.1:0-3227 GCA_964421865.1 uncultured Phycisphaera sp. | reverse complement strand
GCGTCGCGGTCGTAGCACTCCGGGTGCAGCCGGAAAATCTCCGTGGCGTTGACGGCCAGAGGGCTGTCGATGTAGACCGGCAAGGCGGGCAGTTCACCACTCGTGAAAAGCTGACGCAGGTAGTACACCAGCGTCTGCGTCCGACCGACGCTGAAGGCCGGGATGATGATCCGTCCGCGTCGCGCCACGGTCCGACGCACCACTTCTGCGAGCTTGGGTTTCAAGTCCGCGATGGCGTCGGTGTTCCGACCGCCGTAGGTCGATTCGCAAATTAAGTAGTCGCATGCCGGCAGCGGCGCAGGGTCGCGCAGAATGGGGATCCCCCATCGTCCGACGTCGCCGGTAAACACCAGCACTTTCTTTCGACCGTTCGCTTCGGTGATCTCGACCTCGATCCCCGCCGAGCCGAGCATGTGCCCGGCCTCGAAGAAGCGGGCGTGGACGCCGGAGGCCACCTTGAACCACCGTTGGTAGGGCGACGCTTGCATCTGCGCGACGGCCTGCACCGCGTCCGCCGCGGTGTAGAGCGGCTCGATCACCGGCTCGTCCTGGTGACGCCGCCGCTTGTTCAGGAAGCGGGCGTCCTCCTCCTGAATGTGGGCCGAGTCGGCCAGCATGATGGCGCATAGATCGCGTGTCGCGGGCGTGGCGTGAATGACGCCGGCGAAGCCGTCGCGGGCGAGCAGCGGCAATCGACCGGTGTGGTCGATGTGGGCGTGCGAGACGATGACGGCGTGGATGGTTTTCGGGTCGCACGGGTGGCGGCGGTTCAGCTCCCGCGACTCCGCGCGTCGCCCCTGGAACATCCCGCAGTCGAGGACGATCAACTTGCCGTTGGCCTCGAGCAGGTGCATCGACCCGGTGACCTGCCGGGCCGCCCCGTAGAACGTCAGCTTCGCCATGTCGCCTCCGGTCTCATCCTGAACCCGCCCCGCCCATCCGCGGGCGACGGGATTCTACCGACAAAAGTGACTCACGCCCTTGTCGCCCCGTTTTTCTCCCGTCGTAAGCCTCCCGTTGCCCCGCGCGGAGCGGCCGGTCACAATCCGACCCATGCTGCTCACGCGACGCGAGACCCCGGTCCTGATCGTCAACCTCGTCTACGTCCCCGCGTTTACGGTCATCGCCCTACGGAACTTGAACTTCGAGTTCGTGCTGTACGTGGGGGTGATCCTGATCGTCGGGGCCTGGGTCGTGTGGAAGCAGCGGTCGGTCCGGTTCGACCTTCCGATCCTGTGGGGGCTCACGATTTGGGGACTGCTGCACATGGCCGGGGGAAACATCCACGTGGGCGACGACGTGCTCTACGGCCTTCAACTAATTCCCGTCGTGCTTCGCTACGACCAACTCGTCCACGCCTTCGGCTTCGGGACGGCCACACTGGTGTGTCACCACCTGCTCAAGCCGTATCTGCGCGACGGCCTCGACCGCTGGCGGACCTTGTCCATCTTGATCGTGCTGATGGGGTCGGGGCTGGGGGCGATCAACGAGATCATCGAGTTCATCGCGGTGAAGACCGTCCCGGAAACCCACGTCGGCGGCTACGACAACACGCTGTGGGACTTGATCTTCAATCTGATCGGCGGACTGCTCGCCGTCGCCTGGCTCACCGTAAGAAGGCGGCGCCAGGCCGCTCCTTCATTCGCTCGGGACTGCTGAAGCGGCGTGTGTGCCACGGCTCTTGGAGAGCCGCAGAGTCACCGTTTCCGAGCCGCCCCATTCATGCGTGCCTTGGGAGCTTGGCGGTCATCGCGTCAACGTCACTCCGCCCAAGGGCGCGCCGATGGTCATGGGCTTGTCCAACACCGGACCCACGGCGTGCGTCGAGGGATCCAGTATCCATAGCGTGCCACCGGCAGGGGTTTCGTTGTATCCCTTAGCGAACGTAAAATAAGGAAAGAAGAAATCGCCGAAAAAATCCACACCACGAAGGTTGGACTGGAATCGCCAGTTCGACCGGGCGTACATGAAAGACATCACCAGGGTATCCCAATAGCTCAAGTGAGTGGATTGTCCGACCTGGCAGTGCCATTGGGCAAAGAACGGCTGCTTGACGGCCAGAGTCTCGCCGACCCCACCAGGACTGGGACAGGCCGCCATACATGCCGCGGCATTCGTGGAAAAAAAACACCTGCCATAGTGCATCACGGAGTCAAAATCGTAGGGCCCATAGGCGGATGAAGTGCCCTCGATCCGGAAATTGAAATTGCACGGCCCCATGCTTCCATCGCCTTGCTGGCAGCAGGTCTGGCAGATATTCCCCGAATTGATGGTCACAAAGTTGTCGCGATCCTGCCTCGATTGTTCATGCCAAAACCCCAATGCGTGCCCCAGTTCATGGGCCATCACCCCCGTGACGTCCCAATTGACAATGTTGATGATTTGTCCAATGGGGTTCCGTCCTACAGCGGAATTGTTAAAGGTGTTGGCCTGAATGTGAATGAAACCGAACTGCTCGATGGTTCGCGGGATGAAATCCACGGCGGCCACGTTTTCCCACCACGACATGGCGACCAGCATGGCGGCGGCGTTAGGCCCTGTGACATTGGCATCGAACTCGTAGGGCACCACGCCGCCGGGCCAGACATTGGTCGCATAGGTAGCGGCCGTTTGAGCGTCGAAGTCCTCAGGCACGACCATGTCGCCGTCGATCACCTTGAATCCAAACGGAATGCCGTTGGTCAACGGAGGACCGTCCCACTCCCGATAGACCACGACATTGTTGGCGTGCGCTTCCGCGGCGTTGGGGTTCGCTGTGAATTCACGTAGATTGAAAGGCGCCTCAACGTCTGGAGGCTGCTTCGCCAAGTCCTCGGCATTTTCGACCTCTTGTCCATAAGTCGTTGAAAACACGACAAGCAGGGCCATCGTAAGCGTGGCTCGAAACACTCCGCGAATTGATCGTTGAATACTCATCGTTCAAACTCCTAAAGATCAGCGACGTTCGCCGCAGGTATTTACTGTAGATTCACGAGGACGAGGACCAGGCCGCGTTCACCTTGGGCGAGCGCGGTCATCGACTTGCCCAGGATTGTGCCATAGGCGCGCGCTCGGTCCGCCGCCTTCATCGCATGACCGGGCGTGTCGGAGGTGGTCAGCATGTCACCCGGTGCAATGGCCGTGCTGCTCGCGTCGCAACGCACCCACACGCGGCCGGACAGAGCAACCGGCGGAGCGTCTTCGTGACCGGGTAGATTGCCAAGAATAGCTCCGACAGGGATATCGCC
>CAYQZH010000356.1:0-3233 GCA_964421865.1 uncultured Phycisphaera sp. | reverse complement strand
TGATTCTTCTGCACGGAGGGGTGACGGAGTGGCCGAACGTGCCAGTCTTGAAAACCTAGGAACACCCCCCTACGGAACTCCATGAAAACATAGGCAACACCGCATGGATACTAGGAAAACAAGGGTTCGCGTGTTACCCGTCCTTACCCGTGTTTACCCCGAATTACCCTGGAATTCTACTACGCTATCCCCTACGTTTTTCGGACCCCTCCGTATGAGGCACGAACGATGAGTAAGGGCGGCCCCATCATCAATCCATCAGGCGCTACTCTTTATTATTTACTTTTCGACAAACGGGGCTTATACTGTGGGCGTCATGGCGAACCGGATCGACAACATGAGAGCAAGCAACAGCGGCGACTGGGACAATCGCTCGTGGTCCGTTCTTCGCGACGCCGTCGCAGTACTGGGACCGGAATGTGAAGTGACCCTCAAGGTCGTCATGAACGGGGGCAAGCCCGTGCGGCTCATTACGGACGACGTACAGGAATTGCGGGCGCGTTTAAGAAGCACCTAAGTAGTGTTCTGTCGGTAAAATAGACTGAGCTTACTCGTCGAGAAGCCCAGGTGATCGTTCCCTCGGAGGAATGGTTGCCTGGGCTTTTTGTATTGTGGGCTCCAGCATCAGGAGGTCGCGCATATGGGGAACACCACGGCAGCGGATATTCGAGCGGAGTTAGCCAGAGCACAAGTCAGGTGGTATCGGCTCGCCGGGATCGTCGGCGTGGCCCCTTCCCCGCTGGGTCGCATGTTGCGTGGGAAAGATCCCATGCCGGAGACCGTCGCCGCCAAAATCAAGCAGGCCCTCCACGAGCACCAGGAAGGGCGCACGGTGGGGACGCGATGAATCGTCGCTCCTACGATGGTGCCCTTCTCGATGTCGCAGCGGCGGCGGCGCTGCTGGGCACGAGCGAACGGACCGTCCGCGGTCGCGTGGCTCGAAGGTTGTTGCCGTTCGTGCGATTTTCCGGGCGTGTGCTCTTTCGACGTGCGGACCTCGAAACATTCTTGAGCACGCTGGATGGTTGTACGACCGAGGAAGCGCTCACCAACATTGCCGCGCGGCGCGGCGAAGTGGTGTGCCGATGAAAATGCCGTTCGGTGCGCACAAGGGACAATTGTTGAGCCTGCTGCCGCACGACTATCTCGCGTGGCTCCTGACGATTGATCTGCGCGAGCCCTTGCGCGACGCCGTCCGGCAGGAGTGGGGCGCACGCCGCAATCCCGCGAAGCCCGACCGCGTCACGGCCCGCGCCCTCCTCGACGTGGGCTACCGGCAGCTCGCGAAAGACGCGCACCCCGATATGGGCGGCACGACCGCCGCCATGCAGCGCTTGAACAACACGGTTGAGTGGTTGCGGCGACAGTTGGAGGCGCTGCAATGACGACCCGACGCATGCCGCTCACCTATAAGACCCATCGCCAACTCGCCGAGACGTTGCGAGACATTCGTGCACGTCTCTGGACGGTGACGGACACGGTGCAGCAGGCCTACGGCGTGACGCACCCCGCAACGAAATTGGCCGCCCGCCTGGTCAAGATGGGCAACCCATTGGATCAACTGCGCAGCGTCCTCGATGGGTGCTGCGGGCGCGAGTGCGGACTGGAGATGCTGCGCGATGACCACGGCCAGTCGCCCTACTATATGCCGCGAACCGGCGTGGTGCATGCGGAGCGCGGGGAGATGCCACCCGATGCCCGGCTCGACGGAGGGGCGCCATGACGACGGCCACGCACATGCTGGACAGCTTCCGCCAGGCGATCGAAGCAGCCGGACTCACGGCGCCGGATGAGATTGTGCCCGACGGGCAATTGCATCGCTTCGCCAGCAATGGCGATCGTGATGATGACGCCGGCTGGTATGTGCTTTATAGCGAGGGGATTCCTGCCGGATCGTTCGGCTGTTGGCGAACGGGAGTCAAGCAGACCTGGTGCGCAAAGCCAGACAGAAAACTGACGGCAGCGGAACGGGCCCACTATCGGACACGACTCGATGAGGCTAGCCGACAACGGGACGCTGAGGAGCAGCAACGGCATGCCGAGTCAGCGATCCGAGCACAAGCGATCTGGGAGAACGCGGCACCGGCACCGGTAGACCATCCCTACTTGCAGCGGAAGGGCATCCACCCTCATGGCCTGCGAGTCACCGCCGACAATCGACTCATCGTGCCGGTACTCATCAATGACATAATCACGAGCGTGGAATTCATCTCCTCTGATGGGGAGAAGAAATTCCTTCCTGGCGGTGCCGTCAAAGGCGGATGTTTTGTGATCGGGGATCTGACCGCGATCCAGGCCCTGCTGATAGGCGAAGGCTATGCCACCGCGGCTAGTCTCTACGAGGCCACCGGCTATCCGACGGTGATGGCGTTTTCCGCCGGCAACCTGGCGGCCATGGCCGAACAGGCGCGGCAACAGTTTCCTACGGCCAGCATCCTGATCTGCGGCGATCACGACGAGAGCGGCGTGGGCCAGAAGGCGGCGAGAGCGGCGGCGGTCGCGATCGATGGGGCGGTGGTTATCCCGGATGAGACCGGTACGGATTGGAACGACATCGCAATAACGCAGGGCTTGGAGGCGGTGCGGCGGAAGATCGCCGCGGCGCTGACGCCGCCTCCGCATCTCCTCGACGAGGTGCACGAGTTTCTCAGTCGCTTCATCGCCTACCCGTCCGAACATGCGCACGTGGCGCACACGTTGTGGATCGGCCACACGCACTTGATGGACGCGTGGGAATCGACGCCGCGACTTGCCTTCCTCTCGCCCGAACCTGGGTCAGGAAAAACGCGCGCCCTTGAAATTACCGCGACGCTGGTGCCTCGTCCGATGGAGTCCATGAATGCCACCGCCGCCGCCCTGTTCCGTAAAGTGTCCCATCGTGACGGTCCGCCGACGGTCTTGTACGACGAGATTGATACGATCTTCGGACCGAAGGCGAAAGAGCACGAGGATATACGCGCCCTGATCAACGCCGGGCACCGCCGAGGCGCCGTCGCGCACCGCTGCGTCGTAAAAGGCAGGCAGATTGAACTGGAAGAATTCCCGGCCTACTGCGCGGTAGCCTTGGCGGGCCTCGGCAACCTCCCAGACACGATCCTCACTCGGTCCATCGGTATCAGGATGCGAAGGCGATCGCCGACTGAAGTCGTCGAACCCTATCGCCGGCGTGTCCAGGCACCCGAAGGTTACCACCTCCGCGATCGGTTGGCGCGGTGGGCGGTCGAGGTGGGCCC
>CAYQZH010000355.1:0-3354 GCA_964421865.1 uncultured Phycisphaera sp. | reverse complement strand
GTTTCCAACCTCCAGGACATCGGCAGGCGGCCCACTTTTTTAGAAGCCGCCCAACGCAGAAACGGCCCTCAAAAAGTGCAAAACTCTAGCCTAGCCCGAGCCATCGTTGCAGCCGTCGGATTCGGATTCGCACTAGGCGGCTGCGCGGCACCGTTGGACAGTATCCAGGTGGTCCTCGATCGCCACGCGAAAGCGGTGGCGAAGCTGCCGGAGGAACAGCAAAGCCGATTGATGCCCTACGGAGAGGCGGTGGTCGGCACGAAAGCCGAGGCGTTGCTTCCCGAGGGCGTCCTCACCGTCGAAGCGGCGCGCAGCGCCGCGGTGCGGGCGAACCCCGACGTGCACGCGGCGCAGGCGCGTCTGGAAACGGCCGCGGCGCGGATCGCGGAGGCCGAGGCGCGGTATTACCCCACCGTCGTCTTCGTGCATGACTCGTCGAGGACATTTCACACCCCGGCCAGTCGAAACCGCCTGGCCACCTCTCTTCAGCCCTCACCGGTTCTTCCCACGGGCATCGAGGGGAACAACCTCGCGCTCACCACGTTGCTCAACGCGTTGCGGCGGCCGCTCTTCGGACTCGGCGGGGGGGTGGGCGGAAACACGAACCCGTTCAGCGAACACACGACCGCGCTCACCATGACGTGGACGATCTTCGACGGATACGTCCGCGAGGCGCAGTTGCTATCGGCCAAGTATCTGCGCCAGGCTTCGATGGAGTCGTTGATGGATGTGCAACGGTTGATCGTCCGGGCGGTGGACACGGCCTATTATCAGGTGCAACTGGCCCAGGAGCAATCACGGATCGCGCGGGCGGATGAAACCTTCAGCGAGGAGCAGCATCGAGAAACGAAGAAGCTCCAGGCCGCGGGTCGGGCCACGTCGGCGGATGTGGACAACTTCCGGGTGCGCGTACTGGCCGCTCAGGCAAACGTCTCCGCGGCCGAGGGACGGCGGGAGACGGGCCGGGTCGTCCTTGCGGAGTTGATGGGCTTGCCCGACGTGACCTTCCCGAAAGACCTGTCGCTTTCGCCGCTGGGCGAGGAGACGGCGGAGGAGCTTGCGGCGATCGACCAAGGGCCTTGGTTGGGCAAGGCGCTGGCCAATCGGCCCGACATCCTGCAACTCGAAGAGATCGTCAAGAGTGAAGAGGAGAACGTTCGGGCGACGAAGGGGTTGTACCGTCCGAGCGTTCTGGCCAGCGGCTCGTGGGGCTTCGATCGCGGTTCCAACGTGCATTACGAGGACGACGATCAGTCCTCCGCCGCGGCGGTCGAGTTCCGGTGGGAGTTGTTCACCGGCGGCGCTCGCGGGGCGAGGGTGCGGGGGGCGGAGGGACGGCGGGCGGAGGCGGCTGCGACGTCGAACCGCCTACGGCTCTCCGTTCAGGCCGAGGTCCGAAAGGCGATCATCGACCTCACCAACGCCCAAACGCAAATCCGGCTGCATCGAGAAACCGTGGTGACGGCCCTGGAAAACCGCCGCGTCGTTCAAGCGGGGTATCTGGCCGGAAAAGAAAACCTCAATCGACTTAACGAGGCCCAGCGCGACCTCATCACCGCCGACGCGGATTTGGCTTTGGCGCGAATCCGCCTTCGCCAGGCGTGGAGCGACCTCCACGCCGCCGCGGCCAATCCGTGACTCGCGTTACACGGGAGCGCGGCGGCGGCGTATGATGCGGAGGTCCGAAAGGACGCGCGAAGCCGGCGGGACGAAGGGATTGTCGATTGTCGAATGAAGGGAGGGAACGCGAAGGGGCTGGATGGTCGCGAGGATCGAACGTGTCGGGGAGGCGTGCACGGTTCATCTCCAGGGCGGGGCGGCGGAGTTGCTTGGTTGGGAGGGCCGAGACGGTCACGCGGGGTGGACGGTGGAGTCTAGGTCCGCGAGCGAGCGCGGGGGTGGAGGCCGAGCGCGCAACGGGGAAGGGATTCCCGTGCGGATGGGTGCGAGATGGGAATCTCGCACCAGCTACGACTTGTTCAGTTTGTGCTGCCGCTATTCCTCTACGACACGAGTTCTACGGTGGTGAGTTGTTGGCGTCGGAGCTCTCCAGAACCGGCGCCTTGCGGGGGTCTCCGCGCTCGGCGTAGTCCGCATTTACCAGGATTTGATCCACCCGCTGCCGGACGGAAACCGGGAACCGGGCGAAATCGACGCCGCGGATGGTGAACGTCTGGTCCTTATTCGAGAATCGATCCACGTGCCCGTCGAGGAAGGCGATATTCACGAACTTGCCCCCGTGGGGTCCCAGACGCAGCGCCTCGGAAAGCGTGCCGCTCATGTTGCCGTCCCACAGAATCGCCCGAGCGGGCAGCCCGGCCTCGTCTGCCCCCAGGTTGTCGATTTCGCAGCGCGTGGTCTGCTGCAGATTGCGATAGCTAAAAGAACTTCGGGCGAAGGCAGGCCCGCCGATATTCGCTGTTTCCACCTTCGGATCGAGGAACTCGTCGTCGGGGCAGAACAAATGAACGGGATCGAGGAGGTGTTGTTTGACGAGCAAGCCGTGCCCGTTGTAGTCGTTGAGCGGCGCCGCCCAAAAGAAAACGGCGGCGTTGCGGTTCCACTTCGTGGAGGGGTCAAACATGAAGGGTGCGTCCGACCCGACGGCGAGCTTCCCGCGATTGTCCCCGGCGTAGGCATGGGCGGCCAGGTCGATCTGACGCAGGTTGCTCGCACACACGACCAATCGTGACTTGGCCCGCGCCGCGGAGAGTCCGGGCATGAGCACGGCCAGGAGCAGCGCGATGATGGCGATGACAACGAGGAGCTCGATCAGCGTGAACCCAGAGGGACGGACCATCACGTCCGCGTCCCACGTCCGCCGGTTGTCAGCTTGCTCGCAACGCAACGCCCGCATCTCTCTCCTCGTCATCCTCGCGTTGTACGGGCTTAAACGGCACCGCACCCATCGGAGCGAAGTACGCCATGATGAGCTGGTCGTTACCGTTCCCGACGAACGCAGGGCCTGGTGGCATTTCGGCGTTACGCCGCAACACTCTCGATAGCAACTCCCCGCGACTGCGCACCGCAAATCGCTGATGCAGCGCCTTCATGTACTCATGCACCGAGTGGCGACTCAAGCGCAGATGCGCGGCCGCCTCTTTTTCCGAATCACCCACCAGGATGCGATCCAGCGTACGCCGCAGGTGCGGCGGAAGCGACGCTTCGGCATCACCGGGAGTCTTCATCGCGAGGGAACGGAGGAATCCCCCCAGATCGGTGTTCACCACTTGCAACAAGTTGCGCTCTCGAACCCCGAACCCACGGTCACCCAGCCCTCGCTGAACGTAAACTGCCAAGACCCGCGACGATGGTTTCAGCGGATGGACGGCGGCCAAGGAATCCCCAACCCGC
>CAYQZH010000354.1:0-3384 GCA_964421865.1 uncultured Phycisphaera sp. | reverse complement strand
GCCCTTGGCGCTATCAAAAACGCGATGCCGACTCCCAACTGACGAACTTGGGCTACGCCTGGAGTCACCGGGTCGACAAAACGCGTCGTGACCAACTTCGTGCGGCCATTAAGAATGCCGTTGAATCGAACGCCTACGTGGTCGGACAAATTACAGACTGGATTGAGAAGCCAGGCGGGACTCCCTTCTTCAACGTGGATTTGCCGCTGCTCGAATCAACAGCAGCATTGAAATATGAGGTTCTCGGCGACATCGAGCTCTGCAGAGAAATCGATCATCTCCGTTTCGAGCTTGTACACCTTTCGAGAAAGGTGGACCTGCTCTTGGACCTTGAGTTCAACCCATCCGCACGTCTAGCGATTGATGATCCGAAAGGGTCTATGTACAACATTCTGCGCCCGAGCCTTGTTGCATCGTTGAAAGCTCACATTGAAACGATCAAAGGTGTGATTGCGACGGTGGGGACCAAACTTGAATGTGCGAAAACCGTGCCCGACAAGGCGTTCAACCCGATCGGGAACAAGCCGGCGAGTTGAGTAATCCTCTGACAAGTGGGGCATTCTACTTTTTTCGCCCGCTTGGCGGGTCGCGTGCCGCACCCTCGCCCTCCCCCGAACGGAGCCGTCGTCCCGCCGCGGCGGGATCAGGAAGCGGTCGTGCGGAGTCGAGGGAAGAACCGCTCCCTCGTCCGCCTTCGGCGGACAGCTCGGATCGCCGGCGACGCTTCTCACGCACGCTCTTAGCCACGTCGTCGCAGTGCCCACGCTAGAAACAGCGCGGGGAGAATCGCCGCGCCCACCAGCCACAGACTGAGGGCCACCATCATCCCGTCCTCAAAGCGGTGGAACTTGTCCATCACGGTGTAGGCGATGGGGTTGAAGGTCGGGACGCGTACGAGGGCGGAGGCCGACAAATCGGCGAGGGACAAGGCCGCCACGACGGCGACCCCGGCCGCCGGTAAGGCCCAATTCATGGGGATCAGAAGATGGGAGAGGATGTCACTCTCCGTCGCTCCGTCGGTGCGGGCCTGCGCGGACAGATCGCCCGCACGGTGCCGCAAGACCAGCAATGCCACGAGCAGGCCGATCCACCCGAAGCGGGCGACGTACGCCAGGGCCACGATCGGCCAATGATCGTACAGCCAACCGAGCGACGGGCGGTTGTAGGCTGTGACCAGGGCTTCCCCGATCAACGCCCCCGGCAATGCGCCGAAGACCATCGCCCACCCCGTCGTGAGACTTCGCAAGCGCGTTCCCATGACCACGCCGAAGCCCATCGCCACGGCCGCAACTCCACTCACCATCGCCACACCCAGGGAGCATCCCAGATCGAAGGCGTAGGTCCGAAACGCCTCGATGATTGTCTGGACCGATGCGAAGCGGGCGACCAACATGCCCATCGGAAGCGGACCGGACACCATGAGGAACGTGAGGACGGTAAGGCGAAGCAAGGGCGATTTTGTGAACGCCGCACCATCGCCGGGTTCATCCGCGGCGCAGCGCCGCCAAAAGTGGACGATGGTGAGCAGGACGAGGAGGGTCACAGCCGTCGGCGCGGTCGCGGGCCAGACCACGTCGATCGTACGTGCGGAACTCGACGCCCAACCCAACAGTTCCGTCGCGTAGACCGTCAGCCCGCACGAGCTGGGAACGCCGTAGTCGCCGAAGAAGATGACAAAGAGAACCAAGGCGCTCAAGGCGACATGCGGGAAAAGCGTGGGGAGGACGGCGTAGATGAATGCCGACCCGCGCGAGGCGACGAGCGACGCGGCCTCATACACCCGCCGCCCGCTGCCCGACCATGCCGCGCCGATCACCATGACGGGGATCGGCCAAGCCCATAACGCCCATACGCCGATGCAACGCAGGTCCGGGTCGAATGCCTTGGGGAGAATCCGGTCCCATCCGAACGCGTACACCATCGGCGGACACAACAGAACGGCGAACTGGCACGCGGCGATCACGGGTTGATGAGCGATCCGCCGCGCTTGCCCGATCAGATATGCCCCGGGAAGAGAAACCATGACGCAGACGACGGTCGCGGCCGCCGACAGCCATGCGCTTCGCCACAGCAATCCCCATTGTCTGGCGGAGACGGCGAACCCGCCTTCCGGCGTTTGACCTTGAGCGAGACACCCGGCGATGAGCGCGATCGTCGGCCAGACGAACGCCAGCAGGAAGACCGCCCGACCCGTGAGAAGGAGTGCAGACGTGAGCGCGCGGCGGATCACCGGATCAGGATTTCGCGGACGGCGGTGTCGGCCTCGTCCATGGCGTCGGCGACGGCGGTGTAGTCCACGATCGTCTCCGTCGGCCAGGCGATGCCAAGCTCCGTGCGGAGCGCCTCGCGCACCGGGATGAACCGCGCCTCGCTTTGAGCCAACATCCGTTCCACCTCGGGCGAGACCAGGAAATCCACCAGTGAACGCGACGCGGCCGCGTTGGGTCCGCCGCGAATGATCGCCACGGAGCAGGGGACGAGCAAGGTCCCGCCCCCGCCCATGTCCAGGTACCGCAAATCCACCGATGCCCCGCCGCGCTTGGCCTCGAAGACGTCATCGGTGTCGGTGAAGGCGAAAGCCGCGCGACCGGCCGTGACGGCTCGAACCGTCGCACTGTTGCCGTCGACGACCTGCACCCCGCCGTCGCGAAGGCGGGTGAGGAACGAGCGGGCCCGTTGTGGTCCCCAGAGGGCGAACATCGCCGCTACGTGTCCGCGCGTCGTGCCGAACAGCGGATTGGCGATGGCCGAACGCTTGGCGAATTCACCCTCGGCGAGCTCTTCCCAACGCTTCGGCAACTGCGCATCCGGCGTCTGGTGCGGATCAAACGCAATCACCCGCGCGCGCGCGGCCGGCGCCGTCCAGCGATGATCGCGGTCCTTGAATCGTGACGGGATGTCCGCGGCCTGTGGCGATTCGTAGGCTTCGAGCAAACCCATCCGCGCCAGCAGGATGGTGTTGAACAGCTCGCTCGACCAGAAGACGCCGGCGCGAGGTCGCCCTGCTTGGGACTCACGGATGATGCGTTGGACCAACCCCGTGGTCTTACCGGCCTCGGAATCGTAGATCGCGGACACCTCGACGCCGGTGCGTGCCGTGTACGCATCGAGCACTTGATGGCCGACGTTCTCATCGATGCTGCAATAGACCACCACCTGACCCGACGCCGGTGATAGCGCGCCGGCCACGATCACCCACGGGGCGATGACTACGCTGCATGGCCATCGGTCGGGCATGATGAACGACCCTCGCGCCGTTGACCGTCGATCGCGCCGGGGATACAGTTCCCAGCGCGTTCTCGGTCGGCTCGACGTTCGTATACGCGCATCGGCCCCCATCGTCTAGAGGCCTAGGACACCGGCTTTTCATGCCGGCGACAGGGG
>CAYQZH010000353.1:0-3424 GCA_964421865.1 uncultured Phycisphaera sp. | reverse complement strand
GAACAGGCCTCCGGCCTGTGGAAAGAGCGGCGTCCGAAAGGAAAAACCTACCCACAATCCTGACGCCGACCCTCGCAAACACGTTCCGCCAACACGGCGTTGACCCTCGGAAACACCTGTCCGTATAATGCGGGTTGCGGGGCGGGCTGACAAGATTGGTTGAGGCGGATCGGGTATGGGCTCACTTCTTTGCGAACATTGCATGGCCGCGTGCTGTCGGTACATCGCGCTGCCGCTCGACAAGCCGACCACCCCCCGCGACTACGGCGACATCCGCTGGTATCTGATGCACCAGGGAATCTGCGTGTTCGTCGAGGAGGGGGATTGGTACGTCCAGTTTCAGGCCCGATGCAAGAACCTCGGTGCGGACAACCGCTGCGGGATCTACGAGTCGCGCCCGGAGATATGTCGCGAGTACGAGCCGGGCGAATGTGACTACGCCGGGGGGACGTACGGGTACGAAAACCTCTTCACGCACCCGCAACAGATCGACGAGTACTACCTGCAAAAGACCGGCCGGAAACTTGAGCCAGCTGGCGAGCCCGGATCACGCCGCCGGGCAAGACCGGCCAAGAGGAAATCAGGCCAGCGCTCCGTCCACGTTGCGTTGACGGTTTGAGCGGGGCATTCTTGCGCCGCCAGGCCACCAGGAAAAAGCCGGCCGCTTGGCTTGACAGGCGGGGCCCAACGGGATAGGTTGCTGCGAGCGGATGCTGGTTTGCCCGCGGATCGGCGTAGGGCTACACTCAGGTCATCTACAAGGGGCCGTGCACCGATGCATGTAGAAGAAGTGCGAGCACGCATTCGCAAGCATCCGTTTGTACCGTTCCGGCTGTACGTGTCGGACGGCTCGCGCTATGACGTATTACACCACGATTTCGCGATGGTGACCTCCCGACACGTAACGGTTGCCGTGGGCGCGCCATCGGCCGATGATCTTCCGGATCGGCAAGTTGATATCGAGCCCCTGCACATCGCCCGGATCGAGTTGCTGGAACCGTCGCCCAACGGCCGCCGAAGGCATCGGGGCAAGAAAAAGTAATGTCTTGCACTGCCGCAAGTTCGGTGTCTCTGCTCGCTTACATCCGCCATCGGGTTGCGTCCGTGGAGCGAGACGGCCACCGCGACGATTGAGGCGTAGGGCTTTGGGGCAGTGGTGTTTGCCATGAAATGCGCCCGTTGTTACAACAGCAACGTTGACCAGGCGAGGTTTTGTTCTCTGTGTGGAGCGGAACTCGACGCGACTGCATCCCCGAAACGTCCTGAACCCAAGATACAACAAGACGCAAGGGAGGTAGCCAGCGTTCCCACCGAGCCCTACTCGTACGCTGGTCGGAACCTGTGCTGTCCGCACTGCTGCGAGAAGCCGTACACGGAGGACACCGGGGAAGTGGAGTGCCGAAAGTGCAGCGAATCGTTCAATATCAGGGAAGACGGTACGCCGGTCGGGCTCAGCGTCACGTGCCCGCACTGCGACAAGAGATTCTACACGGAGGAGGCGGAGTCGATCGACTGCCCCGAGTGCAGCGAATCGTTCAGTATCAGGGAAGACGGCACGCCCGTCGGGCTCAGGGTCGTATGCCCGCACTGCGACAAGAAGTTCTACTCAGAGGAGGAGGAATCGATCGACTGCCCAGAGTGCAGCGAAAGCTTCACGATACGCCGACATGAGCGGACAAGATGATACGTTCCCGTGGAGAGAATTGGGCCGGGCGGCCCACCGCTTTAGCCATTGGGCACCGGTCCCCGACACGGTCGCGCGCCGATCTCTTGGCGAAGGCCGATGTTGGCGGTAGTCTGCCATCGTGATCTACGAGTGGGATCGGGTCAAGGCCGCGGCCAACGTCAAGAAGCATCGTGTTCGATTCGAGGAGGCCGCCTCCGTGTTTCTCGACCCTTTGGCGATGACGTTCCCAGATCCGGATCACTCCGAACAGGAGGATCGTGAGATCACGATCGGTTGTTCCGCGAGACAGCGCGTGCTCTTCGTGGCACATGCCGGGCGTGCAGGTCGGATCCGAATCATCAGCGCGCGGCGGGCCACCCGCCGGGAGCAGAGACAGTATGAGGAAGGAATTGGCGAAGCGACGCGGTAACGATCTTCGTCCCGAATATGACCTGTCCCGCCTGAAGGGCGGCGTTCGGGGCAAGTACCACAGGCAGGCGGCGGCGGGTACCAACTTGGTCCTGCTGGACCCCGATCTGGCCTGCACATTCCCCGATAGTACCTCGGTCAACCGGGCTCTTCGTCTGCTGCAAGATGTCGCAGCGAGGACTTCAGGACCAACAGGGAAGTCAGCGCATCTCCGGCGTAAAGCGACGGGATAGCTGCGGTTTGCAGCTCCCGGCGCTGCGCGCCGCCGCTGAACCGAAGCGTTGCGCTGGGGACGCGAGATGATTGCGATGTGCGCCGTTATCTCCCAGGGTGGAGGCCGGGTGGCCCACCTCCTTTGGAGGTGGGGGAGGCGATGATCGTGGGCGGATCGCATCACCAGACGATCGGCCAGAAGTTGTACCCGTCAATTGACGGCTGACGGAGGGCTGGCGAGGAGCGCAGGGATGCGCGGTATGGAGAGGGCGGTCCATTCGGCGGTGCTGGTTGCCGCGGCGACGATGATCGGCGGGTGCGTGTCGGCGTCGTTGGGGACCAACACCGGTCCGCATCCACCGCAACAACGATGGTCGGTCGCGGCCAAGCAGATGGCCCACGTCGGGGAGACCGTGCAATTTGACTTCGTTCTGGCGGACTTTTGGGGACGATTCGTCGGTCCGACGGGGCTGGCGGATTATTGCGTGGCCATGATCGGCAGTGAACGAACTGAGGCCGAGCCTGACGAAAGAGGGCACTTTCGATTCAGCTACGCCTTGGATCGGGCACGACCGGGAGAAAAGGTGCCCGTGACGGCGACGGCCTATCAGCAGCGGGGCAGTCGGGACCACATGAAAATCCGCGGGCAGTGGTTGACGGCGGACAGCCCGTACGCCGAGCCCGACCGGAAGATTGCCGGCGATTCAATCCAGTTGACGATCTACCAGACCAAGGTCGAGATGAAGATTGTGCGGCCTGCCGATGACCTCGATCCGGAAAGCGGCGTATTGCGGCTTCAGCGCCTCGACGGGACCGGTGCGCCGGTTTATTTGGACAAGCCCGGTCGGCCTGGCTTTAGGCTCGACGGTCCCGAGCCGAACGGGTATTATCAGGTTGAATACCAACCCACGGGAGAGCAGTTGAACCCGACCGGCACGACCGAGGTCGAGTTCAGCGTTTATGACCTGGGGGGACAGCGGCATGTGGTTTCGCAGACCTTAAGCACCCCGTAGCGGGGCGCCGGGCGGACCTGGATGGCGCGACGATACATCCATTATGAGGCCGCGTTCGAGGACTATGTGCGTTCGCGGGGCTGGCCTTACGTGCCGGTCGACG
>CAYQZH010000352.1:0-3438 GCA_964421865.1 uncultured Phycisphaera sp. | reverse complement strand
CCCGACCCCCCTCGGCGCGCAGGGTCTCGAACAGACCCGCCCCGTGCAGCCACCCGCCGTCGTAGACGCTGACGCGGGCCTCTTCCGCGGGGACGAAGACGCCGTTCAGATACACCGTCGCTGTCACGCCGTTGGCACTGCCTCCCGGATCGGGCGAGCGGTCTCCCAGGGCGCCTCGCAATTCAGCGCCCGCAGCATTCCCCGCAATTTAGCCAAGACCTCCTCGTATTCTCCGTCGGGCGTGCTCTCCGCGACGATCCCGCCGCCCGCATACAGATGGACCTCGTCGCCTCGTGGGACCATCGTGCGGATGGCGAGGTTGAACGACATCGACCCGTCCAGCCCGATCCATCCGATTGAGCCGCAATAAACGCCCCGCGGGGTCGGCTCCAACTCGCGGATGATCTGCATGGCCCGAATTTTGGGCGCTCCCGTCACCGACCCGCCGGGAAACGCGGCCCGAAGAAGGTCCACCCAGCCCATCCCCGGCTTCAGGTCGCCCTCGATCGTCGCCACGCGATGAAACACCGTGGGGTGTTCCTCGATCTCGCCCGGCTCCGTTACGCGGACCGTTCCAAACGAACACACCCGCCCCAGATCGTTGCGCAGCAGATCGACGATCATGGTCAGCTCGGCGCGGTCCTTCCCGCTCGCCGCAAGGTCGCGCCGCGCGATTGCGTCGATCCGCGGATCGCCGGTCCGAGGGCGAGTGCCTTTGATCGGGCGTGTCACGACATGCCCCTGGCGAAGGTCGAGAAACAGCTCGGGCGACGACGAGACGATCGCGGCGTCGTCCCACACCAGGAGAGCGGCGTGGGATGAGGGACTCGCCTCGCGGAGTCGCCGGTACAGTTCGAGCGGCGAGGCGTCGGTCTTCGCCGCGAACCGCTGCGTGAGGTTGACTTGGTAGACATCTCCAGCCTCGATGTGTTGCTTCGCGCGGAGGACCTTGGCGGTGTAGGAGTGCCGCGACATGTTCGGGACCGGCCGCGTCGTGAATGGGCGCGGCGGAACGTCCATTTCCACGTGCGACGCGGCTTGCAACCGCTTGCGGAGAACCGCCAGCCGCTCCGCGACTGAGGGGCGACGCACCCGCGACGCAGCAGGCCAATCCACCGCTGTCAGGTACCATTGCTCATCCCGATGGTCGAAGACGGCCGCGGCATCGTAGAGGGCGAATCGAGCAAGAGGCGGGCCCATTCCCTTTGGGGGGCGAGGCTCAACCCTTTGGGCCTCTAAGCCGGCCTCGTAGCTTAGGAACCCGATCCAACCGCCGACAAAGGGGATTTCGCCGGCGGGACCCACTAAGGCGGGGTACCTGTTCAGGTGCTCGAACAAGGCTGAAAGCGGGTCAGGGGACGCACCCGCGGCCAGTGAAATCGTATCCGCGGGGTCCGAGGCAAAGATCGAAAACCGACCGTAAGTGTCGATGTGGCGGGAGCTTTCGAGGATTGCCGGCTCGGACGCGTCCGCGAAAACCACCACAGCGGACTCGATGGACGCCGACACGCTAATCGGCTCCACAACCGCCCGCGATGTCCTTGACGAGCTCGTTTCCATGGCGGCGGGCAGTATAGCCGGGTCCAGCCTGTTTCGTTATCCTGCCGTTGACAGTCTCGCGGCGGACGGCTAGTGTCCTGCGCGTCGTTTGGGATGGAAGCCCCGAGTTCGCTAGACGAAGGATCGCCGATCATGTTCTGGAACCACCTGGCCAATCGAATGGCATTGTGCGTCGTCGGAAGTGTGGCCCTGGTCGCCTCCGCTGACGTCGTCGCCCAGACCGCCGACACGCGGACCCTCATGGGTCTCGGCGAGGTCACCGCGAACGACGTTTATGTCCGCAGCGGCGACAGCCTGAATCACTACGCCATCTGCAAGCTCAAAGCCGGCGACCACATCACCGTGGTCGGCGAGCGCGGCGAGTGGTACGAGATTCTCCCGCCGGAAGGGACCTTCAGCCTGATCTCGGGTGACTTCGTGGACACGACGGACAACCAGACGGGCACGGTCAACGGCGACAACGTTCGGGTCCGCGCCGGGTCGTTGCTCAACGAGAACAAGTACACCGTCCAGACCCTGCTCGCCAAGGCCACGCCGCTTACGATCATGGGTCGCAATCCCGACGGATTCGTCCGCATTAAACCGCCGTCCGGGGCGACGCTTTGGGTGAATCGAAGTTTCGTTCAGCTTCGGATCGACGGCGCCGCCGCCGCGAAGCCGGCGGACGAAACCGGCGGAGCGTCGCCTTCGCAGAGTGACGCCGGGAGTGCCGTAGCCCCTGCGGTAGCCTCCTCGGCGGCCGAGTCCGCCAAGAAGCTCGCCGCCCCGATGACCAATCCCGCGTCGACCACATGGCGGCGACAGCTCGAGGAGATCGACGTTGCGGCCCGGGCGGAGCTAGCCAAACCGGTGTCGGAACGAAGGTTCGACCCGTTCATCGCCCGCTATCAACCGATCGCGGAGCAGACCGAGGACGATTTTGCCAGGCAGTATGCCTTGGCCCGCATGGAGCAAGTGCAAAGCATGGCCGCCTTGACCGACGCCGTCGAACGGGTCCGCAAGCTCGACGACAAGG
This sequence comes from uncultured Phycisphaera sp., assembly GCA_964421865.1. Classification (GTDB taxonomy): domain Bacteria; phylum Planctomycetota; class Phycisphaerae; order UBA1845; family UBA1845; genus SBAX01. The sequence continues at coordinate 863 of CAYQZH010000352.1, read as the reverse complement.
CCGAGACCAAACGACGAGAGTCCCTCGCCGCTCGTGCGACGATCCCCGAGTTCGTTCCGGCCCCGAGGCCGACGGGCATTGAGGTACAGGGTGAGTTGCGGGTCAGTGCCCTTTACCCGGCCGGATCGCCCGTGCAGCGATACCGGCTGATCGATCCGACCGGCCAATCGGACCGGACCATCGGCTACGTCGAGATACCGCCGGGCTCCGAGTTGAAGGCCGACGAGTACCTCGGTCGATACGTGGGCGTGCGGGCCTCCGCCCAACGCGTGCAGACCGGCGGGGTCAATCCCATTCCGATCTACATCGCCCGCGAATTGGTTTTGTTGGAGCCGCCCAATACGAAGAGCGAACCGGGCGGACCGAATTGACGATCGCCGGGTGACCTGAGCCGCCAGGTTCAGCCCGTGCGCGGGACACGAGCTCCGGCGCACCGGAACCCACGGGGACGAGCCACGAGGAGAATCCTATGACCAAGCGTATGTACTCGATCGCACGGCGGGTGGTTCCGCTTCTGGGCGCGGGGATGCTCCTGCAGGCCGGCGGTTGCACCCTCGACTCCACCGCCCTGCTGACCGGACTGACGAACGCCATCGCCAGCAACCTTATCAGCAGCTTCGTCTTCGGCTCCTTCAACCTCGTCGGGCCGTAGGGCGGGAATTGCCCGCCATCCCGCCCTTGACACGGACACGCTCATGGAAGCGCGAGCGCGGGGACTTGGCCCGTTCCGCCTACGGCGGACGCTCCGGGTTCTGATGGTACCGGCCGCCCGCCCTGACTCCGGTCCGCCGAGGGTATTAGGAACCCTCGCAACCCCGCTGGACTCGAACGGGTTGTTGCCGGTCCGCGTAGAAGCGATAGAC
>CAYQZH010000351.1:0-3445 GCA_964421865.1 uncultured Phycisphaera sp. | reverse complement strand
CAACGCCGGAGCTACAACCTGGCTCAGAAAGGGCCAAACCCCAGACCAGGGACTGCAAGTCCCTGGCAACCGTCGCGCGCCCTCCGGGCGAAGAACTCGCGGGCTTGCGTTTGGCGTTCGGATGGGTCGTGTCACTTCCGTTCCACGCTCTGAGCTGCGCCGCCCACGAGACGGTGACGCTACATCGCCGGGGACAAGCCCCGAGTCTACGGTGTCCGCGGGCTTGCGCCCGCGGCTCGGATTGGCCCCGTTCGGCGCGCCGCGGGAACGCGCTCGCTCGGAGTCGATAGGGTCGGCTCTTCGATGCGGGGGTAGGCGGTGACCGTCCCGCCCCGCTGGGCGAAACTGAAATACCATCGGTCGGACCAGGCGCCCATGACGTCCGTTCCGATAATGAGGTCGGGCAGGCCGGGGGTGTCGAACAGGCCGACGTGAGCGGCGACGGTGCCAAGCTCCGCGCGACTGATGCGGATGTCCAACCGATCGCTCATGGCCGAAGGAGCGGCTGCGAATAGTCCGCGGCGCATGACCGTCGCGTTCGTGCCCGTGTCGAGCAAGGCGAGTACCCGCAGGGCGATGTCATACCCGCGGGGGGTGACATCAACCTCAATGAAGGCGCTGTCGAAACCCGGTAGTTCCGGTGGGGGCGGGTCGAACGCGAGCGTGATCCCGCCGTCCGGGACGGCGGCGAGGAAGTCGGCCCGACCCGCTGGAAAATCCAAGCCCAAGACCGTTCCCGTCTTGCGGAAGAAATGGAAGCCTACGCCGTTGCAATCGCAAACCGAAAGCCCGACCAGGGCGAAGTCGGCGGTGGCCTCAATGCCTCCGACCGAATACTGGAACGGCTCCGTGACCGCGACCCTCTCCCGGCCGCCGAACACCAGCACCTCCACGGTGTCCACCAGCGACAAACCGAAGCGCTCGCGGAGAATCACTTCGTAATCGCCGCCGGTGTCGATGACGGCGGTGCCGACGGAGGCGCCGTCGACAAGCAGCGGCGCGGTGAACAGCGGGGCGGGGCTTGGGGAAACGACCGACCCGCAGCCGCCGCACCAGGCGGCCGTCAGCCAAAGTGCGCTGCTCGCGAGGAGGCTCTTTGCGGGCATTCGGGGCAGGGAGCGACTCCATCGGACTCTCATCGGGGAATGGTAAGGATCGGGCAGTGTCCTAGCCACGTTAGGTGGAACTCCTCAGGATTTTGCACTAACCTTACGCGTCGCCGACCGATCTATAGTCAGGGCGCTCCCGGCCGGCATCGACGATCGGGTCTTGACCGGCGGGGGCGGTTGACCACAATCATGGCCTGCGAATTGAAGCTCCGGCAAGGCCGGGATTGTTGAACGCAAATCGACGGGTGAGCGGAACTGGACGAAGCGAGGAAAACATGATGCGGAATCAACGGTTCATCGGGCGTTTGGGTTTGACGTTGGTCGTGGGCTTTGCTGTTCAGGCGGCGGCCCAGGAAAACATGGTTGAAGTCACCGTCACCGGGGAGGGAATGAGCGAGGATAGCGCCCGCAACGACGCGCTCCGAAAGGCGCTGGAGCAGGGCGGCGGGGTCGAGATCAGCTCCCACAGTCAGGCCGAGAACTTCCAACTCATCCGCGACACCATCTACGCCCGCGCGGACGGCATCATCACCGACTACAAAATCCTCGAACAGGGCGACGCCGCGGGCGGGGTGAAGTTCTGCAAGATCAGGGCCAAAGTCAACAAGAGCGCCATCGCCTCGACCTGGGGCGAGGTGCAGAACGTGCTCGATCAAGTCGGCCGGCCCGGCATCGCCATCTACATCCTCGAACGCATCGACGGGCTGGTGCAGGACAGCAGCATCCTCGAATCGCAAATCGAAAACCGCTTGCTCAAGGCTGGGTTCAACGTGTACGCCGGACAACAGTTGCGGGCGCTCGCCGAGAAGGAAGGCGGCGACGCCGGGTCGGAGGGCAACGTGGCCAAGGTCCAGGCGATCGCCAAGGACTTCGGGACGCAAATCTTCATCACCGGCACGGCCCAAGCCAACTCCGCGGGCGTGAAGGAACTCGCCGGCGAGGCGACGGCCATGTACAACGGGGACGGCATGATCAAGATGTATTACACCGACACCGCTCAGATGCTGGCGAGCGAATCGCTGGCCAACTGGCGGGGCGGGGCACGGGGGTTCCACACCGTCTCACCGCAGGCGGGTAAAAAAGCGTTGGAGAACGCGGGCGAGGAACTCGTCGAGCGCTGCTACCAGAGCGTGATGAAGCAGTGGGCCACGCGGATCAGCGCCGGCGGGGAGTTGACGCTGGAGGTCGAGGGGATGTCTTTGGCCGACGCTCTGAAACTCAAGAAGAAAATCCAGGACATCAGCGCCGACAAGATCAAGAACGTGAACCATTCGCTGACCAAAGGAATCGTTACCTTCCGCATCAAGGCCCAGATGACGGCCGAGGAACTGGCCGAACACCTCGCCGGCGGTGAGTTCGCACAGATCATCGAAATCGTGGACCTCAAGACAAACCGGATTCAGGCGAAGAGGGTCGGGGGGTAGGAGTCTTGGCGCGCGCCTGCCCTGAACATGGCCGGATCAAACGCGCTGGACGGTCGGCAGAGTTCTGCCCGGTTTGTGGGCTGCCGACTCGAGCCGCCTCTTTGTTCGGTCGGGTAGCTGAGACCGTAAGCCGCACCTGCAGATGGTTTGGAAGGCAGATGTTGGACGTTGAGCAGATGACGCCGGCGTCCCATTACCTGAAGAAAGAGGGACAAAGGATCGCGGAGTTGCTGCCGCAGCCGTGGGGCGCGATATACTCAGCCTGTGTTACGCTCGATAAACAGGACCGCCCCGGCGCGCTGGGACAGTTGGTAAGCCAGAATCCAGAGAGCCTTCCGAAGCTTGGCAGTGCTGACGTCGAGTTTTTCGCCCTCTTGGGCGAGTTCGAACCTAACCTCTGCAAGAAGATCATCGATATTTTGAGTCCCCATATCGTGTAAAGGACTTCAGGACGTCGACCGGTAACGGACGGTTACTGAGGAGGGACCGCCCGTTTCTCGACAAATTGTCTAACGAGGGGCTTGACTTCCGCCGGGGATTAGACAAAATGTCTATGTGCGGGTCATCAGCCTCAAGGCGTTGCGGGAGTTCTGGGACCGGCACCCAGATGCGGAGGAACCCCTGCGGCAGTGGTACAAGACGGCCAACGCGGCGGCGTGGAAGAGCCTGAAGGATGTGAGACAAACGTACCCGCACGCGGACGGAGTGGGGGCCAAGCGCGGCGAAACACCGACGGTAATCAATATCGGTGGGAACAAGTACCGCTTGATCGCCCGCATCCGGTACGACCACCGACTCGTGAACGTCAGGTAGGTTCTGACCCACGAAGAGTACGACGAGGGCCATTGGAGGGAGTAAACCGATGCCGGCTATAAAGGACCGCGTGAAGAAAAGGAAATTGCCCGGTCAATT
>CAYQZH010000350.1:0-3470 GCA_964421865.1 uncultured Phycisphaera sp. | reverse complement strand
GGTTCCTCGCATCCCCGGGAGCGTCATACCTGACGGGAGTGAATCTGCCCGTGGATGGAGGCCGGACGGCCGTACAATGAGAATGTCGAATGTCGAATTGCGAATGTCGAATCGTTCCGAACGCCCCGTTGATCATTCGCCATTCTCCATCCGCCATTGGACGTTTCGCGATCATCCATGAGCCACGGTAAGCTCAAGAACTACATCGCCGGTCGGCTGGTAGAGCCGATGGGCGGCGAGTACATCGACAACATTGACCCGGCAACGGGCGAAGTGTATTCCTATGTCCCGGCTAGCGACGAGCGGGACGTGGAGCACGCCGTCGAGGCCGCCGAGGCGGCGTTTCCGAGTTGGTCGCACACCCCAGTGGCCAAGCGCTCGCAGATTCTGCTGAAGATCGCCGATCTGATCGAGGCGAATGCCGAGCGCCTGGCACGAGCCGAGTGCATCGACACCGGAAAGCCGCTCACCCTGGCGCGGACACTGGACATTCCCCGCGCCGCGGCGAATTTCCGTTTCTTTGCCACGGCAATCCTCCATTTCCATTCTGAATCCCACATCACCGATGATGTGGCCCTCAACTACACACTGCGACAACCGCGCGGCGTCTGCGGATTGATTTCACCCTGGAACCTGCCGTTGTACCTGCTCAGTTGGAAGGTTGCCCCGGCCATCGCCTGCGGCAACACGGCCGTCGCCAAGCCCTCGGAGATTACGCCGATGACGGCGTACCTTCTGGCCACGCTATGTCAGGAGGCGGGACTGCCTCCGGGAGTGCTGAACATTGTCCACGGTCGCGGCCCGAACGCGGGCGAGGCCATCGTGCGTCATCCGGCGATCCGAACGATCTCCTTCACCGGAGGTACATTGACCGGAGCCGCCATCGCCCGAACCGCCTCGCCGATGTTCAAGAAGCTCTCCCTGGAACTGGGCGGAAAAAACCCCAACATCATCTTTGCCGACGCCGATAGGGATGAAGTTGTGCGAGAGGGTCTTCGTTCGTCATTCTCCAACCAAGGGCAGATATGTCTGTCCGGCTCGCGGGTGTTTGTGGAGCAGTCAGCCTATTCGACATTCGTCGAGCAGTTCGTTGAGGCAACCCGAAAGCTGCAAGTCGGCGATCCTCTGGAGCCTGCGACTGACCAAGGGGCGCTGGTGTCCAAGGCGCAGCTCGAAAAGGTATTGTATTACATTCAGTTGGCCCGCGATGAGGGCGGGCATATTCAATGCGGCGGGGGAATGCCAGCGTCGCTTCCCCCGCGCTGCCGGAACGGGTACTTCGTCGAGCCGACGGTCATCACGGGTTTGCCGGTCGACTGTCGAGTGAACCGCGAGGAAATCTTCGGACCGGTGGTGACCCTCACGCCGTTTACGAGCGAGGAGGAAGTCGTCGGCTACGCAAACGCCACCGACTACGGTCTGTCCGCGTCGGTGTGGACGAAGAACTTGGGTCGCGCCCATCGTCTGGCGGAGCGGATCACTTCCGGCACGGTGTGGGTGAACTGCTGGCTGCTCCGCGATTTGCGTGTGCCGTTCGGGGGGATGAAAAGCAGCGGCGTGGGCCGGGAGGGCGGAGAGGAGGCGCTGCGGTTTTTCACCGAACCGAAGAACGTCTGCATCAGGGTTCAACCCTGAGCATAGCCTGCTCAGAGGACGGAAAGGAATTCGCTGAGCGAATGGAGCGTCACGCCTCGTGGGTGACGCGGAACGGAATCCTCGGAGTTGGAAACGTGCGAACGAACGTGACCAGCAACCGCGCCCCGGAGCCGGTGGGCGCCTATCCCCACGCCAAGCGGGTGGGCAATCTGCTCTTTCTTTCCGGCATCGGCCCGCGACAACGCGGCAGCACGGATATCCCCGGTACGACGCTGGACGCCCACGGTAACGTCGCAACCTACGACATCGCGACACAATGCCGCTGCGTCTTCGACAACGTCCGGACCATCCTGGAGGACGCCGGCGCTCGATGGGAGGATATCGTGGATGTCACCGTGTTCTTGACGAACATGAAAGCGGACTTCCCGGTCTTCAACAAACTCTACGCGGAGTACTTCGCCACGAACCAACCGACACGGACGACGGTCGAAGTGACGGCCCTGCCGACTCCGATCGCGATTGAGTTGAAAGTGATCGCCGCCGTTTCGGCATGACCCTTGTAGGACCGACTGACCTCTGTGGGACCGACTTTCCAGTCGGTCAATTGCGGCGCACGGGGAACGGCCGACTGGAAAGTCGGTCCCACAAATTGACCGTTTGTCCGGTGCGTGTTTCATGCCGATAATAACGCGGGGTTCGTTTAACCCTGAAGGAAGAGGTATGGACATGAGACAACCGACAATGGGTATTCTGGTCGGTGGCGGACCGGCGCCCGGGATCAACGGGGTGATCGGGGCTGCCGCCATCGAGGCCATCAACAACGGTCTGAAGGTCCTTGGAATCTACGACGGATTCAGCCATCTGGCCGGCGGCGATTTCGACCCGGTCGTCCACACCCGGGAATTGCTGATCAAGGACCTCAGCCGAATCCACTTCGACGGCGGGTCCATTTTGCGGACCTCCCGCACCAGCCTGCTCAATCAGACGAAGCTCAAAAGCTCGACCGTCGTGGAGGCCGACGCGGAGAAGACGGCCCGGGTCCACGAGCGGCTGCGTTCGTTGGGCGTTACGCACTTGCTGACCATCGGCGGCGACGATACGGCCCTGAGCGCTCGATTCGTGGCCGAGTGCTCCGGCGGGCGGATTCGCGTCGTCCACGTTCCCAAGACCATCGACAACGACCTGCCCTTGCCGGGCGATATTCCGACCTTCGGTTTCAGCACCGCCCGGCACGTCGGCGCGACCATCGTCGCGGACTTGATGGAGGACTCGCGGACCACGCAGCGCTGGTACGTGGTGGTCACCATGGGCCGCAACGCCGGGTTCTTGGCGTTGGGGATCGGCAAGGCTGCCGGGGCCACCCTCACCCTGATTCCCGAAGAGTTTCCCGACTCGACCACCGTCCACGACATCGCCGACATCCTTGAGGGTGCGATGCTCAAGCGGCGAACGATGGGTCGCCACGACGGCGTCGCGGTCCTCGCCGAAGGATTGGCCTACAAGCTCGGCGACCGCGAGGAGTTGTCCCGGTTGCTGAGAAAGGAAGTTCCCGTCGACGCCGCGGGACATCCGCGTCTCTCGGAAGTGCCCCTCGCTCAACTCCTCAAGGACGAATTGCAACAGCGGTTCACCGCGCGAGGGGACACCGTGACGGTCGTCGGCCACGTGCTGGGCTATGAGCTGCGCTGCGCTCACCCGAAGACCTCCGACCTCGGCTACACGCGCGACCTCGGTCATGGCGGAGTCCGCTTGCTCCTCGATTCCACCATGGACCTGCCGCCGGGCGTCATGGTCACGATGCAAGATGGGAATCTGGTACCGGTTCCGTTCGAGGACATGATCGACCCCAAGACGAACCGCACGCGCATCCGCAC
>CAYQZH010000349.1:0-3483 GCA_964421865.1 uncultured Phycisphaera sp. | reverse complement strand
TGGGCGGGCAACGGGCGACGCTGTTTCATCATCGACGAAATCCAGCACTTGAACCGCGATTGTATGCGGATGCTCTTGGGCTTGCTCGAATCGCTGCCGAACCACGTCATCGTCATCGGAACGACCACATCGACCACGTGGGCCGACGACGTGGACGGGTTGTATTCCCGTTGGCGTCGGTTTCGATTCCGTAAGCCGGACGCGCGGGCCGTCGCCGAGCACCTGGAGCGCATCGCGCGGGAGCTTTCCCTGCCGATTCCCGATGGTTTTCGGATGCTTTCCTACGTGCAAGGCAAGTACGACGGGCGGTCGAGCGGGAACAATCTCCGCGACCTTGTGGACGGTCTGCCGGACACGTTGCGGCGGTTCAAGGTTCGGGCGACGGATGCCGTCGCGGCCTAACAACAAACCATTATCCGGGCGTCGGCGGTTGGCGTGCGAGCGCTCGCCGCCGATGCCCGGCTTTGGAGTATTCAACCATGAAAGCAATCGGATACACACGCTGTTCGACGAACGAACAAGCCGACAGCGGTTTGGGTTTGGAGGCGCAGGCCGAGCGGATTCGGGCCTACTGCACGATGCGGGGTTCGGAATTGCTGGACCTTATCACCGACGCCGGGGTGTCGGGTGGGAAGCCGTTGGCGTCGCGTGACGGCGGGCAACGGCTTCTGACTGCGATCCGCGAGCGCAAGGCCGACGGGGTGGTCATGCTCAAGCTGGACCGGATGTTCCGCAACGCGGGCGACTGTCTGACGACGGTCGAGCGCTGGGAAAAGGCCGGGGTCGCCTTGCACGTCGTGGACCTGGGCGGCAACGCGATCGACACGACCAGCGCCGCGGGCCGGTTCATGCTCGTCGTTCTGGCCGGCGCGGCCGAAATGGAGCGCAACCTCACCCGCGAGCGGACCCGGTCTGCAATGGCCGTCAAACGCGGAAACGGACAAAGGATCGGGACCGTTCCCTACGGTTTCGACCTTGCTGACGACGGCGCGACGCTCGTTTCCAACGAATCCGAGCAAGCCGTCATCGCCGAAATCCGCGCCTGGCGCGCCGCGGGCCGGACCCTCGAACGGATCGCCGCAGCCTTGACCGACCGGGGCGTCCCGACCAAGACGGGCAAGTCGTTCCAATGGACCCACCAAGCGATCGCGCGAATACTTCGACGCTGATCCACACTGCCAGGTGGGATAGGTGCCGTCGGCCAAACAACCTGGTAACGCGTCCGACACGTCCTCGAAAATACTCTCGGCTCTCTCATCTCGACTGCGCCCAAGGCCCGGCATAATGATGGCCAATCTCGCGTGCGGTGCGCCAACGACGAACCCACGGCGTTCGTTCATCCAAGCATGGCTTCGGTCATCTGCCCCGTGGCCAACGCGTTCCGTGGAACGCTCCCGTCGCGTGACGTGGAGAGTCCGCCAAACTGTCCGCGGGGCAACAGAGTGAAGGAACGGGGTAGCGCGCGTTGGCGACGGCGCGGGCCGACTCATCGAGCGCGCAGGTCAGCAGGCTGGATGGCTCGTGAGTTCTCGCGGCGGGTCTACTTCACGGTTTCCGAGCGCATTCCCAGAAGCGGAGGGGCCTGCGGAGGCCGGAGCGCCTATACGTCACGGGGTGAGGCGAACGTTTTCACCCGGAGCTCGGAGTCGAGGCGGGTTGTAAAATTCCCGTACAGGCCCAACGCGGCTTTTCGGTGGGCTGTTCTGGGAGCCTTTGAGGTGGGCATCGCGACGTTGCGTCGTGTGTGGCGTTGGTAAGCGTTGCGGCAAGACCATCTTTTCTCGATGCGTAAGCCGCGGCGGCCGCTTGATCTCCGCATTCCGCGAAGCCCGTTTGGAAACCGCAGGTTATCGGTCCGAGTGCGATCGGTGGCTGTCCGAGCTTTCCCGGTAATTCGAGGAATTCGTCAAGGCCGACAACGACCTGCGTGCGGGGCGGTTCGGGGGCCTGAGTCCACCGTCGCCTACGACGATCGCTGGTTGCCGTTCGTGTCGCCCAAAACGCCGCCCCGAGACATCGAGGTTCTCGTCCTCGCCACGGAGCAGCTCCAGGGCGAGGTCTTCGGGTGCAAGGTCAGCCCGCTCGCGTAGTAAGGATCCGATGACCGGATGACAGCCCGAAACAGGCTTATTTTACGCCCCAGCGCGGTTTCTGAAAACGATGCGGAAAGGGTAGCCGCTGAGTTGAACGCTCAAATCACAAGTCCTTCGCTGACAAGCAGTACGAGGTTTCCGGGAGGCACGGGTTGAGACCAAACTGAAATCAAAATGCCTAATCGCGAATGGAAACCGGAAACGGCACAGGCCCGAGCCCTATTGGACGAGAAAGACTTTGCTGCCCGGGGCCGGGAAGCGGCCGTCGTATTGAAGGGTATACGTGCCGCGGCCGTGCATCCACAGAGAGCAGGCGATGAGCTGGTTTCCGATAGCGATGCCTTCGCCGCCGATCTCCACGGGAGCAACAGGGAAATAGTAGGTTCCCTCTAGATTCATTGTGCTCGTGCCGATGATCGTTGCCGGATTGATGTTGTCGCGCGCCTGAAAGATGCTGATCCCGCAATACGGAACTAACTCACAATCCTTTGTTGACGGGGGGATGGCATCGTATCCCGACGGGCGGATATCGATGATCCCGTTGCCTCCCAAATACACTCGACCGGTCCCGATCACGTAGAACATGACGCCATGGGCGGTTAGATTTCCGCCATTCACATATAACCCTTCACCATCGACAACATAGACCCCGGGCGAAAGAGTTGCGAAGTCTCCGGAGGCAGTGATCCGAATGCCGCCAGGGTAATAGCCTGGCGTATAGGATGTCATGCCGCCGTTAATGGTTGTATGGTCGATGCGGTCAGGGTTGTGAGGAGCGCCCCATGACGGCGCGGGCAGGTTCTCGAGCGGATCGGGCATGGGCGGGCTTTTCGGATTGATTTCGCCGTTTATAGTGGGGCTACCATCGAAGCAGTAGCCGGGGTCACTGCCGACGATGTTGGTCTCCGGGGCGGTGAGCTCCAGGGCACTGCCGCTGGCGCACATCGCGCAGTGATGGTCTGAGTTGACCTGAATCGCCCCGTCACAATCCAAGCCGGGCTCGGATTGCAGAACGAGGTCGGTGTTCCCGCTGAATTTCAGCGCACACTCCATGTCGGGGCAGAGCACGATTAGACCTGCACAGGTTGAGCCGGCGATGATGGCGATAGCGCTCCGCGTGACGTTGACGCCCTTGACGTTGAACACAGGCGCGGCCCCGAACACCAGCGGCACTTGGTCGTCAATCGACGTGTTGGTGCGTCGCGCATGAACTCGAACGGCGTTCGGGGTCTCGAGCTGTGGGAAAAAGCACGGCGGGGTCGGGCACCGGGGAGGGTCGGCGTAAGAATCGGCGAAACGGTAAAATCGGCCGATGACAATGTCGCCGTCGGCGCCGTTGGCGCTGTTGAGGTCCAGATCGATCAGATTGCCCGTCGCCTTGTTCTCATGC
>CAYQZH010000348.1:0-3607 GCA_964421865.1 uncultured Phycisphaera sp. | reverse complement strand
GTCCGTGGCCGTGTCGCCTTGGAAGGGGCGATGGCCGCTGAGGCACTCGTAAAGGAGGCATCCGAACGACCAGATGTCGGAGCGCTTGTCGACGGGCCTGCCGCGAGCTTGTTCCGGGCTCATGTAGGCCGCCGTGCCCAGGATTACGCCGGGTCGCGTGAAGTCCACCGTGATCGTCGGGGAGTGGGCGATGTCGGTGCTCGTCGCGTCACCGGACAGGGCTTTGGCAAGACCGAAATCGAGCACCTTCACCTTGCCGTCGGGTGTGATCTTCACGTTGGCGGGTTTGAGGTCACGGTGGATGATGCCGCGTTCATGGGCGGCTTCGAGGGCCTCGGCGATTTGCCTGTTGATGGTCAGGGCGTCCTCGACGGACAACGCCCCATCGTGAAGTCGGTCCGCCAGTGTCGCCCCCTCCACCAATTCCATCACCAGGAAGCGCTTGCCCTCCACCTCCTCAAACCCGTAGATGGCCGCGATGTTCGGATGGTTGAGCGAAGCGAGAACCTTCGCCTCGCGCTCAAAACGCAGAATGCGCTCCTTGTCGCGGGCCAGCATCTCCGGCAGCACCTTGATGGCCACCTCGCGGTCCAGCCGCGTGTCCTTGGCGCGGTAGACCTCCCCCATCCCCCCCGCGCCGAGGGGTGAGAGGATTTGATACGGGCCGAGTGTAGCGCCGGGCGCCAGGCTCATGGTTTCTTGAGCCCCGCCGGTCTTCTCTTTGCGCCTCGCCGCGGGCTGAGATCGTCGCAGGCTTCGGGTTCGACTGTCCACATGGCGTTGCCGATCACCCATTTCCCATCGATCTTGAGCAGGTTGAAGACATCAACGCCGCAGTGCGATACCTCGCCGTTCCTGCGGAACTCGTACGGCGCCCACACCACAGCGATGGGGTCGCGGATCATCACCGTGGGATCCCAATACGTTTCCGCAACGGCGCTGCTCCCCTCGGCGTGTGCCTTGATCATCTGCTGGTTCGTCCGCCGCAACAGCATCCACTGGCCTTCGCGCATCGCCTGGCTGTAGGTCATGCCGTCGGGCATCTGGAGAGCGGCGAAAGTCGCCATGTCGCGGGCCGCCATCGCCTCGAAGAAGCGGTCGATCGTCGCAAGGACCGCGGCCTCTTCGTCGGGGGCAACGTCCGCACTCGAGTACATCCGCGCCTTGGGAGAGGCACAGCCGAGAAAGCTCAGGGGGACAAGTATCACGGTCATAAGAGTGGAGTGAGACATCACCGGGTCCTTGATGAAAGTGCGTAGGCGGCCGCGACGTTGGCGTGATTCAGCCACGCTAGGAGATTCACCTCGCATTCGAAACACAGCACGCCTTCCTTGTCCCGCGATATCGCGTCCGGCAACACCTTGATCGCCACGTCGCGGTCCAGCCGCGTGTCCCGCGCGCGATAGACTTCGCCCATGCCGCCAGCGCCCAACGGCGAGACGATTTCGAAAGCTCCCAGCGAATCACCCGGACCTAGCCGCAACGACCCTGTTCTCCTGGCATTGCGAGCCGACGACGGCTCGCGGTTTCAGAGATCGTCAATCCTCATCCGGGTCCAGAATCGACATAAACGCTTCTTGGGGGATGGCGACGTTGCCGACGGTGCGCATCCGCTTCTTGCCCTCTTTTTGCTTTTCCAACAACTTTCGCTTGCGGGTGATGTCGCCGCCGTAGCACTTGGCGGTTACATCCTTGCGGAAGGCCTTGATCGTCTCGCGGGCGATGACCTTGGACCCGATCGCCGCCTGCAAGGGGATCTCGAACATGTGGCGGTCGATCTGTTTCTTGAGCCGTTCGAGCAGTCGCCGCCCGCGGTACATGGCCTTCTCCCGATGTACGATCACCGATAGGGCGTCGACGGGCATGCCGTTCACGAGGATGTCCATCTTCACCATGTCCCCCAACTCATAGTTCTTGAGGTGATAGTCCGCCGTGCCATATCCCTTCGTGCAGCTTTTCAGTTTGTCATAGAAGTCGTAGAGGATTTCGCACAGGGGAAAGTCGTAGGTCATCATCACCCGCGTGGACGAGAGGTACTCCGTCTTCACGTGCCGGCCTCGGCGATCCCTGCTCAGTTGCATGACCGTCCCGACGGACTCGGCCGGGATAATCATCTGCGCGGTGACGAAAGGCTCGCGGATTTCCTCGATATTGGACATGTCCGGCAGTTCGCTCGGCGATTCGATGCGCGTGACGCTCCCGTCTTTCAGCTTGATCTCGTAGGTCACGGTCGGGGCCGTCTGCACGACGGTGACGTTGCCCTCGCGCTCCACCCGCTCCTGGATGATCCGCATGTGCAGAAGCCCGAGGAACCCGCAGCGAAAGCCGATCCCCAGAGCGTCCGAGCCGACGGTCGTATAGGTAAACGAGCTATCATTGAGCCACAGTTTCTCCATGGCCTCGCGGAGCTGATCGGTCGTCGTTCCCGTGCCGGGATAGAAATCGCAAAAGACCATCTGTTGGGGCGGCTCATACCCGGGGAGCCGATGGTCCGTGGGATTGGACGCCAGTGTGATTGTGTCCCCGATGCTCACATCGGCCAGGGTCTTGATGCCCGCGACGAAGTAACCGACTTCGCCGGCGCTCAGGGATTCGACGGCCGTCGGCTTGGGCGTGAACTTGCCGACCTCGGTGACGTTGTAGCTCCGCCCGACGGCCATCAGGTCGATCTTGTCCCCACGCTTGAAAGTCCCGTCGAAGACGCGGGTGTGGGAGATGACCCCGCGGTGAATGTCGGACTTGGCGTCATAGATCAACGCCCGCAGCCGGCCGCCGGGGTCGCCCTCGGGCGGCGGAATGTGTTCGATGATCGCTTTGAAAAGATCGTCCATGCCCGCGCCGGTCTTGCCGCTGGTGAAGATGGCCTTGGAGGCGTCCAGCCCCAACACCTGCTCCGTCTCCAGGGCGATGTCCTCCGGCCGGGCGGCGGGCAGGTCGATCTTGTTGATGACCAGGATGATTTCCAAACCGGCCTCGATCGCGGCGTGGGCGTTGGCGACGGTCTGGGCCTGCACGCCTTGCGACGCATCGACTAGGACCAACACCCCCTCGCACGCCGCCAAGGCCCGCGAGACCTCGTAGTGGAAGTCCACGTGTCCCGGCGTGTCGATGAGATTGAGCATGTACGTCTCGTCTCGGTACGGGTAGGGGCAGGTGCAGCGGTTGGCCTTGATGGTGATGCCCATCTCCCGTTCCAGGTCCATGTCGTCGAGGAACTGCTCGCGCATGTCACGCTTGGCGACCACGCCGGTGGATTCCAGGATGCGATCGGCGAGCGTACTCTTGCCGTGGTCGATGTGGGCGACGATGCTGAAGTTTCGGATGAGACGTAATTCGGTCATGGTTCATGAACTTCGGGGAGGCGGTGGTTCTCGAAAGCCGCATGTCACCCGCGGGCGGAGTATAGTTCGTCTGCGACCGCAGCGGAATCGGGCGGCGCGGCCCGGACAAGCGTTCAGTACTACAACGCTAGATCCGCATCGCGTGGATCCAAGGAAAGCCCGTTGAAACGGGCTGAGGGAGGGGTTTGAGGTCGGGTGCCTTACCAGCCGTAAACGCTTGCTGTTACCCACATTTTGGCGGTCGTGCGTGACGGTGTGCCGGCGGG
>CAYQZH010000347.1:0-3757 GCA_964421865.1 uncultured Phycisphaera sp. | reverse complement strand
TGATCCAGCTATTGATGTCCGACGCATTGACGACCTGAAACGGCCCCGCGATCGACGAGGGAAGAACCGGAGCGATGTCGTCTGTGTATGTCTTTGGCATAACTGAATCTCACGATCCCGCAGATTGTCGATTTTCGATTGTCGAATGTCGAATGAAAAGCGCGTCAATCGCAAATCGACCATCGGCAATCGATAATGGGCAATGGGCTCGCTACGACGCGAGGGCGAGCCCTACTTCCAGCCCCCACGTCATGTTCCCGCCGTCCGGATTGGTCCATTTGATCCACACGTTGTCGCCGGGCTGGAAGGTCCATGCGGACGGATCAACCGCGTCGTCCCCGCCGATGCGCAGATTCACATCCTTGTTCTCGCCCGCCTGCGTGATCGTGAACAGCTTGGCGTCATACGCCGACCCGCGCGTGGAGTCGACCGAGATGGTGAACGCCGCCGTGCCCGTCCCGCCCGCAAAATGACAGCGTACGAACACCAGGCGAAACCGGCGATCCAGCGAGAACGTTGCGTCGATGTTACCCGAACCGGTGGCCGCTTTGGCGGTAACCGCGAGAAGCTGCCTCGCCCGCGCCTCGGAGAGTTCGAGGGTCTGCTGCGTCAGCCCGGCCTGGGCGGTCTCAAGGATCTTGGAAATCTCCCTCGCCACGTTTAAGACTCCACGGCGTCCGTTACGTGATCTTCCAACGTCTCACCCGAGGGAATCTGCACCCGGAACGGAACGCCGATCAGTTCGGACACGCCCGTGTTCAGCGCCGGCAGGGTGACCGTCGCGTCGCCGACGAAGAGCACATCGCTCAACGTGCGCTTCCGCTTCTGTCCGTTCGCCCGGTAGCGGATGAGCAGATCGATTCCCGTCGTAATTCCCAACAGCGTCTCCGCCGCGGAACCGTGATGGGAAAAGAGGAACCCGGAGATGCGGTAAACGCCGCGGGCGAACGTGCCCAGTTTGCCTTGCGTTAAGTCTTCGCCGCTGAAGGGGACCGGCTCGATCCCCGGCTTGTAGACGACGCTGTGCACGCCCTCGATCGTCGTCTCCGTGAACGGCGACGTCCGCAGCTTCGTCGACGCTCCGCGTGTTGCCAAAATCCAAATCATCGCACCTATATCCGCCGCTCCGCACCCACCCGCGATGGGTAACGGTCAGAACCATTCGACAATCGACATTCGACAATCGACAATCGCAATGTCACGCCGCCGGCACTCGGTTGTAGGTCCGCTGCACCTTCACGACGAACGTCTGCGTCGCCTCCGCCGTTGCGACCCGCGATCCCGACGTGCCCCGCGGATAGTCGAACGTCCATACCCGGTCATCGAACCCTTCAGCCCCCGCGAGGACTCCGCTATCCCGGATGGCGTCGAGGTAGTCATCCACCGCCCCGATCTTGTCGAGCATGGCCCCGTGCGGATCGGAGGCCGACACGTCGGTCACCATTCGCAGCGCCGTCGTGACTTCCATCACCTTGTCGTCGTCGATCACTCCGATCGGTCGCGCCCGCACCAGGTGCACGGTCAGGAACGGCTGCGGATATTCCTCCGTCCCCGCGTCGCCCACCTCAACCCGTCGAAACGGTTTTGTGGCCGTGGGTGGATTCGCCGTCAAATTCGTTCGGAGCTTGTTCACCAGCTCGTCAATCGCGGCCTTGATCGTCGTCCGGTCGGCTGTAGGCATGGTCGCTCACTTGCCCATCGCGCGGGCTAAAGCCGCGGTTCGGAAGTGCCTCATTCGACAATCGAAAATCGACAATTCCCACGTCAGTGGTCTGCCAGTTCATCGCGCGTCAGCACGCGTCTTTCGCCCGTGACCGCCGCGATGGTTCCCCGCGACGTACTGGCCGCGACGCCCACCGCCGAGGGCAGTTCGATCCTGCCCTCGGCTACTCGCGTGAGCCACTCGATCGCTTGATCGCGCCGCCGCCGCGCATCGTCCGGGACCGGGGGACGCCGCAGTCGCAGTCGATACTCAGCCAGGTCCAAAGTGAACGAGGCCAGCACGTCGGCGAGGTCGGGGTGGGTCGTCAGACTAACCGGGACGGAGTAGCGACGTCCCAGATAACTGTTGACCTCGCCCTCCGCGCCCAGTCGGGCCTCATCCACCACTCCGACGTCCGCGACCCCGTTCCCGTCGTCGTCGGCGAGCTGCACGTACGCGACGCTTCCCAGTCGTTCCTCGATGTCGGAGTTGGTGATGTAACCCATGGTCGTTTCCCGGCGAATGCCGCTCTGCCTGCGCCGCGTCTAGCGAAACGTCGGATTGAGCAGTGAGAAGTTAGAAGACTGAAGGGGTGCCTTCCGCTGGTCGATCTTCAGTCTTCTCTCTTCTCACTTCTACCTTCCGTCAGATCGGCACCACCAAGTCCATCCGTACGGCGAATTGCCAGTAGGCGTACGCGAGGCGATACCGCGCCCGCACCCCGTACAGGAACTTCTCTCGCCGGAATCCCTCGTCGCTTTCCTCGGTCAGGGCGGTGAACTCCACCGGCTCGCGGTCCTGGAAGATGAACGGGCGGATCACCCCGTCGGTCTTGAGCAGATACCATTTGTTCGCGTCGGTCAGCCAGGGGAATGCGATGATCCGCGCCGCGCCCTGCAACACGTTGGACGTGCTGCTCACCATCGTGGCGCTGACCGCTTCGAGCGCCCGCATGAACATGGTCGTTGGGACGATGCACACCAATCCCGTCGCCGAGATCGACATCGGGTCGCCCAGATTGTCCTTGAAGGCCAGCATCGTTCCGATCGCCGCGTTGAGGGCTTTTTTGAACTCGTCCGTCGTCGGGTTGTCCGGGTCCGCCGCCGTACTAGTGAGCTTGTTGTCCTGCGAACCGGACGACCCCGAGACGTGGGCGTCATTGAAAAACGACACGCCGTCGTAGCTGTTGAAGCCCGCCGTCTCGCCGTTGATCAGGAGCTGAGAAATCAAGAAGTCCTTGTGCGTCGCGGCCCGCGCCGCGAGTTCGCCGATGCGGATGCGGATTTGCCCCGTCTTGTCATCGGCGATCTCGTCGCGATCGACCTCCAGGGTCGATTCGTATTTCAGGTTCTCCACCGAGTAGCTCTCGGTGCTCAGCCCCCGGGCGACGCGTCCCGTGCCCCACTCCCGCATCCGCGGCACCGACCCGAGCCACTTGTACGTCTCGATGTCGGCGCTCGACTGAATGCGCGTCGCCAAATCCTGGTAGTACGTCGTGGCCGCGTCGAAGCGACTGAAAAACTCGCTCCGCAGCCCCTTGGTGAGAAGTCCTGTATTGATGACAGCCACCTGAATCTCCTTCGTAGAGCGGGTTAAACCCGCCGAAGCCTTTCCCTAACCGAGTTACGAATTACGAATTACAAGTTACGAATGACTAACGATGCGACTCACGAATTCCCTAGCCGTTTCACTTTTCGTAATTCGTAACTCGTAATTCGTAATTCCCCTAGACGTAGTCCACTTGCACCAGGAACGGCCCCGGATTCGCCGTCGTCCCGTTCGTAACGGCCATCGTCAGCACTCCTCCCTGCGCCACGTGGGTGTTGCTGACGGCGCCGAGATCCTGCGCCGCGTTGGCCGCGGGGAAAACGTTCGTCGCGTCGAATGTCTTGGTCACGATCGAGCTCCCGCCGACCTGCAGGGCAACGACGCACGTGTTGGAGTTGTCGATTCCGGCGGCAGCCGTCGCCTGGTTCACGGCCCGCGCCGACACGATCCAACCCTCCTTCTCGAAGGTGTGGATCGCCCGGGCCGCGATGTCCGCTCCCGCGGCCA
>CAYQZH010000346.1:0-3774 GCA_964421865.1 uncultured Phycisphaera sp. | reverse complement strand
CCGGCGATCCCGCCCATGGCCTTCACCACCTTGCGGAAAGCGTTCTCGAACGTCGGTTCCTTGCCCTTCAACACCGCGTAGTTCATTCCGATCGTCACCACGGCTCGGCCTCCGCAACTTGCTCGCCTTCGGTTTCAAAACCTACGCCCGTCAGCATAGCTCTCCGCGGACCTCTACGCCAACGGATGGCGTACGGTTCTTGGGCTGTTGCTTTTCGCGGCGTAGACGCGCACAGTTCCCTCCATGACCGCAGCGCCCGCCAGACAGGACGATCCGACCCCGACCTTCACCTCGTCGGAATGGTACGACCGCAGCATCGACTGGGCCGCTCGGAACGCCCGCGAAATCCCCGTCTTGATCGACGTCTTCGGCCCGCCGGGCTGCGGCGGAATCCTCGACGCCGGCTGCGGTACCGGCCACCAGGCGTCCGCGCTCGCCCAGAAAGGGTACCGCGTCGTCGGCGCCGACCTCAGCGACGAGATGCTCGACGTCGCCCGACGGCACGCCCGCACGATCGGCGCTGACGTGAAGTTCATCTGCGCTCCCTACGCCTCCTTCCGTCAGACGCTCGACGGGGGATTCGACGGCATCTACTGTCTGGCCAACTCCTTCGCCGCAGCCGGCACCCGCGACGCCGTCGCACAAGCCCTTCAACAGTTCGCCGCCTGTCTTCGACCCGGCGGACGACTGTTCCTCCAAATCCTCAACTTCGCCCCGATGCGAAAGGAACTCCCCTGTATCCGCGGTCCGCGGGTCACCAACGTCGACGGCTGCGAGTATGTCTCGCTCCGCCAGTTCCACTTCGTTGAGGATCGGTGCCAGGTGTCCAACATCACAATTTGGCGTCAAGGCGGCTGGCGCTACCACGCCCAGAGCCGCATCCTCTACCCGATCGGCCGCGATGAGTTGCACGTCTCGTGCCGTGCGTGCGGTTTGCAGATCGACAACGAATGGGGAAGCTACGCCTGCGAGCCGTTCGACATCGACCGCTCGACCGACCTGATCCTTGCCGCCACGCGCGTCTCCGCACGGGTCTAACCGCCAAACCCGATGGACCCGCGTCTGTACGGTCGAGACTCTCGGCGTCGTCGGTCACGCGGGCGACGAGGCCCGCGTCGAAACGTAGCGATCACCCCTCACCGGTGCCTGCCTCCTCAGGGACGAAAGGTCTGAAGAACGACGCCTGTCGCTGTCATCCGCGGCACGCCTCTTGCTGAGCGTTGAGCCTTGGGGCGGTAGAATCCCGCCTGAGGTGAATCCATGCGCGTCGAACGACTTATGAACAGGCTGGTCCTCTCGGGCTGCCTGGTAGCGGCGGGGTTGCTCGTTGGCTGCCAGGCCCCTGCGAAACCGGGACAGGGTTGGCTCTTTTTCCCGGCCCCGCCCGCCGAGCCCCGCGTCCAGTTCCTCACCTGGGCCAGCGGCGCCGACGAGATCGAAGCGTCCCACGGCACCTTCGAGAAGTTCGTCCTCGGCGATGAACCCGTGGTGCAGCGGGCGATCCAGAAGCCCTACGGGATCGCGGTGCGCGAGGGAGTGGCCTACGTGTGCGACACCAAGGGACTGAGCCTCTGCCGCCTTGACTTCCGCAACCACAAGTATTCGGTCCTCGGAGTAGGCGGCCCCGGAAGGTTACGGAAGCCCCTCAACATCGTCATCGACCCGCTAGGCTACAAATTCGTCGTGGACTCCGCCCGCAAGCAGGTCGTTGTCTTCGGGCCGGATGACAACTACGTCAACGCCTTCAACGTCCCTGAGCCGTGCCACCCCGTGGACTTGGCCGTCTACGAGAACGAACTGTATGTGCTGGACAACGATGAAACCTGTCAGGTCGTGGTCCTGGACCGCACCTCAGGAAAAGTCCTCCGCACCTTCGGCGGTCCGGGCGGCGACCCGGGACAGTTCAAGATTCCCAACAGCATCGCGATCAGCCCCGACGGCTTCATCTACATCACCGACACGCACAACTGGCGGGTCCAGAAGCTGACGCGGGAGGGCAAGTCGGTGTGGGTCAAGGGGACGCCGGGCTACCGGGTCGGTCAGTTCGGCCGGCCTCGCGGCGTCCGCGTCGGCCCCGACGGGGTCGTCTACGTCGTGGACGGAGCCACGGAAATCGTCCAAATGTTCGACGCCGACGGGCAGACGCTGCTGCGCTTCGGCGGACCGGGCAACGTCCCCGGCGCGCTAGGCCTGCCCTCGACCCTCGCGGTGGACACCACGTCCATCCCCTATTTCAAGCAATATGTCCACGACGCCTTCAAGGTGCAGTACCTCTTGTTCGTGGTGAGTCAATACGGCGCTCACTTCGTGAGCGTCTACGGATTCGGCGCCTTCCCGCCCGGCTACCATCTTTCGGAATCGCAGATTCAACAACTGCCGACCGCGCCGATACAAGAAGGGATCGGGCCGGTGCAAGGCGACCAGCCGCCTCCGGAGCCGACCCCGCCCGCTCCGGAGGGAGACGACAAAAACCGCGGCTGACGCGATGCTTCGCAAGAGGAAGTCCTCGGATGCCCCGAACCGTCATGGCGACCCTGACGTTGTCGTTCGTGGTGTTCGCCCTGGTCGTATCATGCGCGGGACCGACGAAGTATCGGGTGCTGACCTTTTTCTTTGACGGCGTGCCGGAACCGGGCAAGGCCCGCCTCGCGGCGGAGACGGCGGCCGAGGGCGGCGGACCGGTCCCCGGCCTCGGTCAGGCGATCACACGGGCCGAACCGCCGGCGCGCTACTTCACGCACCCGCCGTATCGCGACAACCGCTGCGGTAGCTGCCACGATTCCGAAAGCGGTCAACCCATCCGGGCGATCCGAGACGGATTGTGCTTAGCCTGTCACGCGCCGATCGCCGCGGAGCCCAAGTTCCTGCACGGTCCCGTCGCGGTCAACGATTGCGGCGTGTGCCATCACCACCACGAATCTCGATATGCGAAACTGCTGTTGGCCGACCCCACGGCAACCTGCCTGGTCTGCCATGATCGGTCCGACCTAACGACCGGTGAACATCACGCGGACTTGGAGCAACGGACCTGTGTCGACTGCCATAATCCGCACGGAGGAAACGATCGGTTCTTCTTGAAACGGACCGGACCTTGAGGGGTGAGGGCGGTCACACTGCGAATGCGGAATGCGGAATTGGGAATGCTGAAAGAGCAACGGCCAAACCGTCGCATTCTCCGTTCCGCATTCACAATTCCGCATTCGTCTTTGCCTTTGCGGCGGTCTCGGCCATCTGGATCGCAGGATGCCAGACGCCCCCAAAGGAGACTCGTAGCACGGGCGTTCGCAACCTCGCGATTACCGACGTCCGAGGCCGATTGGAGTATGTCGCGCGGGTGCGCGATCAGCAACAGGATTCCAAAGTGGGAGCGGGCAACACGTCCTTCAAGGAAAGCATTTTCGAGGAGAACATCCGGCTGGAGACCGACGGCTCCGTTTACCACCCCAACCTCCTCGAGTTCACCCTCGCCGGACTGTTCGGTCTGCAACAGCGAGATTTTGAACAGACCTTCGACGGGCGAAAGCGAACCAGTGGCGACGACGGCGACGTGACCGAGTATGACTTCGAGGGACATTTCCTGAAAAAGAAACCCTATCCCGGCACGGTCTATGCGCGCCAGTATCGTTCCCTCGAGCCGCGGCCCTTTCTTTCCAGTCTGCAAACGACCACGACCAACTACGGTTTCGTATGGCAGTACATCGATCCCAAGACGCCCACGACTCTACAGTTCAATCATACCAACGTGCTCCTCGAGCCGCTCGACAAGCAAGAGAA
>CAYQZH010000345.1:0-3787 GCA_964421865.1 uncultured Phycisphaera sp. | reverse complement strand
CGACGTTCGAGAACGCTTTCCGCAAGGTGGTGAAGGCCATGGGCGGGATCGCCGGCCACAGCGAGACGCACCTGTACCACGACATCGACGACCCGCAGCAGTACCTGATCGTCTCGCAATGGAGCGACAAGGGGGCGTTCGACGCCTTCATCGCGTCGGAGACGTTCCGCAACGTCGCCAACTGGGGGAAGGAGCAGATCCTGTCCGGTCGGCCCAGGCACGAAGTCTACGGCGGGACGGAGGCCGGCGGGAAGTGCCCGGCTTCCACACATTGACGTGACTGCTTTCGGTTCGTCGTCCGGATGATGTACTTGCGCAAGACCGACACACAGTGGATCGTCGATGTGTACTGCCACTACGAAGGCGGGATCATCTTCGGGCAGGCGGTCGGGGATTTGTAATAGGAGATAGAGTATGCGGAACTTGAATGGACTATACGGACATCGGTTTGTGGAGCGACGGTTCCTCGATCCGTCGCTTTGGGCGGGAACTCTCGTCCTCGCGGCGACGTGGGTGACGGGATGCACCCCGTCGTCGGTGCCGCCGGCCGAGCAGGGTGTGACGGACGTCTCGATTCAGGGGACAGCCTTCGTGCCCAAGGAAGTGACCATCAAGCAGGGCGAGAAGGTCCGTTGGACCAACCGCGAGTCTCTGCCGATCGTCCACACCGCCACCAGTGGCGATCCCAGCGACGCAAACGCCGGAGACCTCTGGAACTCCGGCGACCTTTCGCCCGGCGAGTCATTCGTCCGGCAGTTCGACGAGGTGGGGCAGTTCGAATACTACTGCACCCACCATCAGAGCACCGCCGCCATGCGGCACGCGATGGTCATCGTCGAACCATAGGGCGCTGCGGCTGGTGAACCTGGCCGACCCCTTGCGCTACAGCGTTGCGGGCCATTCCGCACCAGCGCTACGGTGCAGCCTGGACGGCGAAAAGCGTTCGTCGATTGGTGACGTAGAGAACCCCGTTGGCCGCCACAGGAGTGGTATACACGGAGTTCTGCATTTCATTGACGGCCAGTTCCTTCATCGTTTTCCCCTGCTCCAACACCGCGATCTCCCCATCCTCGTCGCCTAGAAATACTTTCCCATCGACGGCGTAGGGCGATCCCCAGACGGCGGCCGACGTGTCATATCGCCAGTACTTCTGCCCCGTCTTGACATCGAAGCAATACAGGAAGCCGCTCAAATCCGCGGCATAAAGAAGCCCATCCGCGATGGCGACGGTGGAAATAGAGCGATGGAAATCTTCCCCGCCGACATGCCAAACCTTCCCGGTCTCGGTAACGTCGCCCGTTTTCGTCCCGTCAATGGAATAGAGGTGGCCGACGCCCTCACCGTGCTCGGGGTCCTGGCCGACGCTGACGAATACCTTATTGTCATAGATGACCGGCGTCGCGATGATCTCATTACGCGTACCCCGCCCACCGAGGATATAGACCGAGTCCTTGGGGTTCATATCGAACTTCCAAAGAACATCGCCCGTTTTCGGATCGAGCGAATACACCCAGCCGTCGCCGCCGCCGAAGATCACCTGCGGTCTGCCTTGAATCACGCCATAGGCGGGCGAGGACCACTGCCCGTGGAGGGTATGCTTTCCCGGATCATTGCGCGTCCAAATCACTTTTCCGGTTTTCTTGTCGACCGCAATGAAGGCCGGAGCGTCCGGCGCCGGCATATTCAAGTGCCCTTCATCGACTCCATTGGAAGTGAGCAGAAAAATCGTATCCCCGGCGATCACGGGTGAGGATGTGGCAAGGTTGTGCGGAAACACCGCGAGGTCCTCGATCATGTCGAGAATCCATACGAAGTCGGCGTCCTGCTCCTCCTTCCACTTCTCATCGGTGAACGGCCCGTCGTTTTTGCCATCGTGGAATCCGTTGACATCGGCACAGACCAGTTCACAGCGGTTGCTGACGTAGTATACTCGATCGCCATCCACGCACGGTGACGAGCAAATGCCTTGTTCCGGCCAGTCGTTCACCTGACCCGTGGGCAATTTGTCGTGCGTCGCCTGCCAGAGCAGTTTCCCGGTCTTCTCCTCGAAGCAAAGGACAATGCCCTTGTCGCCTTTGCTGTGCGGCCGGAATTCGCCGGTGTTGTTGGTGCCGATGAAGATTTTGCCGCCCGCAACAGCCGGGTTGCCATAGGTCTGGGATCCGAGCGGCGCGGTCCATTTGATGTTGGTCTTGGTCTTGATGTCCCATTTCGCCGGGATGCCCTTCTCGTCAGAGACCATATTCCGATCGGGCGATCCGCCCCACATCGGCCAGTCGCCCTTTTTGGGTTTACGCGGCTCCTCCGCGCGGGCCACGGCGAAAGAGGCGAGGAGACCGGCGACAATTACTAATCGGGGATTTCTGCAGCTATTCATTGCGCAGCACCTGAATGTTGTCATAGAAGACTTCCGGTCCGTCGCTCTTGGCCGTCGTGCCATTGGAGTATCCATAAACACCGGGACTTCCTTCACGGTTGGGGAAGGGATCGACCACGTCGACCGTCCACGCCTTAGGTTCTTCCTGATCGCGCGGCCACACTTTGCCCCGAATATGCGCATCTTTGTCCGACACATCCACGCGCAACTTCATGCGGTACCACTTATTCGTTTCCCAGGGGAACGGGATTTCCTGATGGAAACGGGGAATGGGTGACCAGCATTCGACCCACAGCGTTTGATTCCCCATGAGCATCATGAAATACCGTGTATTCACGACGCCCATATCGGGACGGAATCGTTCCCCCTTGGGCGTACCGAGGATATCCGCTTGGATGGTATATCCGCCCTCAATCGGCGGAGTCATGTATCCGCGGACGCGCATGAACGGCGGAGAAGGCTTCTCCTTGGAGGCGAGTTTTTGCAGGACGCGACCGCCGTCGCGCTCGACGACCTTCGTCTTTCCGCCGTAGATGCCGATCCAACCGGCGGGAACGCTGTCGACGGGCATGGCGTCGAAGTTCTCTTGGATGGGAAGGGTGGGGATGATGCGCACCCGCGCCGTGGCGGTCAACTCACCGAGTTTGGCGGTCAACGCTCCCGCGGAAAAAGTGTGATCGTCCGCGGCAGTCAACTTTCCATCGTTGGCGATTGCGGCCTTCACGCCGGCGACGGACCACGCGATCTTCGAGTCGGAGGCCGACGGCGCCGAATGACCGGCGTCGTCGAAGGTCGCCGTGGAGAAGGCGACGGCCTCACCGGGCTTCAGGGTCACCTCCGCGGGGACGACGTAGAGCCGCGAAACCTTACCCGAGGATTTCGACTCCGGCGGCATCGGTGGAATGGTCGCCGGCTCCGCGGTCTTGCCCTTTGCGCCAAGGCAATAGGTGTTGTAGCGGCTCATCAAGTAGACGCGGCCGTCGAGGACCGCCGGCGAGCCGTAAATCTCGTCGATGGTTTTGTCAGGGCCCTCGAACTGCTTCCGATCGAGTGACACGAATTTGTCACCTTCGTCGCGGAGGACGTGGAAGATGCCGTTTTGCTCGCCGACGTAGATGACCCCGTCGGCGGTGACGGTAGGCGACCCCTTGCCGACGCGGCCCAGGCCGTATTCCCAGTATTTCTTGCCCGTCTTGGCATCGAAGGCGAAGAGGTTCGCGCTGTTGTCCACGACGTAGAGCCGGCCGTTGGCGAGCGCGGGGGATGCGTAGCCGGCCTTGATCCCATCGACCCGCCAGACCTCGCCGGAAGTGGTGATGTCGCCCGTCTTGGACGCATCGATGCAGACGATGCGGCCCATTTCCGTGGTGTCGATGTTCTCCTCGCCGTGGGTCACATAGGCGAAGTTGC
>CAYQZH010000344.1:0-3790 GCA_964421865.1 uncultured Phycisphaera sp. | reverse complement strand
TCGCCGCCCGCCTCGTCGGGAGCGTATGTCGCGCCGCCGTATTCCAATGTCGAAGGGGAAGTTGTCATGTTCCATCGAACGCCAAGCCGAATTACAAATTACGAATTACGAATTACGAAAGACAAAGAACCGACGCGCTGAGTTGCATAAGCCTGTTCGTAATTCGTAATTTGTAATTCGTAATTGTTCACGCGCTTTCTCGCGTAAGTCTCTCAAAATCCTTCCGTTCGCCGCGCCCCTGCAATGGATAGTCCTTGCGCAGCGGATGGGCCTCGAAGGCTTCCCACGTCAGGATACGGCGAAGGTCGGGATGTCCGGCGAATCGCACGCCGAACATATCCCACACTTCCCGCTCCAACCAGTTCGCCCCTCTCCATATACTCACCATCGACGGTACTTCCGGCGACGGATCATTGACGAAGCATTTCGCCCACAGTCGATGCCCCTTAGTGATCGACAACAAAGAATAGACGACCCCGAACCGGTCGCGCGCCTTGGGGAAGTTAAGGTAGTCAATGCAGGTCAGGTCGCACAATTGCTCGAAGCTGCAACGCTCGTCGCTCCGCAGAAACCGCATCACTTCGAGCAATCGCCCCGCCGGCACGCTTACGCACAGTTGTTCACGCGACTTGTCTTCGCCCGGAATCAATGGGTGGGGCGCAAAGTTAATATCGGGGAATGCACTCGCCAGACCATCGACCGCTGCATTCGCCGTCGGATTCACGCTAGTTTACCGCCGGCCCTTCGACTTGTAGCTGGATGGTAGGCTGCACCACCAACCCCATCCCCCGCCCGCGCTCTTTACTACTCTTCACCCCCTCCTTTTCGACCAGCCGCTGAATGGCCATCACGCCCTCAATGAGCGTCTCAGGGCGCGGCGGACAGCCGGGCACATACACATCCACCGGCATGAACTGGTCGATACCCTGCACGACCGCGTACGTGTCGAACACGCCGCCCGTACTAGCGCACGCTCCCATACTGATGACCCACTTGGGTTCGGACATCTGCATGTAAATCCGCTGCAACACGGGCATCGACTTGATCGCTACCCGGCCCGCGCAAATCAGCAGGTCGCACTGTCGCGGCGTGAAGCGCATGACCTCCGCTCCGAACCGCGCGATGTCGTAGCGGCTGGCCCCGGTCGACATGAGTTCGATCCCGCAGCACGCCGTCGCAAACGGCATTGGCCACAACGAATTCTTCCGCGACCAGTTCACCGTCTTCTCGCGTAGCAGATCCAGCACGTAGCTGAGCTTGGTGCTGAGGTACTCTTCTTTACTCGCCTGGTAATGCGGAGCGACCGGCAACGCTAATCCCATTGGAACGCTCCCTTCTTCCACTCATAGAGCAGCCCGAAGAGGAGCAATCCAAAGAAAATGCCCATGCCGACCAGCAAAAACCCCTTCCCCGCGACGCCGCCGGTCTCGAGCGGGATCGTCGCACCCGTAGTGGCCGCATGGTGGAACACCGTCGCCCAAGGCCACATGAAGATGACTTCCACGTCGAACAGCATGAACAACAGGGCCACGATGTAGAAGCGAATGTGAAACCGCCGACGGGCGTCGGTGTGAATCGGCATTCCCGACTCGTACGGACTGTCCTTGACCGGACCGTGACGCTTGGGACCGATCACGTGGGCGAGGATCAACAGCACCCCGATCACCACCATCACCATCAGGATCGTGACGCCGATCGCGGCGTAGGGATCGAGGGTCGCCGAAGGGTTCATGCCACGCGCCTCATGCGTTGTCCCATCCAAGGAGTATCGGCCCGTTGACCCCTGCACGGGTTAGCCGCCATGAGCAACCGGCCCGACCACTCCGCCTCTTCAGGGTCGTATCATCAGTCTACACGCTCAGGCGCCCGCGTCAATGAAAGTTTTCACAAAGTATCCGTAACATATTGTGCATTATAGAGTTACGATAGGCACCGGTTGGAAGGTTCGGTGCACGGATGCGATCACTTGACGTTTCAGGGGCGGCCCCGGCGATCGATCTCGATCTTGCCCTCCTTCAACACAACGACGGGTTTTCTGACGGTCACCAAGTCGGCAAGCGTGTCACCACGGACGGCGATCAAGTCCGCGACGTAGCCCTGAGCCACCCGTCCCAAGTCTTTCTCCCGGCGGAGCACCTTGGCCGCCGTCGTCGTCGCTGCCCGCAACGCCTCCAACGGCGACATGCCGTACGCAACCATCAACTCCAGTTCCCGCGTGTTCTCCCCGTGCGCGAACACGCCGACGTCGCTCCCACACGCAAGGGTGACGCCGGACCGAAGCGCGCGGGCGAACATTTCCTTGGCCTCCTTGATCCGCGGATCGTCCGGCATCCCCGGTTTCCACCCGCCGTATCGTGCGACCGATTCGGGCGCTGTGAGCGTCGGACAAAGCACCACTCCGCGCTCGCGCATCAATCCGAGTACCTCATCCGAGGCGTTAAAACCGTGTTCGATCGTCGCGACCCCAGCGAGCACGGCCCGGCGGATCGCTTCATCGGTGAACGCGTGCGCCGCGACCGGCAGACCAGCGCTCGTCGCTTCATCGACGATCGCGTTTAGCTCATCCTGGGAGAACGTCGGCGTCGGCGGCTGACCGTTTCGCCGCCGATAGTCCGCATACACCTTGATCCAATCCGCGCCCGCTGCGATTTGCTCGCGCACGGCCCGGCGGACGCCATCGACGCCGGTGGCCTCCTGCGCGCCTTTGGGCACCTCCCACCGCGGATCGAACCCCGACGGTCCGTAGCAGCCCGTGGCCACGATCGCCCGCGTCGTCGCAAACACGCGAGGCCCCGGCACGATCCCCTTGGCGATCGCGTCGCGCAGGGCCACGTCGGCGAATCCCGCCCCCTCCGTGCCCAAATCGCGCAGCGTGGTGAACCCGGCCTCCAAGGTCGCCCTTGCCGCCGCCACGGCGCGGACCGTGCGAAGCTCCAAGGACTCCCGCAAAACCTGGTCCTCCCACGGGGCCTCGTTGTAGGGATGCAGCAGCAGATGCGAGTGCAGGTCGATCAACCCCGGAAGCAGCGTCAGGCCGGTCAGGTCCATCCGCACGACTTGTGACTCGTCGACCTTCGGCGCGGACGCGACCTCAACGATCCGTTGATCGGCGATGACGACTTGCAACCCCTCCCGAACCACCCCATCCGCCGGATCGAGAACCTTTGCGCCCGTCAACACGAGAAGCCGCGGCTCACCCGCCGCATCCGGCACGGCGGCGAACGCGACGGGAAGGAGGAGCAGTTGACAAAGCGTGGTTCGTCGGGGCGACCGGAATGTGATGGTCCAAGGGGTTCGCATAGCGTCGAGTCTCCAGCGTTGGTCGTTTCGGCGTGAGGCTATCGTACGCGACGTGATTCAGCCCGCAACCTCGAACGCCTACGAGGCTCAGACCGCGTCATCGGCAGCCACCGATCCGCCGCGCGAAAGATCCCTACCGCAATGCCGCTACGGTACCGACGGGGTCGCGATGAACTGGCTCCTCCTCTCGCTCAGGCTGGCGCGCGCCGCGGTCGACCATGGGAAGCACCGTGCGAAAAGCCCCGTCAGGGGCGGCCGAAAATAGCCCAGGGCAAGGCCCTGGGAAAGTATCGGCGAGGCGCAACACCAAGCCCCGGAGGGGCGACACATCCAATCCGAACCCGGAGCGCGAGCGACGGGCCCGCGCTCTTGACCCCGCGCTCGCGCTTCCATGAGCGTGTCCGTGTCAAGGGCGGGATGTTCATTCGGGTGATGTCGGGTCTGGCCACGGATTTTGGCATCATGCGGTTTTTCGAATTTGCCAGTACTG
>CAYQZH010000343.1:0-3809 GCA_964421865.1 uncultured Phycisphaera sp. | reverse complement strand
AGGTCATGGCGTGTGGCTTTGGATGGCGGACGGGCTAACCGGCCGGCTCGCGTCGTCGCGGGGTTTGAAGGGCTTGGAATGGGAGTTGGGTGCAGAGTTTGAGAATGAACGTGCTTTACAAGAGGATTCTTAGGATTGTCAATTGGGACATGGGAACGTTTCCCCTTTTGGAGGTATGGAAAATGAAGAAAAGTAAGATTGGTAGTTGTTGGCGCCCGCTGATGGGCGTCGTGGCTGTGGGAGCCCTGGCGCTCGGCGTCAGTGCCCTCGCCGCGCCGCGGCCGGTCGACGACTCCGCGGTGCGTGGAACGAACAAGGGTAAGACGGAGGTGACGCGCCTAGTCACGGGCGATCCGGCGCAGATCAACGCGGTGGTGGCCGGCACTCCGCCGACGGCGATCTTCGCGATCTCGCCGGTTGCGTCGAAGGTGGGCTCGTATCCGGCGAACACAGCGATCGTCGCGGATGCAGCGTGTAGTGCCAGTGGCGGTCTGTGCCGGTTGAACGCCGACGCGGGCAATTTCCGGGCCTATTTCGACGTGACGATTAAGGACTGGGACCCCAACGGCGACGGTTCGCCGGGCATGCACGCCCTCACGGTGAAGGTGGACGCCACGGGATACCTGGGGCTCAACGCCGCGCCGTCGAACGTCGGGGTGGATTTGGTTCCACCGGCATCGATCCCATGCACGACTAACGCCAACTGCGTTGCCCTGTTCGGCGAGAGCTGGGCGCAATGCACCCTGGGATTCTGTAAGGCGGGCTACGTGGACGTCGCGGGATTCCTCGCACCGGCGAACAACTACTGCAACTTCGCCGGCAGCGGCGGGTGCGCCTCGGGTGGCTCGGACACGTCGTCCAACTTCTATCGGTGGTTCGCTATCCACAGCGCGGATAATCGGGCGGACGCGCTTCCTGTTTACTACATCGGCTCGCTCGTCCTGGACATCCCGTCAGGAGAGTGCAGCGCAACCCCGACGCTGGAATGCGGGACTCTACCCGGCCTGACAGCGTGTCCGGGCATTGAAACCTGTACGTCCCAGAACGTGAAGGGCAAGTACGTGGTGAGTTTGGTACCCGCAGAGGTGTTATTTGCCGACGTCACCGGGGCGGAGTTCGCCACGCTTGAAGAGAACGGGTTCATCGTGAACATCCGAACCGGGTCGTGCTGCGTTGGTTCGCCACCCGTTTGCACCGACACTAGAACCTTGGCCGAGTGCAATACAGCGGGGGGCAACTTTAACGTGGACAAGCTCTGTTCGGCAGGCTGCGCGGAGTGCTTTGTTGCTCACGACCCGCTTTGCAACGACAGCGATGCCTGCACGGATGACGATTGCACCGTGTCCTCGGGACTCTGTACCCACTTTCCGAAGTCGGGGTTCAATCCCATTAAGGGAGGAAGTGGTGACACCGGGAATTGCTGCAACAAGACCACCGGCGCCCTGACCGACAAGGACGATGGCGACGCCTGCACGTGCGATTCTTGTCCCGATCCGAACAACCGCGGCACGGCCCTTCATACCCCGTGCGCTGGTTCGTGCGATGACGGCAATTCCTGTACGACCCCCGATATCTGCGACGGCTCGCGTAGTGAGGCGAACGGCGGGTGCAGCGGCACGGATATCAATACGCTCGACTGTGATGATACGCACCCTTGCCCAGAGGGCACCACCTGCGGGACCGCGTTCCCGGGCAAGTGCTTCTGCACGCTGATCCCGAACGTCCAGTTCCTGCTGAGCCCGTCGGAACCCAAGACCTGCGTCGGCGGGTTCCGGGACGGTCTCCCGTGCGGGACGGATGCGGATTGTCCGGGCGGCGCCGTTGCGGCACAGGACGACGGCCCCTACTGCGACACCTTCGCTAACGGAGCGAACTGCTTCGACGAGGGTGAGAAGATCACGGCCCTCGTCCACGTCGGTTCAACTGGTGATCCGATCAACGGCGGCGAGTTCCTGATGACCTATGATCCGAGCTGCCTGAAGTGGGTCAGCGCCACCTGTTTGACGCCGTACGGGACGACCGTGTATGGGCCGGTGGTGAACGCGGCCGCGGGCACGATCTTCATTGCCTGCGGCGTGGATCCCTTCGGCGGCATTAACGGCCCCTTAGGCAACAGGGACATGGTCTCGCTGAGCTTCATCATGATCGGCGATTGCAGCAACCCCTTGACCCCCCACCCGTGCGTCCTGGGCTTCGCGGACAACAACCCGCTGCACTCCTACCTCGTGAATGACGAGGGCCAGGCGGTCAACATCGAGGCCAAGCCCAAGGAGCTGAATGTCAAGGGCGAGTTGACCCTCGAGGTTCCGGACAACGTCAAGACCAACGTCGACTGCGACAAGCCGACGGCGGTGGTGACATGGCCTCCGCCCGCCGCGACGTTCAGTTGCGGGGACGTGAACCTGACCTGCCGCGGGGTGCATGAGTCCGGATTGGTCTGGTCGCAGAGTCGAGTGATGGGCGGCGGCGTGTTCCCGCAGGGAGCGTCGAGCTTCTGCTGCTACGCCGCTGCAAAGGACAAGTGTGATCAGCACGTCGGTTGTCCCGGCGCTGCCAACGATTGCACCGGGTCCCCCAAGCCGACCGGCTGCTGGACGGTGCAGGTCAACGATCAGGTAAGCATGGACATCGACATCGGGCTCGAGCCGCCGATGACGACCACGAATCGTGACGGCACGCTGACCCGCTGCATCGAGTTCTGCTTGTATGCGAACTGCATCGAGGCCCCGCTGTGCTTCCAGGATGACATCACGTTCGGTGGGATCTTCAACTGGAACGGCAAGAGCCAGGGCAAGATCAAGGCGCCCAAGGGCCAGTGGGATTGCATCACCGCTCAGGATCAACTCCACTCTCTGCGGAGCTGCTGTAAATCGGAGGATGGTTGCCTGCACTGCGACGGCAGTCAGTTAGTCGCGGACTTTACGGGCGATCCGGAGTTGGGCGGCAACTGGCTGATCGGCGGTAACCTCGACGCCTACAAGAAGGATGTTCCGAAGGCGGGCCTCAATATCATCGACATCCTCGACTTCGGCATGTTTTTGTCGCAGTACGGGCTGTGCTATGCCGACAAGTCGCCGGACTGCCACGATGGTCCTCACGCGGACATCAACGGCGACGGCTGCGTGACCGCGGCCGACTACCAGTTCATCATCAGGAACTTCCTGGCGTCGTCGAAGGATTGCTGCTGCGTAGGGGATGGAGCCAGCGCTGCGACGCCGCTCACCGAAGTTTCTGTTGACGAGTTGCGGCAGATGGGTATGGGCGAACTCGCCGTGGCCGACTTGAACGGCGACGGCCTGGTGAACGCGCAAGACATGGATGCGTTCGCGCAGGGCGCTCGTCCGACGAAGACGTCGAACGATCGGAAGGGTGGCAAGGGACTGCGCTCCGGACGGTAAGCCGTCAGGAACGTGGAACCGGACATCTCTCCGGTCTAGGGAAGGTTAGGTAGCCTTCCGGAGAGTGGTTCAATCCGAGGCGGCGTGTGGCACCTGGTGTCATACGCCGCCTCCTTTGTTGCGCCGGGGTCGGGACCGCGGGCGGCCACTGGGTCGGCGAACGTAATGGCCGAGTACGTCTCTTGCACTATGACGCTAATTCATTGGCGGGCGACGAGTGAGGCCGCTTCAGCGGCCTCGCCGCAAAGGGCTCTAGGCCGGCCGTTTTACGGCTGGTCCAGCAGCGCCGCCCATCTTTTTTTAGCCCGTTTCAACGGGCTTTCCTCTTCGTCGCATCCGACAAACGCCGAACGGATGGGGGCAAGCCCGTTGAAACGGGCTGCGGGAAACCGACTCCGCCTCGCACGACCA
>CAYQZH010000342.1:0-3832 GCA_964421865.1 uncultured Phycisphaera sp. | reverse complement strand
TCCGGTGTAACGACCATCATCACCGGATAGCGCCCTTGCAGTTGCCGAAGCTGACTGCGGTTGATGCGCACATCGAGTTCAACCCCCTCAGACAGATAGCGCCGCTCGCGCACGTCGGCCACTTTCAGCAATTCGGTGATCGTCTTGCCCTCGGTGTGCGGGACGCGAACGGTGACATCAACCGCGTCTCCCTCCGCCCGACGGGTGACCTCGCGCACCAGTTCGTCGAGGCCCTCGCCGGTCAGGGCCGAGATCCGCAGGACATCCCGGCGGTGCTGCGCCAGCATTTCCGCCATCGCGGAATGGTCGGCGATGTCCACTTTGTTGAGCAAGGTCAGTTGCGGAATCTTCGCGCAGCCCAAGTTTTCTAGGACGGCATCGACCGATTCCATCTGCTGCCACGCCGTCGTTGAGGAAATGTCCACCAGGTGAAGAAGCAAGTCCGCGTGGATCGTCTCTTCCAGCGTCGCCCGGAACGAGGCCACCAACCCGTGCGGCAGGTCGCGGATGAACCCGACGGTATCCGACAACAATACGCTTCGGGCGTCGCCCAGCGACCAACGCACCGTCTTGGTGTCCAACGTGGCGAACAGCAGGTCCGCCGCGAATTGCTCCGCGTGCGTCAGCTTATTGAGCAGCGTGCTCTTCCCGGAGTTCGTATATCCAACCAACGAAACGGTGAACTGCTCGGACCGCGACCCGACCTCCCGCTGCTTGCGGCGGTCGATCTCCGCGATTTCCCGCTTGAGGAATGAAATGCGCTCCTTGATCACGCGGCGGTCGATTTCGATCTGCCGTTCACCCGGTCCGCGCGTGCCCACTCCGCCGACCGCTCCCGCCGCCGTCCCGCCGCCCCCGCCGGCGATGCGCTCCAAGTGCGTCCACAATCCGCGAAGCCGCGGGGCCGTGTACTCAAGCTGGGCCAGCTCGACCTGCAACTGCGCCTCCCGCGTCTTGGCCCGCGAGGCAAAGATGTCGAGGATCAACTCGCTGCGGTCGATGACTTTCCGCCCGACGGCCTCTTCCAATCCGCGGATCTGCCGCGGAGCAAGATCATTGTCGAAGATCACCACGTCGGCCTGCGCCGCCGTCACCCGCTCGACCAGCTCCGCCAACCTCCCCTTCCCTAACGCATAGGCCGCGGAAAGCTCGGTCCGCTTCTGGATCATGGTGTCCACGACCTTGACCCCGGCCGACCCCGCCAACGCCGCAAGCTCGCCCAGCGGATTCCTTAAGTCTGCTTTCGTGTTGGGCAACAGTACGCCCGCCAGCACCGCGCGCTCCGGCCGCTTGGTCGACCGGTCGCCGAACGGGTCCCGCGCCGGGCGGTTCGACCGCGGCGTGTCTCGATGGTCACTGGGAGTCTGCGAACGGATGGAATGGCGCATGTTTCTTTCCGCGCCTATCCTATCGTCCCGGGCGCCCGCAGGTCAATGATCCTTGGTTTCACCAAAGGCGGCGCCCAGCAGGACGACCAGACCCTCGTCGGGGTACATCCCATCTCGGGTGGCACGGTCTAGTGCTCTGTCGCAGCCAAACTCTCGGGTTCGGTGTTTTGTGGCACGGCGGCCCTCCGCTGTGTCCTGTGGCCCAGCCGGGGGCGGCTGGGCCACACCTCCCCGCAGAATTAGATGCGCTGGAGCACTAGCTTGTGAGGCCGTGTTGTCGGGCACAGCACGGGCAAGCCTCGTCCCGCATGGCAAGACTACGCTTGATTTTCGGGTTAGCGAAGAACGCTTCCTTACGGGCGCGGCTCTGTTCAGACTCCGCAACCCGAAAAATTAGCGGTGACAGACCGCTAGTTGAGCTTGCCGATGAGGTCCCGAACGGAGGTGAGGCCGCGGCGCTGTAAATACGCCGCCAAGCCCTCACAGATGTGGATCGGCGCTTGGGGATCGACGAACAACGCCGTCCCGACGGCGACGGCCGTCGCTCCCGCGAGCAGGAACTCCACCGCGTCGCGCCAGTCGGTGATCCCGCCCATGCCGATGATCGGCACACCCTTATCGCGGGCGACCTGCGTGTAAACGCGATGCACCATGTAGAGGGCGACGGGTTTGATCGCCGGGCCGGACAGTCCGCCCGTGCGATTGGCCAACATCGGTTTCCAAGTCTCCACGTTGATGGCCATGCCGTACAGCGTGTTGATGACCGAGAGAGCATCGGCGCCGCTGTCGATCGCGGCGCGGGCCGTTTCCGTGATGTCCGTGACATTGGGCGACAGCTTGACGATGAGCCTCGCCCGACGGACATCGGCTCGCACGGCGGTGACGAGCGTTGCGAGGCGGCGCGGATCGGTGCCGAACTCCAACCCGTCGGCAACGTTGGGGCAGGAGACGTTGAGTTCCAACCCGGTCACGCAGTCGATCGAATCCAGGCGACGGCACACCGTCTGGTAGTCCCCGACGGAGTGACCGACCACGTTGACGATGACGGGGACGCCGAGCGTCTGAAGAAACGGAATTTTGTCGGACACGAAGCGTTCCAGCCCGACGTTGGCGAGTCCGATGGCGTTGAGCATTCCCCCGCGGGTCTCGACGATCCGTTCCGGGGGATTGCCCTTGCGGGCTTCCGGCGAGACGGCCTTGGTGACGAAGGCGCCGAGCCTGCGAAGGTCCATGTGCTCGGCGTGCTCCGGGCCGAAACCGCTCGTACCCGAGGCCGTCATCACCGGGTTGGCGAGGCGCATCCCGGCAAGGTCCACGCTGAGATCGACGATTTGATCTTGGACCGCCGCGCTGCTCATCGGAATCAGCATCGTCGTGGCCCAGGGGGCTGTCAATCAGCGGTCGTTAGACGCATCCTGCGGGCGGTGTATAATCAGAACCCCAAGCGCCAGCGCAGGGTTGTCCGGTAGGGCCCGTCGCTCGCGCTCCGGGTTCTGATTCTCAGCCGCGCCGGAGTCCTCGGGCCATGGCAACGTCGTCCAATCTGGCGATCTTTCCGGGCATGTTCGACCCGCTGACGTTGGGGCATCTCGATATCATCGAGCGGGCCTCGCGGCTGTACGACCGGCTCATCGTGGCCGTCGGCGACAACCCTCTCAAGCAGGAAGTCTTCACCCAGGCGGAACGCCGGGACATGCTCGTCGAGCACACGGCCCACCTGCCCAACATCGAGGTGCAAGCCTACAGCGGGCTGACCGTGGAATACGCACGCACCGTCGGGGCCCGAGTGATCCTCCGCGGCATCCGCGACAACGTCGATCTCCATGCCGAATTGGAGATCGCCACCACGAACCTCATCATCGGCGGCATCGAGACGGTTTTCCTGATGACCAGCGGCCAGCACATGCTCACCTCCAGCACGTTGATTAAGCAGATCGTCGAGATCGGGCGGTACGATCCGAACCGCCTCGCCCGACTCGTCCCGTTGGACGTGGCCAAGAAGCTCGAACAACGCCTCCGCGGAGGGCGATGAACTCTTGACGAGCATCGCCCGCAGGGGCAGCCGCGGGATCAAACGAAGCCCTCTATCGAGAGGATGTTGACAAGCCGCCGGTGCCGGAGGCGTGGCGGAGAAGCTCCGCACATTTCTGAACGTCAGGGAGCCATATCGGGGCTGGGGGTTTGCATCCCCCGGCACGCGATTCGCGATCGATGCACTGCGCGATCGCAACCGCATCCCTGGGCCGCCGAAGCTCCTTCGCCATTCAGCTCGATTCGAAGCCGCACCTAATACTACAACGCCAAGTTCGTCCCGAGGGGCTCGAAAGGGTGTTTGCGATTCAGGCCGCTTTAGCGGCCTTCCCGCCGCTGAAGGCGGCGCCTCAAGCGAGTGCCGAGCCTGTTCGACAACCTGGGGGTGCAAGTCCCCCGCACAACCTGAGGGC
>CAYQZH010000341.1:0-3849 GCA_964421865.1 uncultured Phycisphaera sp. | reverse complement strand
CCGCCACCGGTTAGCGGTCACCGCGAGAAAAGTCGACCCTGTAAGGGTCGTCTGGGCCTGCCGGGGCACACGTCCAAGACGAGCCTTTCAGGCTCGAATGGGAAATTGGATCGCGCGCCAACCGTGGGCGTCGCTTCGCTGTGCCCACGGCTATTTTAGACCGGCCTTTCAGGCCGGGCGGCTGTTTGGAGGATGTTTACCCCCGAAATTCACGCCGAGCCGTCCGGTCATGACGACGCCGCCCGCGGTCATGTCACCGGGCTCGCGCCCGGTGCTCTGAATACTCGAATCGCGCGAACTTGACGCCGACCCTGCGCAAAGCAACGCCGCCCGCGACTCGCCGTCGGCGAGCCGCGGGCGGCCAACGCTTCACTTCCCCAGCCCAAAACGAAAGAACCGTTACCGAGTGTATGACCCTCCGCGCACCATCGCCCGCCGACGCATGATGACCACTGTAGCGGCTGTCAGCACTAGCACCGCCATGACCAGCAGGCCCCACTCAGAAACCGTCGGAATGCAGTCACCCGCAGCGTTGTGGATGCAGGCTGTAGTGCCATAGCCCTGGAAGTGTCCGCCGAGTTTTACGCATTCGTCTTGCGTCGAGTACAGTTCGCATCCATCGTTAGGCAAGCAACATGCGCCAGTATCGATAGCGTCGGCTTCCGTACAGGAGGGACCCCTGCAGTCGAGTCGCTTCGGTGTGGTTGCCTTCTGCACGCAGAAGTCTCCCAATTTCGGAGCAAACCCAGCCCTCGCTACACAGACCCATGTTGGGAAAAAGCGACCGATACCGCCCTCGGCCTTACAGTGCTCTTGTGTTGGCGCGTTTACGCAATCGATGTCGCCGTCCAGGTCCACATCCGTGGTGAAGCAGCAGTTGCTCAGCGGCTGGATATCACTGATGCCATGGGCGGCGCGGCGCGCTTGCTCTTCGGTCAAGGTTTTCATCGGCTCCCGTGGAGGATTGCCCACGGCGCAACTGTTGCACGCATCCCAGCCGATCCCCACGAAGAAATTGGAGCTCGTGCCTGAGAACGGTCGCAGCGCGGTTCCGCCGTTGCAGTCGTGATCGACCGTGCCTCCAGGGGAACCGATCACCCCGTAACCTGGGTCGGTGTGCGACCAGAACCCCGAGGGCACCGTCATAAAAACCTGCGCCTGGATTCCGGGTGATGTCGTATCATCGTCCGCTGGATCCAAGATGACCGTCGCAAGCCCCGAGGCGCCGGAGACCTTGGTGAACGTGAGTCTGGGGATGACCGGCAGCGTCGCGTCGAACGTGCCGCCCTCCGGACACTCCTGTCGAATCGTCATCGAACCCGTCGGCTGCCATTCGACGCTCGACAGACACGCCCGAACGTCGTACGTTGACGATGTCGCCCCTCCGTTGAACGTCACGGTAATGGGCCCGTTGCTCTGAAGGCTGAGGGCGATGATCTCGATGGGAACCGTCGCCGAGCTCGGGCAGGTCGTAAGAGTCGCTCCCGAAAGACGTGCAACGATCGTATCCGCGCCGGCGGTGTTGGTTCCCGATAGGGGCGCGCCGACCCAATAGATCCTTCCCGTGAAGAGGTCCGAACCGGCCCCGAAAAAGCCCGCGGGCAGAACACGCGGGGGTGATTCGTCCGTAAAGAAGTCCAGATAGGAATTCGGTAGGGACGTCACAAACAGATCCGATGGGCAGACCCCGCCCGGGACGATATTCGCCACAATACTGAAGTTGCTTGGCCCACCAGGGGAGTTGACGCCCAAACTATCGAAGTTCGGGGCCACGTTGGGAGCGACATCCATCAAGCGGAAAGTAATCACCGCCCCGTTGGGCCAAGCATCGGCGATTTTCTTCGCGCGGAATGTGGAGATAGTGCCATCCCGGTTGCCGAAGGTCGTCCCGCTGTCGGCAACGACAAAGACGTCGGCTAGGCAGTTGCCGCTCAAATTCGTCGCCGTGATCTCGTAGTCGTTCCCACCGCCCGGAGCGATGCTGCAATCGCCCGTGGCCGCCGCCGCGACCGTATACGTGATTCTCTCACCCGCGGGAAACGGGGGTGTTGGTCCGAGTTCTTCGGTGAGGTTGACATTCGCGGGCGACGCACACTGACCGGCGACCTCAACATAGCTAACCGTAACGGGGTTCGCGGCGGCGTGAAACGCGCCAGCAAGCCCGAACGCGGCCACAACTCCAAACAGATATCTTGGTTTTCCAATCCTCATATTTGTCTCCTCCAATGTCGGATTTGTCGGACAAATGTATAGGGCGGGCTTCGCCCGCCGCTAACGGCATCTCTGTTTTCTCGAAGGCGGGCGAATCCCGCCCCGCTCCTCTATCGTTCGAACGACTGAAAAATCGGTTCCCCACACAAGTACAAATCGATGATGCCTTTTCCACAGCCGAGGGCCGCTGTGCCACCAGTGGTCAGAACGGTGGGGCGCGGGGGTGGGAGTGTTGTAAGGCCACGAGGGAAAGACGACCGACGATTTGAGATCGCAAGAGGACTTCGGCGTCGTCACGGGCAGCGGCCCATAAACGACGTGGCAGCCGAAGGGGAACGCGCCCCAGAACCTCGACGAGAAGCGCGTTGACATAGGCTACGAGGAAGGCGACAACAACATACCCTAGAGCCCGGCCGATGTAGTCCATCAGGGCGGTGTCGCCCTGGGTCGCGGAGAGCAGGCCGTTGTGCAGACCGACGGGCGCCAGAGCCAGTTCGACGCCCATCCAACCCACGCCCAACACGAAGGGACTGAAACCGATCCAGCGGGTCACGTACGCCGCGAGGTAGGCGTAGGCGGCCGGGACGACGGTGAGCAGCAAGCCAACAACGATGGGATGGCCCGGTCCTGAACCGCCGCCGGTGAAAACGAAAAGCGAGGCGCCCCAGAGCGCCCCGCAGAGCATGGCCAACATCGGGCGCAGCGAGCGGATGCCCGCAAAGAAGGGCGCCAAGGCCAGCCATCCGACCCAGAACGGCACGCCGGCCTGCGCCGCATGCGCGGTCAGAAAGGCGCTGCCCGACAGCGCGCCGCCGAGTGCCACGATTATGGCACCCCTCGGCGTCGGGCCGGAGCGTGCCTGTGCATGAGAGCGTGGGCGAGAAGCGACGGTCGGGATCGGACCGGGCGCCAGGGGTCCGCCGCGGGCGGATCCGCCCGTGTTTTCGGTAAGGGGCACTGGCAGTCCCGGCGCGCCGGGACCCGTGGCACCCTTCGGACACACTTTCTTGGCGACCACGATCGGTCCCCTCGCCGGCGCTCACGAGCCCATTCGACCCGCCCTCACCCCAACCCTCTCCCTGAGAAGGAGA
This sequence comes from uncultured Phycisphaera sp., assembly GCA_964421865.1. Classification (GTDB taxonomy): domain Bacteria; phylum Planctomycetota; class Phycisphaerae; order UBA1845; family UBA1845; genus SBAX01. The sequence continues at coordinate 547 of CAYQZH010000341.1, read as the reverse complement.
GGGGGTTAGGAGGATCGCGTCCAAGCCCGCGGCCCGAGGTTTCAACACGACGGCAGCAGTCTTAAGCGAAATGATGCCTGGTGAGGGGAAGCCTCCAACGCCTCAGGCTCTTTCCCTTCACCTTGTTCGGGCGCGCCCTCGACCGCTCTCCGCCGACGCCAACATGCGGTCACCGATTCGGGCAACATGACCCTTCGTGGCTTCGCTCATCAAACAGCCACGACGTGTCACATCGGTGACCGGCTCCGGTGGCCTGTATGATAAACAAATCGGGAACCGAACACAAGTCTTTTTTTATTTATTTAGTTATCATACCTAATAGCATAGCGCCACAGGATCCCGAACATTCGCACAACTTATTATTGCGCAGGGAGTTACGATCGTGCACTCGCAGACCGACGCAGGAGTTGTCCCGACGAATCGGGAGCGGGAGAACCGGGCGGAAGGTCCGAGCCTTATACGCAATTCCACGACCAGAGGGCCGTAGGCCCAACTGAAAATAGCCCAGCGTTTCAACGCTGGGAATAGGGTTCGTTTTCGTTGACCT
>CAYQZH010000340.1:0-3882 GCA_964421865.1 uncultured Phycisphaera sp. | reverse complement strand
AATCCCGCCTCGCGTCGCTACGTCGCTTCTCTCGCCGCCCAACCCTTGTCCGGCAGGTCGACGTGCGAAATCGCATCGGCACGGACCATGATCGCCCCGTGCTGACGCGGGCCGGTCGCTTCGCGCACGGTCGCGTTGGTGAGGACGAGAAACCCATCCTTGTAATCGCGGAGAGCGTCGGAGGGTCGGATGGAGGAGCCTGTCGTGACGGACACGTGGAACGTCCCCTCGATCCGCACGCCCGTCACGAGGTGGATCGTCAGTTCACAGCACTTTGTCGATTTCTCGATGCCCTGCGGCTTCAGCATGGCCTCACCGAAGCATCTATCGACAGATCGGACGGACGGGTTTGGACCAAGGACGCAAGGAAGGTCGGGATGTCGCTTGAAACGCAGTCGAGGGGTCACATCGAGGAGTGGGGGGCGTCGCTCGGTCGGCGTAGCGCGAACGTCTGCGACCCGACCGCGAAACCGAGCAGTCCGATCGACAGGACGACGCGAATCGCCCAGCCGAGTCGCGCCGGCGTGCGGCGAAGCGGCTGGTCGAAGGAGGGAATCTCCCCCTTTTTCAGCTCCCCGCTAAGTAGAATCCACCGGACGTAACCCACGACCCCGCCCGGGGGGTAATGCTCGCGAAGAAATCCACGAACTTCTTCCGCGACCGCGGTGCGGTATTCCTCCGCCGATCGCCCGCCGATGTCGCGTGCCCGTCCCACGGCGTCCGCGGCGAGGTCTGCGGGGAAATCCGTACTCTCTTTCACGAGCGACGTCGTCCAACACACGCCTACGATCAGCGTCGTCCCCGCCAGGACCGCGAATCGCCCGTACGGTCTGCCGGGGGCCGCTAGGCGATAGGTCACCGCCCCGATCACCAACCCGAACAACATGAAGAAGAACAGTCCGAGGTAAAACGGCAGCGCCGCCGCGTACGAGAGGAGCCACGCGAACGGCAGCGAGACAATGACGCCGACCGCCGTCGCCCACCACCATCGTGCCGACGAGGTCTCACGCGAAACCGCGAATTCAACCGGTGGCGCCGTCACGTCCGGCATCGGATTCCTCTCCCGCGCGATACTGAACCACTTCGACGGTTTCCAACGTGACCAATCCCTCCGTCACCATTTCGTCGAGATGCGGCAGCAGCAGGTCGATCTTCTCGCGGCTACCCGCACCATGAACTCGCTCATCAAGGGTCCACGGAACCCGCGGGAAACACTCCGCCCGCGTCATCCGCGCCATCACGACGACAAAGTGTCATCTTCGGGGAGCGGCGAGATACTCGCAACAAGACACGTTACGAGGACGGATTCACGAGTGTCCGAACTCCTCGGGAGACGAATTCCAGCATCAGAGCACCGGGCGACATCAGAGCACCGGGCGCAAGCCCGGTGACAGGGGCGTTCGAGGGTGCGCGGGATTCGAGGGGACGTGTCCGTAGGCTCGCGTCTACGGCTCAGATGGGGCGATTGTCCGTGGGCTTGCGCCACACGGCTCTGACCGGTATCATCCCCCACATGGGTGAACCGAAGGGGTTTCTGAGCACCTGGACGTGCTACGGGACTTGGCTCTGGGGGGACGAGCGCGGGTCCGTTGATGATGAGCACAACGCATACGCAACACCGCTCTTGCTCGAGGATGCCAAGCGCGTCGCGGGGTTACAGCGGCGGATGAAGCACGAGCCGTACCGGTTATCGGATGCCGCCAGGCAGGTTGTCAACCAAACGATCGAGGAGCATTGCCATCGGCGGGGTTGGGAGCTGTTGGCCCTCAACGTTCGTAGCAATCACGTGCATGTCGTAGTAGGGTTTGCCGATGCAGCGCCGGAAGCCATGATGGGAGAATGGAAGGCTTGGAGTTCGCGCCGGCTCCGCGAGCGCGGTTTTGCTGCAACGACCCAACCGGTATGGACGAAGCACGGAAGCACGCGATACCTCTGGAAGGAGCGAGACCTTGAACCGGCCGTTCGATACGTCGTCGAAGGACAAGACGCCTCGAGATTCGAGGGGGCAGAGCACCGGGCGCAAGCCCGGTGACGAGTCAGAGCACCGGGCGCAAGCCCGGTGACAGGGGCGTTCGAGGGTGCGCGGGACTCGAGGGGATACGTCCGTAGGCTCGCGCCTACGGCTCAGAGCACCGGGCGCAAGCCCGGTGACCTTGGCGCGCCGCCGTCCGCGAGCTTGCGCCCGCGGCTCAGAAAGGCCGCCCGTTCGGCGTGTTCACCTACTTGATCCCTTTTGACGTTGGGGATCGATCCGGCTTCGCCTTTGCGGGCTTGTCGGTCCCCACTGGCTTGGGTTGTTCGATGATTTGGACGACCACGGTTACGTTCCCCTCGGACACTTCCTGCCCGGCGGGCCGCCGGTCGTCTTTTGCCGCCGACTCGCGACTGGATTCGGTGACCGCTCGAAGCCGACGCTCGACCAACGGAGGAGGCGACGGCGGTAGCGTCGGGACGTCCATCACCGCCGCCGCCGGCGTTTTCCTCTTGGCGGCCGGTCCAGACGTAGTCGTGCCCGGCTCTGCCGGCGCGCTGAGTTCCGCCCTCTCGGCGGCGGCCACGGCAGTCGTTGTACCCAGCGCCGAGTCGGGCGATGCAACTTCATCCACGGATTCGTCGGCAGCCGGTCCCGACGGCGAGGCGGACTTGCCCCGGGCGGAGAGCAGCTTGGGGTCGATGCCGACGATTCTCAACAGCCCTCCCATCATCCCGCCGCCAGGGGCCGTGGGCTGGTCGGTCGGCGCCGCTTCCGCCGCCGCTCCGCTCTTGTCGTAGAAGAACGCATCGGCGGATTTCTTCTCGTTCGTTCGCGTCGCGATCCTATGTTGCTCGCCGAGGAGTTGCACGACGGTGCGACTCTTATCCAGACCCTGCACCGCAATAGGACCGGCCACCATCGCCACCGAGTCGCCCGGCGCGGGAAGGTCGGTCAGTAAGCGATCGATCTGCTGCGGCGACGCCCGCACCAGGATTTGATCCTCGTCGTCGGCCTCAAAGTTGACGCCCGATTTCCCGCGGTAGTAGAAACGCTGCGCGGACGCGGCCGTATCCGCACGCAGACCGGGCGCGGCCGCGAGGTCCGCAAGCTGCAGCTTGGCAAGCTCCGCCGCGATCTTGCCCGCGAGCGCCTCTCGCTCACTCCGATCGCGCACCGTGACTTGCAGACGCAAGGGTTCAGCGGCGAAGGCCTGACTTCGCAGCGCGGTCGGATCGACCCCGGCCGCAAGCTGCTGCTCCACCGTCGCGGACGCGGTCGCCATCGCCGTCGCGCCGCCCGCGTTGACCGGTACGCTCACGGGTGAAGGCATCGGCGATCGCGTCGCCAAGGCCTCCTTGGCACGCCAAGCCCGCGCGAGAGTTGAGTTCTCCGCACCAAGCTCACGCGTTCCCTCCTCCTTCCCAGAGCCGGCGTCCCGGTCACCGCCCGTGGGTTCCGACCTCTGGGCGACGCTTAGGGGAACCGCCTGGGGTCGCTCAACCGTGTACCACCATCCGGTCACGACCACCAAGCCGACCATCGCCGCCATCGCCAGCCGCGCCACCCACGACGATCGCCCGCGAGTCTGATGGGCCCGCGGCTCTGGAAGATCATCCAGCAAAGCCGATCGTTCGAGAACGGATTGGAGGTCCGTCGCCACCGACCCCGGCGCGGCATGGCGGGGCAGCGACGAGACGGCCTGAACCGTCCGCCGCAAGTCCGCCAGCAACTGCCGCGCGGACTCATCCTCGCGCAACACGCGCTCGATGACCTGCCGCTCGTTCGCGTCCAACTCGCCGTCGATATAGGCCGACAGCAGTTCGCCCAACTGTTCTTGATCGATCCTAGCCATGACCGGTTCGCATCTACTCTTCCCGCATCAGCGCGGGGTCAATCGCCTGCTGCAA
>CAYQZH010000339.1:0-3889 GCA_964421865.1 uncultured Phycisphaera sp. | reverse complement strand
CGCATCGAATTCTCCCGTCGTGCGATGACCCTGGGAAACCTCCGCCCGGGTAGGAACCGAACACGGGTGGAAAGCCGGCCGACGCAGCCCGACGAGCGGCGGGAAGGATAAGCCCTCTCCTCCCGACCGTCAAACGGGGCGCGGACGCCCTAGCCAGGGGCGCGCCGCCATCCCTTCGAGGCTCAGGGCAAGGCTCACGCCCGGTCCGGGCGGACTCGGCTACGCCTCCCGCCGGCCCATGCCTGCCCGGTTAGATGTTCTTCATGATGGCGATGCCGCCCGCCGCGGTGATACCCAGAAGGATGGTTTGGACGAACTCGTTAACGACGAGAAGGTTGCACCCGCCCGCCTGCAACAGGATCGCGCCCGCGGCCAGCAGCTTCATTACCCGCATCATGCGAGGTCCGGTCATGGACTGACTCCGTCAAAGTTTAAGGAACGTCGCAAGCCCGGCACGCGGCCACGCCGACCGCGTCCGCCAAGCCCGCATGAGTCCGAAGTTTAGTCGGTCTCTTCGCCACGTCAACTTGCCGCACCACAACAATTCACAGCCGCCATGACGTCCCGGGCCGCCGGATGAACTCGGCGAGATCTCCCCGCAGATGCCTCCGCACCGCTTGATTCAGGGGGCGGGTCCGATCACCCATTGCCAACCGGGCATCGCCATTCGACAATCGACAATCGACAATCGACAATCGGGAGTAGTCAGGGAGGGCTGCCTGTGACCGTCAAACACGACCGCATCGTCTGCGGGGACTGCATCACTGAACTCGAACGGCTCGACGCCGACTGCGTGGACCTGGCCTTCGCCGATCCGCCGTTCAACATCGGCTACGACTACGACGTTTATAACGATCGCCGTGCGGCCGACGACTACCTCGATTGGTCGCGCAAGTGGATCGAGGGCGTCGTCCGCGTGCTGCGGCCGGACGGCGCTTTCTGGCTGGCCATCGGCGACGACTACGCGGCCGAGCTGAAGGTCCTTTGCACCCGGGAACTCGGTCTGCACCTGCGAAGTTGGGTCGTCTGGTTCTACACTTTCGGCGTACACTGCAAGAACAAGTTCACCCGCAGCCACGCCCACCTGTTCCACTTCGTAAAGGACCCCAAGCGCTTCACGTTCAACACGCTGGCGATCCGCGTTCCGTCGGCACGAGAGTTGGTGTACGGTGACAAGCGCGCCGACCCCGACGGCCGCGTACCCGACGACACCTGGATGATGGCTCCCGTTCTGCCCCCCGAGGTCCTCACGCGCGACGGGTTCATCCTCCGCCCGCAGGACATCCCTGAGCGTTTCCCCGTGGACAGCGACACATGGTTTTTTTCGCGCGTAGCGGGCACGTTCAACGAGCGCCGCGGCTGGCACGGCTGCCAAATGCCCGAACAACTTCTCGCCCGTATCATCAAAGCCTGCTCGAAGGACAAGGCCGACTCCAACGAAGGGGACCTGATCCTCGACCCCTTCACCGGCAGCGGCACCACGCTCGCCGTCGCCAAAAAGCTCGGCCGGCGCTACATCGGCTTCGAGCTTTCCAAAAAGTACGCCCGCCAGGCTGAACAGCGCCTCGCGGGGATCAACCCCGGCGATGCTGTCGATGGGCCCGAACACGCCGCCCGAAGCGCTCCGCCTACCTCTGCCGGGCGAATCCTCGATCGGTCGGGCGGCGGTCGGAAGTCACGCGCTGTCATTAGTCCGATTGTCACTCGGGCCAACGCATCTTTGCGTCAGATTGCGGTGGCGAATGGCGAGTTTTCCACAGCGATTGCCGAGGCGTTTATGGCTTCCCATGAGGGCTACTCGGCGGACCGCGTGCTTGCGGATCCATCGCTCAATGATCGGTTCCTTGAGAACTGCCGGCTGCTGGGCCTTCCCGGTGAGGCTGCCAGTTGGAATCATCTGCTGCTCAACATTCGTAAGCGGGGAGCACTCGCCGCCGTTGACACGTCGCGCAGAACATTGATTCGCCGTGACGCGATGGAGCCGTTCATGTCCGCCTGCGAAATCGCGTGGCGGAAGGTTAGCGACGAGGTCCACTGTTCTCTCGACGACATTCTCTGTGACCCACTGCTCGCGGGTCGGTTCGACAAACTCGCAGCGAGGATTGCTCCTGGATTCTCGCCCTTCCAGTACCGCTGGGCGGCGCTGAGCGTCCGCAAGGATGCGAGCCTGGGGAACGGTTTGTTGGACAGAATTCGAGCCGTATTGGCGCCGGGTGCCGTGAAAATTTCGGAAGTGTCGGCCCTCCCTGCCCGACCGGGGCATTACCTCATCACGGCGACGGGAACACCATTCTTCGTCGGCTTCGCAACTTCTTTGCGTGCGAGCCCACTGCTTGAGGTGGATCGTCTCGGCGCGGCACTACAGATCATGGGACACGGCGTCAGGAATAATCGAGATATTGAAATTCGTACGCGCCTATTCGACAGCAGCGCTGTCAAAGTAACGGGCGCCGGAAGCGTTTGGAAGGCAGCTCACCGTGCGAAACTGGTGAACCGCTATCATCCAATCGCAAATGTCCCGCCTTCGCGCACTGCGGCATGAATCCTTATCTCATTGACGCCTTTAGCGAAATTCGAGACGGGTTCTCGGTCGATCGAGTAATCGCTGACCCGGAGTTGAGCGCGCGATTCATCTCGGCGTGTCGGCGCCGTCAGCTTTCGGAAGCGGCGGTCGACTTGAATATGAACTTGCTAAATACGCGCAAGCGGGCGGGGCTTGCCCGCAGCAGTCGCCGCACGGTCGTACGGAATCAAGATGCCTACGCCTTCGCCGCCGAGATGGCGATACGCTTACTGGAACGGAAGCACCGAACCACCCTCGACCGCGTGCTTTGTGACCCCGAACTCGCTGGCGAGTTCGACGCTGTTGCATCAGCAATTGCTCCCGGATTTACACCCCTGGAGTATCGCTGGGCCGCTCTCGGCTTGCGCAAGAACCGGCGACTGAGGCCGGAACTTCTTGGGCGAGTCGTGCCGACCAAGGTCATCGGCCCGATCCTCATCCGGAATCTGGCGCCCTCGGAGTTGCCAGCCGGGCAGGGCCTCTACCTACTCCTCAGCCGTGAGAAAGTGCTCTATATCGGTGAGGCGCAGAACCTGCGTGCCAGATTCAAGAAGCATCTCGACCATTCGGACAACAAGCTCTTGGCGAGGTATATTTGGGAATTCGGCAAGGGCGACCTGCTGATCCAGTATCACGTACTTCCGGAAGGCACTCGAACCGATGTTCGCAAGGCCATGGAGTTCGAACTGATTCGATCGCGACGACCCGAGTTCAACGTGCGGCGATGAACAGCCTGGGGATTCAGCATGTCACAGCTTGACGCGGCGATACGATTTTGTGGGCTGTTTGAGGCCGAACTCCTCGTTGACCTCATGCTGAGGTACTGGGGGCATCCGTCCATGAACGACAAGGAACTCGTCGATTACCTCGTCGAGGCGGCGACCGAGATTCTGAGACGATCACAAGGTGGCGAGGTGTTCTTTGAACGGATCGATCCCGCAGACATGAACTTTGTCGTGGCCGTTTGGTACGCCGAGTTTTGTCACGTTCGGGATTCTCATGAGCTGGACGTGGCAGGGCGCCGCGACTGGCTGGAGAAAGTTCGCCGTTCGCTCCCATCGTGCTTCTGTGATCCCGATGACCTGATGCAGTTCCAGAATGGTTCGCCGTAATCTCATCGTTGGGGCCCTCGGCGCGTTGAACGCCGCAGGACATCCCCGATCGCTTCCCGCCGCACAGCGAGGACGGACTGACGTTCCTAGATTCGCGCTGCACACTATGGACATACGCACTACCTTGAAGGTACGGGCATGACGCGCGCCCCTGGCCATCGCTGCTCGGCTGCCTCATTCGCGCTCCGCTTGGGCGATCCGGCGTGCGATGATG
>CAYQZH010000338.1:0-3926 GCA_964421865.1 uncultured Phycisphaera sp. | reverse complement strand
GCCATTGCAGTCGGCGCAGACGCCTTTCGGGCAGGCGAGTGCACTTTGCAATCCGGGATGGTCGATCGCGGTCCCCTGGTTGGCCCCGCCCGTAGCGTCGCAGAATCCATGGGTAAGAATACCGTAGACCAGACCGCTAGCGACATGCTCGACCGCCGATCCCGAGTTGCCGGGCGTTATATCAACGACACACTCGACTCGGGTTCCGACCTTCTGGTGATACGGGCCGCTGTCGGTTTGTTGGGTCTGATTACGCTGGTTGGGCGGCGCGGGAGGTGCAGGGTAAATGCCATATCCTGTGATCCGCAGGGTGCTCCCATCGGCAGGAGGAACTGTTGTGGCTAAGCGCTAGGAGGCCCCCTGCGCCCGTAGCGGACTCAGGAGGGTGGTCGTGTTGTTGAACGCGCCAAACTGGCACCAATCGTGCCCGAGGCCCAAGTAAGAGAACTGAATTGAATTTAGGTCAACCGGATATTGGTCTTGGGGCGGAGGATGGTTGATCGTTCCGTCCGGATCGGACAAGGGGACGTTAAACTCGACCACTTCGAAGGGACCAACGACAGGGCAGTGTCCGGCGGTCAAAAAGCAGTTAGGCCGCTGGTTGAAGAGGAACGCCGAGCATGCCACGGGCAGGATGCGAGCGGCACGGGGGTCGGAAGATGGGACCCGGTCGTCCGTCGGACCGCAGATACTCGCGGGAGAATCAAGCTCGCTCTGAGTTCCCGCCACGACTCGATCGAGGATGACTCTATTGAGCCCAATCCCCGCCGACGCGAACAGCTCGATGACCACTGAGTCGCCGTTGAAATAGGCGGAGGCATTTCCCCAGCGTGCGAGCGCCGACGAGTCGAGGACCTGTACGGCCCCGTCCGCCTGGGAAGTGATCCGCAGAAACGACTGGTTGGCCGCGCTCGGAGAGCCGCTCAGTTGCACGTCGCCGAAATACAACCTTACCCAGGGGGCGCCTTGAACCCGGACAACGTGCGAGAACACAACAAGGGGATCCGTCCCCTGCGTCGCGGATACGAACCCGGAGTCAACATACAGTACGACCGTCTGACTTGGAACGGGAGCCGGCTGAGCAAGAACACCGCGAGAGATTCCCAGCAATACGAGGGCAGCGGCGACGACCGGAGGGTTGATCGGTCCACCCAAGGTCGGCGTCATGACGCGGGACGAATGGGCACCGACGCCGCCCTCACCATGGGCAAATCCATGGGGTCCACATCGCAATCTCCGCGCGGCGATCCACGAACCAACGCTACCTAGCAACACTGCGAGTACCAATAACGCCGCCCCCGACATTGTGGGAATCGGCGGCAGTGCGACATCAAAATCCAAGACCCCGCCGGTGATCTGTCCGCCGAAGGCAGTCAACCGCCCGCAACATAGATGCGGACTGATAATTGCCCCGGCAATGCCGACTCCCGGCGCTGCATTCCCGGCATTCAAGGCGTCTAGGCGGTAAACGCCGGGCGTCGTCGGGAGTCGCACGCCGACGCTCCCGATGTGAACCGCTCCGCCGGGGGGAAGCGGCAAGAACGCAGCCGGGCAGACACATGCCAGTGCATTCCGGGTCCAGGGCACGGGAAGCTCCGGGTGGCGTTCCTCGTACCCGAAGGCGTCAGGAATTGAGCTGTAATCAAAGGAGAAAGTCGGGGCGAGAGTTAGGTTTGGGTTCGTTTGCGAAAAGTCGAACTGGATCATTTCCAGCCTGGGATCCTCCTTCAGACTACTGTGCAACCAAACATCGACGGTGATCGCCTCCCCGCCGGCATACGGACCAGGGTTGTCGGGAACCAGCTCGACCACGACCTGCCCTACGGCAACCTGCCCAAGGCTGAAAACCAGGAAGCCCACACTACTCAAGAGACGGTTCACGGACGCCCCCGCTACGAGGAGGAGCAGAGCCGCCGGAGTCAGCGAGCCGGTCCGGTGATTTCGGCCTCGCAACGCGGATTGGACTGTTCTGTAGGTTTGGGGGAGAGGTTCTGTGGCGCGTGTTCCGGAGGCCATGTGCGTTCGCTCCTGACGGGCCGGAGAGGCGCTTGCCCCACCACAATCCAACCTACTCGATCGGAGCGGAAAAAGCAAGGCCCGGAGTAATGAAATCCACCGCCGGGGTCTATTACGGCGCGGCGGCCCGGCGGCAATCCTATCCGAGGTTTTCGATATGTGTCTCAATAATGGCACTCAGAGCTTCACGAACGAGGCATTATTCAACCAGTTGGTCATTGAGCCTTGGCGCCGCCGTGCCCTGAGCTGCCTCTCGCTGCATCGGCGGGAATTCGCAAGCCGCTTGGAGCAGCGCGGGTGGACCTACAATCCGCACACTCACCTCTGGTCAAACGGTGAAGAAAAAATAGGCACAACAGGCGAACCGATGCTTTTCGGCTTCTGAGCCCTGTCGCAACGGAACCAGAAAACGAGACGCGATTCGATTTGACGGCCGGATAGGCGGGGGACATTTCAAACCATGTATCGAGGATCAAGGAAGGCTTTCAGCGTTCAGCCGGTCTCCGACTCGGCCTCTCCTCTCCCCCAATCCCCCAACCCTGGCCCGTCCAACGGCGCCGCAGGGGGATCGGCGGGCGCAAACTAAAGACTTGCCATAGAGCCGGTCGATCGGTAAACAGTCCCCGTGGTCGGCGCGGCGCGGCGATCCGTTGTCGCAAGCCCGGACGGGGTCCGCGGCCAACCTGTCCGGGTCGGCGCGTGTCTGGTACTTCAAAGGCCCTATTCGTCGGCGCGGTGGTCATGATATATCCGGTGACGGACGGGTCGATTCCTCAGTGGATTTGGATGCCGGGAGGCCTCTTGGTGGTCGCTCTCATCGTCGGCGTACTGCTCATCTACCCCGCCCTCGTTCTGCGGCGTTACATCCGCATCATGATTAACATCCTCGACGATTGCGCCCCCACGCCGGAGAACGGCGGCAATGACAGCCAACGGTGGGAGGGGGAGGAGGTCAGCTTCCGCGCGATCGACGGGCATCGTCTCGAAGGCATCATCCTCTCCCGCCGCAACGCCGCCGACGAGCCCTTGGGCCTGGTGGTGTTCGCCCACGAGTTCGGCAGCGACCGGGCGAGCGGCCTGCGCTACTGCGGTCCGCTGCTGGACGCCGGGTACGACGTGTTCGCCTTCGACTTCCGCGGGCACGGGGCCTCGGCGCCGGAGGCGGGCTACCGTCCGCGCCAGTGGCCCAGCGACCGGGAGCGGGCGGATATGCTCGGGGCCATCGCGTTCGTCAGCTCCTACCTCGAACAACAGGGTCGTCCCCGCGAGATCGGTGTGTTTGGGATCTCCCGAGGCGGCGGAGCGGCGATCCTCGCCTCGGCCGCGGTCGACAACGTACGGGCCGTCGTCACGGACGGCGCCTTCAGCAGCGACACCACCTTGGAATACCTGATGCGGCGATTCGCCACGATCTTCGCCCGCATCCGCATTGTCGCGGAGAATCATCCGCCGATGTTTTGGCGGTTTTTTCGCTGGCTGTTGTTTCGCGAATGCGCCCGACGGTTCAAATGCCGCTTCCCGTCCGTGCGCAAGGCCCTGGTGCGCATGGGTCGCAAGCCGATCCTGCTGATCCACGGAGAAAAAGACAGCTACATCCCCATCGCCCAGTCCCAGACCCTATACGATCTTGCCGCCGGGCCTAAGTCTTTGTGGATCGTTCCCGGCGCCAAACACAACCAAAGCGTGATGGTCGCCCCCAGGGTCTATGCCGAACGGGTTTTACGTTTCTTGGACGAGCACCTCGCCGTCGAGCGTCGCGCGGCCCGCCTCACGATCCTCCGGGCGTCGCCTCGGGAGGTGTTGTCGCCGGTCGGAGCATCGTCGTCCGCGGCGTTCGAACCCGCCATTCGTTATACGGTTCCCAGCAAATAACTTAATACTACAACGCTAGATTCGCATCGCGCGGCTTG
>CAYQZH010000337.1:0-3978 GCA_964421865.1 uncultured Phycisphaera sp. | reverse complement strand
TCGTCTACGACCCGTTCCATGTGGTGGCCAAGTACGGACGCGAGGTGATCGACGCACAGCCCTACTTCGGCATCGCCCTCACGCCGGAGTGCGATTTACAAGCCTACGTCGAAGTGAAGTCGCGCACCTCCACCTTCGAGGTCCGCAGCGGCAACTTCGAGGGCGAGCCGATCAGCGTCTTCCTGACCCTGCGCAAGTATTGGGGGATGAATGGGACCTCGTCGCCGGCGGACGTTCTGCCCTCGCTGTTCGACACCGCCGACGAGCTTGCGACCGAAAAAGTGGTCCCCAGCTTCGTGAACCCGCTCGCCGCGGCCATCGCCAGTCGATCGTAGATCCGGGGGTGTCGGGTCGATGACCCGACACTACGGGCTGCATCGCAATCGTGACATTCGCCGGCGGAGCATGCGGCGCGGCTGTTGGGTCGAAGCGGGCGATGTTCCGTGCCATGCCCTTGCACCTCGTGCCCAACAGTCAATACGGCTTTTCCGCGCGGATGGCCAGTACGATGTCCAGGTAGGCACTTTCGACGCGCTGGATCCGGAAGCCGGCCGTAAGCACGTTTCGGATCGTATCGCGGTTCATTTCCGTTCCCCCGATCCTCGTCCAGAGCGTCATCGCGTCCAGCGCGAGACCGAGGATGGCATTGCGACTGCGAACGTGCTCAAACAGGAGCAGCCGTCCACCCGGCTTCAGAACGCGGTAAACTTCCTTCAGCGCCCGCACCGGATCGGGTACGGAGCACATCGTGCAGGAAGTGACCGCCGAGTGGAACGAGCCGTCGGGGAGACAAAGATTCTGGGCATCCGCTTGGAGAAGATCAAAGTTTCCCCGGTATTGCCGTCGCCGCGGCTCGGCCCGGCGTAACATTTCGGAACTGATGTCGATGCCGACGATATCCCTTCCAGGGGGAAAATGTTTGATGTCCAGGCCCGTTCCCACGGCGAGGAAGAGGACCCGGCCGACCGCCTCTCGAAACAGCGCGGCTTTGTGCGGACCTCGACGCCGTACGGAGCCCTCGCAAAAGTCGTAAAAGTGGGCTCGGAGGTCCCAGAGACCGGCGAGGGAGATGCTCATGGTACGGAATAGATCCTCTGAAAATACGTTCTGCACCGGACGCCGTAAAGTTCGAGGAGCAGGAACGCGAAAAGACCGAGGGCCGCGCCAAGGGGCAGCGCGGTCCGCTCGGCGAGTTCCAAGCCCAGCATTCCCCAAGCTTCCAGGATCATCGGCGTGCCCATGGCGACAACCATGGAGGGCGTCATCGTTTCGATCGATCCAAGGAGCGGTGCAACCAGGAAGGCGAGCAAAGTCTGAACGAACATTGCAAGGGCCATTCCTGCAAAGGATCGCAGCACGCCGTTGCACTCCAATTTGTCGGCCAACAGCATTGCCACCCCAGCAAGCACTCCAACGGTCATCAGGAAAATGCAGTCCCCAATCGCGAAGGAGACTTGTCGCCAGCGCAGGTTCGGCTGCGGCGCGTCGGCGTCCTGTGCGCCCGGTCGCACTCGTGACGCCGGAAGCCCGACGCATAGCTCCGGACGAGCCTTGGGAACACCGGCAACCACGCCGCGTTTACGGGGGTCGGTTCCGGGCGTAGCGGATCGGGACGCCAAAGTTGGACCCCTGAAAGTCGCGCAGGATCGCGACGTAGGGTGCGTGCTCGGCACGCACCCTTTCCTCCTTGAGGCAGGGGGAGGATGCGGTCACCGACAAGAAGCAAGGACTGAGGAGTAGCCGCGTTCGCGCTGGCGGCTGCCCCTCAATAGGCCCTGTTCCTTTAGAACATGCCGCGCGGTCCAACTCCGAACATGGATCCGCCGAAAAACATCATCCACATGGCCACGAATCCCATCATCCAACCCATCATGCCCATTTCCAAAACTCCTGTTCCTAGAGGCGCGTAGGCGTGAACAAGAGGCCCATCGCTTGCCGGCGGCGCGCCATCCGCTTAGTTCGCGGCGCGGACCTCAGACCCAACCATGCGTGCGTCTCCGGCTCGCCCATTCCCGACCCACCGAAGCGTCTACACTCTGCGAGCTTCGCTACGAGTGGGGATGGGTAGGCTCCTGCTGACTCTCACCAAGCGGCTCGCTGGGCGGCCTTTCATACTGGGCGTGACCACATCCAGAGCACGGATAGCTCTGCCCGGAATGGCCGGGACTGTGACAACCCGAGGCGAGGATGATGGAGAGCAGCGGCAGACCCGCAAGGACCAGCCGACGCAATACAATACGAACCATTTGCCAAACTCCCTTTCATTGGTTTGCGCCCTCGGCCCATCCACAACCTGCCGCGCCACTACGGATGCCCGTGAGTCGTTTCCTCCGTCGAAGACCCGGCGGCGACGGCGGTCAATACGGCAGGAAGCTCTCGTTGTTCATCGAGACGGCTCAGCACGCAATGGCAGGTCGTCGGGTCCGTAAGGTGGACCAGCTTCCAGTCGCCGACCTGGACCTTGTGTCCGCAATGCTGGCCGATGACGCACGGATAGTTCTTGTGCGATCCCGTTCGCTCGCGGCACATCGGGGGATGAAACACGGCACCAAGGAACTCTCCGTTCCGGTCGTATCGCGCGGCCACGCCAGGGTGGGGGCCGACGAGCAGGGTGAACACTTCCTGCAACCGAAATCCGCCGGGAAGCTCATCCGGGGTACTAAAGTTGAGCGTCGGCGCATACCGCCGCGCCTCCGAAGACGTTGACCGCTTGCCGGCGTACTGGGCGACGAACGTTGCAAAGGCTTCGCGCGCATTGAAGGGAAGCTCGTCGAGAAGAACGGCGAAGTTGATGTCGGAGGCCGCTGCCGTCGGTTCATGCGAAAGCAGCCCTAGGAGCGCCAGCCCCATGGCCAGAACGATCGCCGCAGCGGTAGCGAGCCGGAGCCGGGGCGGGAAGCGGAGGAGGCGCGGGTCGGTGTGTCGGCGGTCCGCCGTAGGCGGATCGAGCGCATCCAGCCGGCGTTCCAGTGATGACCAGAGGTCGGTCGGAACTTGAGTCGGGGCAGAGGGCGCCAGGGCGTCGGCAAGGAGTCGGATTTCCTCGATCTCGGAACCGCACGCGGGACATCCTGTCAAGTGTGCTTCGATCTCCGCCCTTTCGTCCGGCGAGAGTTCGCCGTCAAAGTGCGGGCCAAGGTGCTCATGGATGTCATTGCACGTGGTCATCGGTTCATACTTGCCCCACGGGTTGCATGGGGTACCCGTCAGAGGTTCGCCGCCCTACGCATCCCGTCGCTCATCTATTGGATGCACGACAACACGATTTTCTTCCACGGACGCGTATCCTTGTTTGAGGATGTTACGAAGTCGCTCCCTCGCCCGGTTCAAGCGCGAGGCGACCGTACCCTCTGGAACGCCGGTGACCTCGGTGATCGTCCGGTAGTCCAGGCCCTCCTGGTACCTGAGCAGGACGATCGCACGGTCGTCCGGGGGGAGCTGGGCAAGAGCGTCCTCAACGTCTAATCGCCCCGTGACGGCCTCGGTCGCGTCGTACGTTGTAGCTGCCCTACCGGCAAGCTCGTCGATCTTGCGGCGCAGGGTTTGCGCTCGCCGCAGGTACTGCAAAGCCTCGTTAACCGCGATGCGGTGAAGCCACGTAGTAGCGGACGAGCGACCGTCAAACCGGTCGATGTGCGTAAAGCCTTTCAGGAACGTTTCCTGGGTGAGATCGAAGGCGTCGTCCGGGTTGCCGGTCAGCCGGAGCAGAAGTCGATAAACGCGGCCTGACGTGCGCTCGAAGAGCTCCCGTTGGGCGCTGCGGTCACGGTTACGGCACCCTTCGATAAGCTCGCGATCGTTCACCAACGTCGGCCTAGCCTGTGGGTCGAATCGTTCGGGGCAGAGAACCGCGCCCGCCACGCCCCCGATTGTAATCTAGGCCGGTCGAGAGCCCAAAGCCGCAGCTCAGCCCAGCGCCCCACCGGGTCTGGCCACGGATTTTGGCATCATGCGGTTTTTCGAATTTGCCAGTACTGC
>CAYQZH010000336.1:0-3992 GCA_964421865.1 uncultured Phycisphaera sp. | reverse complement strand
TCGTAGGTGCCGAAGGTGAAGACGGCCCGGTGAGGCGTGTTATTGATGAAGACGACTTGTACCTTGCCGCGGGCACCGGCCGTGCCGCCGCCGAAGGAGGCGGTCAAGTTGGAAAAATCCGCGCCGCATCCGGCAAGGCCCAGGCCTGCGGCCACGAACAGTCCGGCGATTGCACTCGAACCCTTGATCCTCACGTAAACTCCCCCGATCGACCACGCCTAGCGAAGCAGCAATGCTTCGTTCGTGCATCGACCAAACGCCAAGGTCCGCTTCAACGGCCTGCGGAATACGCGACCGGCCCGCCGATGCGTCCGACCTGCCGCCCGGCGCAACAGTATCGTCACTTGGGCCGCGTGGCGAACCGCCCTGTAACGGCGTACAGTATAATGCGCGGGGTGAGCAGAACCGCCAGGCAACCGTCGCGTAGGTAGGCTGGGGGCACAGTGGTCGGACGACGGGACCATCCATTCCCTAAATCGCAAGGCTGAATATGAACACACGGCTTAGGATCGGACTTTTCGTTTCGTTGACGGCTACGACCGTCGTGGTGTGGTCGGGTTCTTCGGCTTTCGCCGCGGAGACAAAGGCCAAGTTATCGTTGATCCCCTCGGTTGAATCCGTCGTCCCCGGTCAGCCGTTCGAAGTTGCGATCCGCTTTCAGCTTGAGTCCGGCTGGCACATCTACTGGCAGAACAGCGGCGACGGGGGGTTAGCGCCGTCGGTGCGATGGACGCTGCCCGCCGGATTCTCGGCCGGCGAACTCCAGTACCCTACGCCGAGGCGTCATGTGAGTCCCGGCGACATCATTACCAACATCCTGTCCGGCGAGCCGATCCTGATCGTGAAGGTCGCGCCGCCGGCGACGATCCAAGAAAGTTCGGTCAAGCTCTTGGCGGCCGTCGGCTACCTGGTGTGCGAAAAATCCTGTCTGCGAGAGGACGCGACTCTCTCGCTCGATCTGCCAGTGCAGGCCTCCGGTGACGCGAAACCGAAGAACACGGATGTCTTCGAGCGCGCACGGCGGGCGATGCCGAAAGCGACCAGCAAGTACGTCACCCTGACACCGTCGGTGACGCCGGACCCGCTCTCTCCGGGGACGAAGTTCGACCTTGTCGTGACCGTGGACGTGACCCGCGGGCACCATATTCAATCGCACAAGCCGCTGGCGCCCTCGTTGATCCCGAGCGACGTGTTCGTCGAACGGCAGGACGGGGTCCGCTTCAGCCGCCCCTTGTTCCCTGAGCCGAAAATCCGCCCCGACAAATATCTCGGCAAGCTCAGTGAGTACGACGGGCGAGTGACGGTGCGCGTGCCGGGGGAGGTCGATGGTTCGCGGAGCGCGGGACCGATCCGCATCGCGGGCATTTTCACCTACCAGGCTTGTGATGAGGAGGGCCACTGCTTCCCGCCGGACGCCGTTTCGTTCTCGCTGACCAGCGGCAGCGCGAGCGCCACACCGGTCGAGGCCGTGCAACCGGCATCCAGTGCCGCGCCCGTGACGCCGTCCACGCCGATGAGCGGGAGTCTCAGCAACAAGTCCGGCCTGGAAGGTGTTCTGGGTCGTTTCGGGCTCGTGGGGCTCCTGCTCGGCTGCTTCCTCTATGGGTTGTTCATCAACGCCACGCCGTGCGTGCTGCCGTTGCTTTCCATCAAGGTCTTGGGCTTCGTGCACCAGGCGCATGAGTCGCGGCGGCGGACGTTGGCGCTGGGCCTGGCCTTCGGTGCGGGGGTGATGCTCTTTTTTGTGATCCTCGGTTTGCTGGCGGCAGCCGGGACGAACATCCTCCAATTTCCCGAGGCCGTCATTGGGTTGGGCATGGTCGTGATGGCCATGGGGTTGAGCATGTTGGGCGTGTTCACGTTGCAACCGCCGACGGCGGCCGTGACTCTCGAAGCGGGCATCAAGAAGGAAGGCCCGCTTTCCTCGTTCGGCAAAGGCGCCCTCGCGCCGGTGCTGGGGTTAGCCTGCACGGGGCCGCTGCTCGCCGGGGCCTTCGGCTGGGCGACGCAGCAGCCGCCGCACATCGCGGTTTCCGCGTTCCTGTTCATGGGGCTGGGGATGTCCAGCCCTTACATGCTCTTGGGGGCCAATCCTCACTGGCTGAGCTTCCTACCCAAACCGGGCGAGTGGATGATCACCTTCGAGCGGATCATGGGGTTCCTCCTCCTGGCGATGGTCATTTGGCTCCTGCACCCTCTCGTCGTCCAGATCGGAACAGAGGGGCTGGAGTGGACGCTGGTGTTCCTGGTGTTCGTGGGTCTGGCCTGCTGGGTGCTGGGGCAGGTGCGCTTCGACATGAGCGCGGCCCGACGATGGGCGTTTCGCGGCGGGGCGATGGGGTTGGTGCTCCTCGTCGGCGGGGTGATCTATCGGGGTGTGTTCCCGTTGCGAGAAGCCGTCGCCGCGGCCCGCGCCGAACGGGAAGCGTCGGCCAATTGTGCCAACGGAGAGTCCTCCGGGAAGATCCCGTGGCGTCCGTGGTCGGAGCGGGCCGTCGAGGAAACGGTCCGATCGGGCACGCCCGCCTTCGTCGATTTCACGGCGGCGTACTGCACGGTCTGCAAGGTCAACAAGCTACGCGCGATCAACACGCCTGAGGTGATCGAGAAACTGAAGGCGTTGGGCGTCGCAACGTTTGAAGGGGATTTTACTTCGGGGGACTCGGACGTTTTCGCGGCCTTGCAGAAACACGGTCGAGCCGGCGTGCCGCTGAACCTCATTTACCCCGCGGGCCGACCCGAGGCTCCTCTGGTGCTCGACACGGAGCTGACCAAATCCTATCTGCTGCAAAAGCTCGACGAGGCCGCCGTCTCGCGCTCCGCCTCAGCCGCGACCGCAGGCTCGTAGTTGCGTCAACTACTCCGAGACGTAGTAGGGCGGGTTCTACCCGCCTTTTATTGTCGGTATAATGAATCCGCGAACGAGTTGCGGCGGGCCGAGCCCGCCCTGCATGGCTTTGACCGGACCACTCGATGCGGCTTATACCGCAGTTCCGCGGCCCAAAGGTCTTATGAAGAGACCATATAACCATTGTTAGACAACGCAATGGCATCGTTTCTTAATCCCAACAACCCACCGCAACCCCAGACGGGCGTGTACGGCTGGTTCGTGAGGCTAGCCAACGGGGCACGGTGCCTCTATGTCGGCGAGGCAGGCAAGAGACCATCCGCGAAAGAGAAGGGGACTCTGCTGCGAGGTGTGACAGAGTTGTTTCGCGAAACATTCTCCACGGATTCTCCTGGCTACCAGACACTCGACACCGATTTTGTCGTCGGCACGGCGATCCGATTCTTTGAGGCCAACTCTGGGCCCGTGTTCTGGGAACACTTGTCGAACGACCCGAGCGAGGAAGAGCGCGTCGTCAAAGAGTATAGACCTTTGATCCAGAAGGCTGGTGCACCCCAGATTCTTCCGCAACTCAAGGTCAGGATGAGTGAGCTTCATTACTGGAAGTGGCCGGGATCTGATTTTGAGAGGTGCAGGGAAAAGATGCACGAAGCGGAGATGAGAGTATGTGAGGAGCTGAAGAAGCTGTTGTCTAACAACCCGCTGCAGACGGACGGCGCTGCGCGCCGCCGCTGAGCGGTGCGTTAGACTGAGGCAGCGTTAATCTCGACGGCAACGTTGCCCTCGATTCCCCCGCGCTAGCGCCGTTGCGAATGCCCGATGCGCCGCCGAGATGGTCAAGCCTACAATGGCGCTGATTCGACGCGGGCGGGTCTTCGCGTTCGGATCCTGCGCTTGGCCGCAGAGGTGAGGCGGGCGCGCAAGGCGTCGGGGCACAGTTCAAAACCGTTGGGCCAGGCGAGGGCTCCGTTTTCCAGGAAGCACATCGAGAACATGCCGCCCTTGAGGATGTCGGCCGCGAGGCCCTTGGGACGCTCGAAGAGGTGGGTCAGAGAGACGACGCCGCCCGCCCCGTCGCTGAAGCGCAGCGAAACGGAAAACGACTCGTCGTCCACGTCAAGAATCCGCCGAATCTTGTTCCCGA
>CAYQZH010000335.1:0-4012 GCA_964421865.1 uncultured Phycisphaera sp. | reverse complement strand
CCGTCAACGCCACGGAGATTTTCCGGCTGCACCCGGAGTGCTACGACCGCGACGCCCGCGAGTTTGGGTCGCACACCGGGAGCATTCTCGACGGTCCGAGTTTTGAGTTTGTGCAGAGCGTGGAGGAGTCCAAGAGCGTCACCCGCCGCCGTACGCCGTGTATCGTCATCGCCGCTAGCGGGATGTGCGAAGCGGGCCGCATTCTGCATCATTTACGACACTCGGTGCAGTACGAGCGGAACACGATCCTGATCGTCGGCTTCCAAGCCATGCACACGTTGGGCCGGCGGATCGTCGAACGAAACGAGTACGTCAACATTTACGGCGAGCGGCATAAGCTCAAGGCCGAGGTCGTGGTGATGAACGGTTTCAGCTCCCACGCCGACGCCCGCGAACTGAAAGCCCACACCGATTCGCTGGCGGGCCGCTGCAAAAAGGTCTTCCTCGTCCACGGCGAAATCGACCAGTCCTCGGCGCTGGTCGACACCCTGCGCGCCGCCGGCCACCGCGAGGTGCACATCCCCGCGATGAACGAGGGCTTCACGCTGGATTAGACGCGACCGCGTGGCCCCACGAGCCCTTTGGAAAACGGATTGGACCATCTTCCGTGTAGCGTCACCCCTTGTGGGTGACGCCATCATTCCCGCGAGCGAAAGCGCGTGAGTGGAACAGGTTGTGTCACTGCCACTCCGGCGCGCGATCGGAGAAGACTAGGCGCGCCACCGGCTCGCCATCGGCGAGCCCAGGCAAGTTGGTTTTCTCGCCGATGCAATGACTCACCCCGCCCTTGGCGAATCGGCGTTCAAAAGCCGAACAATTCCATTGCCGATTCGCGTCGCTTCCTCAAACAACACGGGCCAGGGCTTATGCGCCGCAGCTCCGCCGACATCTTCGGGGCGAAACCGAGCCGCCCCGATTTCATTCTCCACGGCGGCGACGTGCGTAGGATCAGCCCCCTTCGAACGCAGCATCCCAACGATTCGTTGCTGCCATTCGCCGTCGTCAGGACGAGTTCTCCAGGTGCGCTCATCGATCATCTTGAAGCCCGTGGCTTGAAACACCGCGAGGACGAATGTGGCGCACGTCAATCCATGACGGGACGGACCAAAAAGAAACTGTCCGGTCACCGAATTGAAGCAGTCGTTCGGAACACTGAAGGCATAGGGTACCCGCCTCCCGTTTTGCCGCCACACCTTGCGACAAAACGCCGCGACCTGTCTCGCTCGTGCAGAGGGGATGGGTGGGTCGACCCAAACGTACTCCGGTTTCGGCTCATCGTTGCGAAGCTCAAGGTGCCACGCAAGATGGAGCATGAAAAGGTCGCCGGCCGCCCTTCCCCCATGAAGAACTCCGATATGGCGCTGCGCTGTGTCGATAGCCTTCAGCGCGACAGCAACATGACGAACCTCGGCGAACGAGCGTTCCGTCGTCTTATGCACGTGCTCCACGGTTAGGTCAGCCCCGCCAGAAGTCCTGTCACGTCCT
Organism: uncultured Phycisphaera sp.; assembly: GCA_964421865.1. Classification (GTDB taxonomy): domain Bacteria; phylum Planctomycetota; class Phycisphaerae; order UBA1845; family UBA1845; genus SBAX01. The sequence continues at coordinate 2,527 of CAYQZH010000335.1, read as the reverse complement.
CGCCGCGCCGCTGTAGTTCAGACTCGATGCGTCGTGTGAACTCCGCACGAGCACCGATCTTCCGCTTGGCGGGCAAAGTGGAAGTAAGCAAGGCGAGAAGAATGTCCACCGAACAGCTCCCGACATCGACCTCGAGGAGGTAGCACGCAACAAGCGAAAACTGGTCGGCATAGAGAAGATCGTCGATGCAGTCGTATACCAAGTCGAGAGCAGCGGCGGAATCTCCTAGACGTTCCAGCGTTCGCGCACGTTCGACCAAGCCCGCATGGGCGGCTCTAGAGCCAAACCCCATCGACAGCGCTCCCGCTCGTCCCTCGCTATGCGACCCGGAAGCGCTCATGTCATAGCCGTACTGTGACGCCCAGGAAGAGTGCGGCAAGCCAGTGAGAATCTCCGGAGTCAGTTCCCGGGCGAAGAAGCCCAAGCGGGTATTGTCCTTATCTACAAGAAGCTGACTTGGTGCACCGCCCGTGACGACAAACATGTCGCCGGTGTGGTAACCGCAGATTGTTCCGGCCGGGACACCGTAAGAGACATCAACCTGATGGATGTGCTGCAGTAACGGTCTTTCGGAAATGGCGTCGACGAGGACTATCCCGGAACGCAATTGAGCCCACGGGTCAACTACAATACGGACGCCACCGAACTCATACTGCTCGGATCCCCAGCGCCCCACTGAGGTTGCAGCGGAAGGCCTAGCCTGGCGAATGTGGCCCGAGTGCCTCGTGTAGCGCGGGTTGGATGCACCAACGAAATAGGTTCCCTGCGCTTCTGTGGAATCTTTCGAGTATGGTTGCGGCATCGCGTGTCTCCGTGCGTTGAGCGTCCAGAAAGAAGTCGGCATCGAAAATATAGCACGGCTCGTTTGTCCCTTCTGCGGACACTAAACCATGTCGAATGTTTACACGACCTCCGGGGTCGGAAAGGCGCACGGAGATTTGCTTGAATGATTGATCGATATGCTCCGCCCAATCCGGTTCGCTGAACTCCGCCGCGATATGCGGCTTGAGAAGATCGCCCCATGGTCGACCTTCCAGATTCAGACGCGATCGTTGGATCACGTCAACGTACCGCAGACCGACCCGTGAGTAATATGCGGGCTGGAACGTATCGACGAGCGTCGTCATCAGGTGCAGCATGCGCAATCGGAACTCCTCCCACTGTACGTACTGCGTCGTCTTGAGAGCGAGAAACGTTCGGGCGAGCGAGACCGACCACGCCCCCTCCGGATTACTGAACTCGTGTACGCACTTGGGCGACTCCGGGTTGGCACCCTGCAGCAGCGCGACGGCGGTCGCGGGCAATTCTGGTGAAAAAACCGGAGCCGATCGATATTCCGGGTATTCCGCCCGTATGTGATCTTGGAAGTTCACCGGTGCTTCCGCCTCGATCCGCAAGATGGCGGGAAAACGAAGCTGGCAAACCACCTCAGCAAGCGGGTTGTTCCGGTAAATCACGCGGTCGGATCGAGGGAACGGCATTTAGTGATCCCTTCTCTGGGTTAGCCTCGCGGGTTGTTGTGCCCGCCCTGCCTGGACATTCTATCGGCTTTGGAAGCGAACAGGCAAGGTCCCCAGGATTCCGGTCCCAGACTGCCGGTCTCGCCGGTAGGGGTGGTCATCCCCCCGGGAACCGCCCGGCCACGATTCCTTCGACGAGCAGGTCTTCGTCAAGTTCCTCCCAGCGCAGGGCCTTTCCACGCGCCTCGATGCGCACTTTGGCCAGGTCGTGGTCCGACGCGTTGCGCAGGCGAGGGAACTTCGTCGTTGGAATGCCGACTTGTCGCCCGTCCGCCAACTCGATCCACACCATTCCGCGCTCGCACCAGGCGCGCATGGCACGGGGGGTTGGGCGCTTCGTGCGTCTGGACCGCGTGTCCATCATCGTCGTCGACGCTCCCTGCTTCTCTCGAAGCGCGTCCTCAAGCCCCCTCACCCTGCCCTCTCCCCCACGGGGGAGAGGGGTCAAGAGTCCACTCTCACGGGGGAGAGCGGTCAAGATTGCACTCCCACGGGGGAGAGGGGTCAAGGGTGCAGTTTAAGTTCCGCTCTGTAGGCGTCACCATGACGCTACGGCCCGGAAAACGCGCGCTGGAATCGGGCGAAATCGAGCAGGTCGATGTGACCGTCGTTGTTCAGGTCCTTCGGCGCGCAGCCCGGCGTTCGTGCGAGGGACGGACCCTGCAAGCAGGTGCGCAAGGCCGCGTAGTCGGGCGAATCGACATCCCGATCTCGATCGAAGTCCGCGGGCACGGTGGATGCGACGCTGTTCATCACGATGTTGTCCACCTGGACCCCGCAGGCATCGCCGGGTCGGACGTCGGCACACGTTGAGTTGCCGTCCTGCGTGTACTCAAAGCGAAGTTGAACCGTGCGGCCCGCCATTCCCGGCAGACGCATCCGCACGTGCTGAGGCCCGCCGGAATCGCCCGCCCAGGCGGACATGTCCTCAAAGTAGTTCGGGTTGTTGCTTCGCGGCAGATGCTTCGGGTAGTGCTTGATGGAGCCGGTGGTGAACTCCTCTTCGA
>CAYQZH010000334.1:0-4044 GCA_964421865.1 uncultured Phycisphaera sp. | reverse complement strand
ACGCCTTCGGCGTGTGGACCTGCTCCATCTGGGAACCGCGACGCTAAACACGTACCACCCACAAGGGGTGGCGCTACACGAGGGAAGGCGGAGTGACGGCGTCAGCAAACATGTTGCGAACTCCGAATCGCTGGAACCGGGTAGACTGCCGGATTCACCGGCCTTCCGAGCCGCGCGGCCCAACGCAGGCCGGTACGCTAACGAAAGCGTTCGGCGTAGGCGACGTCACTGGAGACGAAGGGGCTCGAACCCTCAACCTCCGCATTGCGAACGCGGCGCTCTCCCAGTTGAGCTACGTCCCCGGTAAGGGAGCATCAGGTTAGCCGTTTCGGCGCGGCGGTCAAGTTGGGGCCGAAGTCGTCCGTCCAGCGGCCCCCGCCGAGGCCCGTCGAATCGAAAAACCGGAGGAGGAGGGATTCGAACCCCCGAGACGGTTTCCCGCCTAACGGTTTTCAAGACCGTCGCCTTCAGCCACTCGGCCACTCCTCCAGAGCGTGGTCCGCAGCCTGTCCCTGGGCAGATTCTATACGGCCGCGCCGAGTTCTGCGACTGGCGCTGCGGATACCGACCATGCCCGCCGCGTAAACGCGGCGGCTCCGGGATTGCCATTGGATCTCGCTCAAGCCGCAAATTCGGCTGCGTTGAGGCATTATACGTATTCCACGAATTGCCTGCGCTCGACAAATGGGTGCCACTGGCGGCTCGCCCGCCAGTGTTGCCTCCGATATAGCGCAGTTATTTGCGGGGATCCGCATCAGTCGCGACGGGTAAACTCGATCATCTCGATGGACGCCCCGCGGCCTTGGCCGCCGGAACTGCGCAGGTAGCGTTCCACGTAGCCAAGCTCACGGTTGAAGCGCACCCGCATCAGCACCGTCTCCCCACGTCCCGCGAAAGGCCCGGCGGGATCGGTCGAGTTTTCCAGCTCTTGTTCCAGGGTGTCGAACAGGCCGTCGATCGAGTAGACGTTGAGGTTGGTTGTGGTCGGCGGCCGACCGTTGACCGAGGCCTCTTCTACGATTCCGTCCCGCCCATGGATGACATATTCACTGCCGTGCATCCGATATCGAACCTCGTAGGCGCGCACGGCGGCGGCCCGCCATCGCTGCCTTGCCGCCGCGAGCGCCTCGCGCGTCAAGGGCTCCATCGGTTCGCGAAACCAAAGGACGGCTCCGACGGCGCCGATCACGAACGCCGCGACCATCAACCGCAGATTGGTTCTCGTCACGCCTTTCATTCGATCCGCCTCCCTCCCGTATCTGACAAAAGCGGCCCGAGTTGGTCCGGCGCCTGAGTCAAAAGCCGGAGTGCGGCAGCCTACCGTCCAATAATCCGCGTCCGGTTGCAAGGGGTCGGGTAGGGGACGGGCCTAGGGGTTTGCCCTCAAGGGGGCTGGGAGGGCGTCCGAAAAACCGAAAGTCCCGGCGCGCCGGGACTCGCTCGGTCACGGTACGTCGTTTTTACGCCTTCCGAGAAGGTCGTCGCGTGTTCCGCGCCGCACTGGGGAGGGGGAAGCGCCGGTTGCAGCGCTGGTTGCAGCGTCGTCCGGCTGATGAGGTCGGGAGTGCATGGCCAAACACAGGAATAGGTCCAACGCAACGAACCCGCCGGGCAACGGGGCCTTGGGACGGGCCGACCATGCCGCGGACGACGACCGTCCCTTCGCCGAGATTCGCAAAACACTCCACGACGCGCTGCGCCTACTCTCCCTGCACCGCTGGAGTTTCTTTGTTCCCTTCTGTCTGGTCACCTGCGCCGCGTTCGTCACCAGCCTCTACTATCCACGGACGTACAGTGCCTCGACGAGTTTCGAGTGCCGCAACGACCCGGTGATGATCAACCTGCCGATGTCGGCGGGTGCGGCGTCCTTCAAGTATTTCCGCAACACGATGGTCCGAGACTTGACCTCGGCGGAGTGCATGGCCGAGGTCGTCGAACAACTCGGCCTGCTCAAGAGCGCGGAACGCGACGCCGACGGCGCGCTGACCGCGGAATGGACCCGACGCCGTGATTCACTGGCCCGCTCCCTGGGCGGCAACTTGACCATCGCCACGACTTCGCCGAGCGAGCTGATCGACATCGTCAAGATCACCTACACCGGTCCGGATCGAGCGATCGGAAAGGACCTCGTCGATCAGGTCAAAAAGACCTACATCCGCCGGACGCTGGTCTGGATTCACCAATTCTTGGTGGCCCAGCGCGACTATTTCGTGCGCGAGGCGGGTGAGGCCATGGAGGCGGTCTTGCGGACGGAGCGGGAGGAAACGCGCCTTCGTTTGGCCAACCCCCACGTGAACCCGAACGACCCCGGAGCGATCTCCGGCAAGTTGGCGCAGTTGGAAAGCGAGCGGCGGGAGTTGCTCTTGCGGCGTCGGGAGTACGCGGCCGAACTGGACGCGCAGCGTCAGCTCCTCGCCGCGGCTGAGCCGCTCTCCCCGGTCGGAGACCCCGCCGATGCGAAGGAGTCCCACGCCGACGACGGATACCTTAGCGCCGAGGCGATCCACCTCGTCGCTCAGATCCAGGAGATTCACAGCGCCGTCGCGAAACTCCGCGAGACGCGGGGCATGACCGACGAGCACCCGGAGATTGGCGAGCTGCTGGCCAATCGTCGCCGGATTGAGGAGAAACTGGAACAGCAGCGGGCTTCGGACCGTCAGGCGGTCGCGTCCTCCGGCGGGCCATCAGCGGGACCTCTCCGTTCCGCGAGCGAGATCACGGCGTCCGCGGCCCCGTGGCTGGGCGATCGGGCGAGGATGTTGGTGCAGATCGCGGCGCAGAACGCCAAGATCAAGGACATCGACATCAGTCTGCAAAGCAACGAGCTGACGCTGACGGAGCTGAACCGGGCGAAGGACGAGGTCTACGACCGGCAGGAGGAGTTCGCCGAAGTGATCGGCAACGTGCAGAAGGCCAAGCAGCGGCACGGGCAACTCGAGTCGACGCTGGCGACGATCGAGCCGGCGATCAAGGCCGTTCAGCAAGATCGGCTGTTGCAATTCTCCGAAGGGCAACCTGCCCGCGGTGGAAACACCCCGGTATCCCCCAAGGCGGTGAGCGTGGTCTTGCTCGCCCTGGTGGCCGGGATCGCTGCGGGTGTGCTTTTCGTGATCCTCGCCGAGATTCTCGATCACGTCTTCCGCAGTTCGAGCCAGGTGTCACGGAGTTTGGGGCTGCCGATGCTCGAAGCGATCGACGAAATCGTCACGGCCCACGATCGGCGTCGGTTCCTCGTGTACCACGCCGTGGTCACGCCGCTCATTGTTCTGTCTTGCCTCGGTCTGACCGGGCTGACCGGCTCGATGGCCTATCTGAGCATTACCCAACCCTGGACCTATCAGAAGATCCGCAACGTCCCCGAGGCGGCGTTGCATCTCTTCATCGAGGACGCCGGCGCCGCGCGCCCACCGACCGTCAAGGACGAACCGTAGGGGGTCGGGCGTTCGGCAGGGTACGCAAGCCTCGGCCGCCGCCCAACAAGGCCCTGCATGCGACTCCCCGCCCCGTAGGGCGAATCCGCCGGCGGCGGATTGCCAGGTGACTTGAGTCCCTGGAGCGCAGACCGAACGAAATTGTGAGTGCCACCCCGCCTTCAATAGGTTAGCAATAACCGGTCGGTCACGACCTCGCCTTCGAGGGTCTGCCCGCCCATCTGAAAGCGTCGCAGCATTGAGCGCCCGCAGTTGACTAGCACTTCCCGCTCGAACAGCCCTTCGGGGATGGGCAGGTCGCAGACGTGGTCACCGGAGCGCTTAGTCCCGTCGATGCTCAGGGCGACGTTGACCCCACGCACCTTGGCATCCGCGATCACGCCGAGCAACTGGTAGAGACGAAACCGCTGCGCGCCGTATAGGATGGCTTGGCTGTGGGTGTACGGCGGATCGCAGTAGACCAGGTCGCCGGGCTTCGCCAGTGCAAACGCCTCACGGTAATCCAATTTGCGGAACTCCGCGCCCCGCGTGCGGCGGTGCCAGGCATCCACGCGCTCGGCGAACGACTCGGGGGGTACCGGCTTGTGCGGACCGCATGGCGTGGACATATATC
>CAYQZH010000333.1:0-4056 GCA_964421865.1 uncultured Phycisphaera sp. | reverse complement strand
CTTGCCGCGGTCCAAGAAGGGCCAAAAAAGAAGCAGCACAAAGGGCAGCGAGCAGGCCAGGATGCCGACGAAGGCTCCATGCGGCCCCTCGAAGTACTTGAGAAGTTGATAGCTGGGCAGGAAGTACCATTCGGGTTTGATGTGCGCCGGCGTCGCTAAGGGGTCGGCCGGCTCGCCGATCTCCCAGGGGGCGAGCACGGAAAGCGTCACCAGCCCGGCGAGCAACAGAACGGCGACCACACCCTCCTTGGCCACGTGGACGGGGAAGAACGGGATTCCCTCTTCGGCGGGGACGGGCTTCTCCTCGCCGACGGCCTCGAGCGTAGCCAGGTTTGTCGCCCGCATCAGGAACAAGTGGACGGCGAGCAAACCTGTCAAAATCCAGGGAAGAATGATGACATGGGCGACAAAAAACCGCGAAAGCGTCTCTCCGGTGACGGCGTCGCCGCCGCGGAGGAAGTATCTCAGCCATTCGCCGATGACCGGAACCTTGTTGGCCGATTCGGTCCCCACCGTCGTCGCCCAGAACGCGAGCTGATTCCAGGGCAACAGGTAGCCGGTGAAGCCGAAGGTGATGGTCACAATAAAAATGATCACACCGGTGACCCAGGTGAGTTCGCGGGGCTTCTTGTAGGCGCCGAAGAAGTACGTCCTGGTCATGTGCAGCACGACGGCGAGGATCATCACCGACGCTCCCCAGGCGTGAACCTGGCGGTACAGCCAGCCGAAGTTGACCTCGGCGGTGATGTACTGGATGGACTTATGCGCCGCCTCGGGGGTCGGACGGTAGTAGATCAACAGCAGGATCCCGGTGATCGTCTGGCTGACGAACAGCAGCAGCGACAGGCTTCCGAACACGTGCAGCCAGCCGGTATGCGGCGGCAGACGCTTATGAACCTGTTTGTCGATGAAGTGCTCCGCGGTTTCGGTATCGAACCGCGCGTCGACGAAACTCCGAATGTGTTTGGATAGACCCATCGTCAAAACCGACCTTCAGCACCAGGACCCTTGAGTCCTGGGGCGAGGCGTTAGACCACGGAGACGTACACCTTCCCGCCGACTTCCTTCACCTTGTACGTCGGCAGGGGCGCCGGCGCCGGGCCCGACACGACGGCGCCGTTCTTGTCGAACACGGCCGCGTGACAGGGACAGAGGAACTCCTTCCGCGAGCCGTCCCATTTCACCAGGCATCCCAGATGCGTGCAGACGGCGGAGTAGGCCGTGAAGCCCGTCTGTTCACGGACGACAATCACGGCCTTTCCTCGGACCTGGAGGATGGCGCTCTGACCCGGAGCTAGGGTGGGTGCGTTGGGGACCTCGACGTCCTCAGAGGCGCCGCCTCGGGCCGCCGGCCAAAGGTACAGTAGGCCCGGCACGGTCAAGGCCGCCCCCGTCAAGGCGGAGCAAAGGCCGATGAGCCAGTCTAAGAATCCTCTTCGCGTGGGTTGCGTATCCATACGGGTTCATCCTGGTTGTTCATTTCGGCGAGGGACCGGAGAGCGGCTTCACGAAAGCAGCGCGCAGGGCCTTATACTTTACGTACAAGGCGACGGCGAACAGGATCGCGAAGCCCCAAATGGGGACCAGCGCCCGATAGCGCCAGTGCAAACCGTCTTCGAGGTCGGTTAACTCGGCGTTGACTTTGTCGCACACCTTCTTGAGCTCGGTGACTTTGGCTTCGACCGTCGCATTGTTCAGCGTGTGTTGCAACGGTGCAAGGGCGATCAGGTGGGTCTTGGCCTCCTCGAATTCGAACTGTTGGTTGTCGACGAGCAACACCCCGTGGCCGACTTGATCGAGATGATGGGCGGTGTGCACGTAGTAACGCTCGGCGTCGGCGATGGCGTCCAACAGTCCGAAGAGCTTGGGCAAACTTTTATCCTCAGCAAGTTCCTCGTGGCATTCCGTGCAGGTCGGCAGGACTTGGTTGATAAGCCGCTTGGGGTCGGGGTGGATGGTTTCCGCGACCTCACTGGCCGTGGGTTTTGGGCCGGAGCGCAAGAGGTGCGTGTATCGTTCGATCATGACGCCGGTGGGCTTGGTGATCTTTTCGATGCGATGATAATGTCGTCCCTCGCCGCCGCCATGGCACTGAACGCAGCCTTTGAAGCCGGGTTGGGTGGCATGGATGCTGGTGGCGAAGTTGTCGGATGCGTGCTGGTGGCATTGCCCGCAAACCGCTCCCACGGTGGCGAAGCCCGGCGGGACCGCCGAGTGGTTTCCATGACACGTCGCGCACGTCGGCGCGCCCGCGTCGCCTTGTTCGAGCAGTAGGCGGCCGTGCACGCTCTGGCGGTATTCGTCGGCGACCTCCGCCGGCAGATTGAACTCCGCCATCAGCTTCGCGTCGGCGTGGCAGGTCCCGCACGTATCGGGGACGTGGAGGGGATTCGTGCGGCTCTCCGGCTCCTTCCCCGAGAGGATCTCATGGGAGTTGTGGCAATCAATACACACCGCTACCCGATCATCTCCCTTGTTTCGTAGCGTTTTCCCGTGCCCGCTGGTCCAGTATCGGGCGAGTTGGTCGGTGCGAATCCCATAGGGGTTCATGCGTTCGATGTTCGCATGGCACTCGCCGCAAAGTTCGGGGATCTTGGCCCGCTGGGGCTTGCCGGCAAACGATGGGCCGTGGTCGAACACCGCCCTCGTCGCCCTGGGGGCGGATGGGGCCGTGTACCGTTGCAGGTCCGAAGCGGGTAGCGCGTAGGACTCCGGTCCCTGGTGACACTCACCGCAACGGATGGCGTTGTGAACCGATTTCGCAAGTTGGGCGGCCTGGAGCGCGTGGCAGGCGGAACAGGTGACGGGAGCGTCTGCGGCGCGAGACAACCCGGCCAGCGCCAGCCAACCCGTAGCGGCTACAACGACCGGAACGTATCCCTGTCTCATTTTTGAGAAGTTACCACGGACGCAGCGTACTACAACCCGTTGATCGGCGAAACTCGCTCAAGCACGCCAGCCCGTCGAAGTTCCGATCGTCGTTTCACCGCGTAGCATTCCGCGTGCCACGCAGATCGCCGCGCGGCGGAGCGGCAAGTGACGGGGACATAGGTGAGTGCCGGATTTCCTGGCTCGGTGCGGCGGGAAGTTTCCGCGAGGGCCCCTCGCGCCGTTTCCGTCGCTGTTCGGCACGAAGCGAATTGCGTGCCATCGGCGATGCGGCTACCATGGCGCTTGGTGCGTGTTAGCTTGTGTCTTTCGTTTGTTCCGTTGGTCAGTTTTTGAGGGAATTCAGATGAAATCTTGGGTTAGCATCGGAGTGGGGATCACGGTTGCAGCGGTGGGTTTGGCGGTTTCGCGGGTGAGTTGGGTTGCACCTGCGGCGGCGGATGACGCCGTCGCCACGGCGACGGCCGTTGCTCTCACGGCGGTGGGCGGTGAGGGCGGGAGTTACACCTACATCGGGTCGAACAAGTGCAAGAAGTGTCACCTTCCTGAGCACAAAGGCTGGGCGAAAACAAAACACGCCACGGCGCTGGAAGCGTTGCAGTCCGGTCAGGCGACGGAGGCCAAGACCAAGCACAATCTTGACCCGGCCAAGGACTACACCAAGGACGCGACATGCGTCGCCTGCCACACCGTCGGCTTCGGAAAGCCCGGCGGCTACGCCATCCCCGATGCCGCCGATGAAAAAGCGGTGAAGGAGGCCAAGGAGTTCGCCGGCGTCGGCTGCGAGGTGTGCCACGGTCCGGGCAGCGAATACAGCAAACTCCACGAAGAGATCATGAAGTCGAAGCGCAAGTACAAGGTGGATGAGATGTACGCGGTGGGGATGACCAAGACGGATGAGAAGGTCTGCCTGACCTGTCATAACGACAAGGGAGCCACGTTCGATAAGAACAAGCCCTTCGACTATGCCAAAATGAAGGACGAGAACACCCACGAGCATACGCCGCCCAAGCAGCGCGAGTAGGAAGCGCCTCACTAGGGCGTGTTCCGTGCATCAGCGCCGTTCGCCGACGGCGAACAGGCTGATGCGGCGGCTGCCGACGCTGTTGGATACGAACAGGAAATAGCGGGCGTTGAAGTCCGCGGGCACGAGCGAGGCCAGCCGAT
>CAYQZH010000332.1:0-4080 GCA_964421865.1 uncultured Phycisphaera sp. | reverse complement strand
ACACTTGAATTGTGCTGAAAAGACGCCCCAAAGGGCCAAACCCCAGGCCACTGCTGACACAGCAGTGGCACACATGCCCGAACCCCCGAACCGGGAGCGATGGAGCTGGCCACCGACATCCTGGCCATGGCCTTGTTGCTGCTGTACGCCGCGTTGGTCATGGGCGCCAACGTGATGCAACTCAGCTTGGCCCAGGCTTTGCGGGTCATCCGTTGGGCGATCGAAGCCTTGCGACACGGCGAATCGTGTACGCAACTGCGCCGCCGGCTGCGCCAGGCCGTCGCCGACGAATACCAATCTCGGCGCGCGGGGACTCGTCGAAACGAACTCGCGACTGGCCGCACGAGAAAAACGAACGCCCGCCCCAGCCGCCGAGATTGCGCAGGTTGTCCCGAACCGAAAACGCCCGAATCGAAAGGATTTTCATGAACCATACGGCACAAGTTGCTTAACGGCGTTGCGTGCCACCCCTTCTGAATTGCCACGCACTCTGGACTGCCACCCTTATGGGGATGCATCCGGGTTCGATCGCCAGCGCCCGCCTGTTTGACGGGTTGCTGACCGAGACCTACGATATCATTGCTGCGTGATCGGTCTACAGCGCAGGAGAGCGCACGTGTCGACCCGCTTTACGAACATCCTTCTTCCGACCGACTTTTCGGACGCCTCCCGGCCCGCCCTGGCCTACGCCCGCGACCTGGGCGACGCCTTCGACGCGCAGGTCCACTGCCTGCACGTAGTGGACGACGCCTATCAATACTGGAGTGCCATCGGCCCGGAAAGCCTGCCCGTCGGCCCCCCGCCGGAGGAGCTGCTTCAACTAGGCCGCACGCGGATGGACAAGTTCTGCGCCGAGCATTTGGCCGGCATGAAGAAGCCCGCCGTTTCTCACGTCGCCTATGGCCGACCCTTCGCCGAGATCATCGCCTACGCCCGCGAGCACGCCGTCGACCTGATCGTCATGGCTACCCACGGCCGGGGGGCGATCGCCCATGTGCTGTTGGGCAGCACCACGGAAAAAGTCGTCCGCAAATCCCCCTGCGCCGTCCTGACCGTCCGCACGACCGACCACCACTTCGAGATGCCGTAGGTACCGTTTGCCCGTCGCGCGCAAAGGCACCTCCCTCCGACACGCATCGTCGCGTCCCAAGTGCGGATTACGCGGCTTGCGGTTACGGTTGGACCGTCAGCCCGTCGAGGTTAACGATCCCGTCACGCACCAGGGCCTCGCTCACGCTCAGCCCGAGGCCTTGGAACAAACCCCGCTGGAAGTTCAGGGCGGCTTTGTCGCACCGCATCACAAACGCCGGCGCCACGCCCGCCGCCGCGACAATGAACACCCAGCGGACCGCTCGTTCAAACCGAATTGACGCTTTCATACTTTCCTCCGTCAAAGCGCACCGTTCGATGGGTCCACAGGATCCTGGATACGAGGTATACTACGCTTGACGCCGGGTTTGGGTTGGGGAAACGCGTTGAGGTACGCCGTCCCGGGAAGTCGGTGCGCTCGCAACGAAGGCTGAGGTTTGATACCTCGTCTTGTACAGTGCCGTTGAGAAGAACGAGCTTCGCTGTGTCTGAGCGCCCGCAGGGCGACGGAGTGAAAACGGCCATGCCGCAAACGGCCCCTGCTGACGGACAACCCGGTGTGGCGAATCGGGTTCGCGGCAACGTCGCCCCCGCCGCCATCGGCGCCGCCTTCCTCCTCTACTTCGGCTTCCTCCACTTGGCCGAGCCGACGGGGACGGATCTCTTCAACCGTGCCAATTGGGTCTTCTACCATACCCTCCGGCTCGGCGGATTGGCGATGGCCGCCGTCGCGTTTTGGTCCCTCCTCGGACAAGGAATCACCCTCGCGGTTGACGCCGTGGTCGCCGTTCTGATCGGCGCACTTCTCATCCTGACCGGACTGGCGATGACCATCGACGGCGGCGACATGCCTCAAACCATCATCAACGTCGTCTGCGGCGGAATGTTCATCTCCTCCGGCTTGCACAACTGGAAGGACTACCGATTCCTGTCCCCGAGTACCGCGTCGAGGGCTACGACCTTCCGTACGCCCGGGCTTCCCGATCTCAACCGTCCAGTTCACACGGCGCCTACCGTCCGTCCCAAGCTCCACTCTTCCTCTCAGGGGGAGCGTCGGGATGAGGGTCGAGAACACCGGGAAGCGGCCACGCCTCCTCCTCCGCCGGTGGGCTTCCTTGCTGCTTTGGCCAAGAAGACTCCGCCGTCGCGCACGGACGACCCAGGATCACGCACGTGAGACCCACGGAAGACAACCCGCAGAGGATCGATCCCGCGCTTGCGCGTTACTCGCGGCAAATCCTTTATGAAAAGATCGGTCTCGAGGGGCAGCGGCGTCTTGCCGCCTCACGCGTTGTGCTTTTCGGGTGCGGCGCTCTGGGCACCGTGCTCGCCAACACCCTCGTCCGCGCCGGCGTGGGGTACACGCGGATTTGCGATCGGGACTGCATCGAACGCGACAACCTCCAGCGCCAGGTGCTCTTCGACGAAGACGACATCGCCGCCGGTCTGCCCAAAGCGGAAGCCGCCGCGGCCAAGCTGCGGCGGATCAACCCCTCCGTGACGGTCGAGCCCGTCGTGATCGACGTGAACCCGACGAACATCGAACGCCTCGCCGACGGGGCGGAACTCTTGCTGGACGGGACCGACAATTTTGAGACCCGGTTCCTGATCAACGACCTCGCCGTGAGCACGCGCCGCCCCTGGATTTACGGGGCGGTGATCGGTGCAACCGGCCTGTGCATGACCGTCATTCCGCACGACACGCCGTGCCTGCGTTGTGTTTTCGAGGACGCGCCGCCGCCCGAAATGAACCCCACCTGCGATACCGCGGGCGTGCTGGCGTCCGCTGTGAACCTCGTCGCCAGCCTGCAAGCGATCGAGGCGATCAAGCTGCTCATCGGTCGGCGGGACGAAATCAACCGCCACCTCGTGCACATCGACGCATGGTCGGGGCGACTGGTGAATATGAAAGTCCAATCCGCCTACGATCAGGGCAATTGTCCCTGCTGCAAGCGCGGCGAGTTCCCCTATCTTGAAGGGAAGTTCGCCGGCACGACGACGACCCTCTGCGGCCGTGACGCCGTGCAGGTCCATCCCGGCGGCGCGACGCGGATCGACTTCGCGGCCATCTCCAGGAAGCTCCAACCCGTGGCCGCCGGCCCCGTCTCCCACAATCGTTTCATGCTCAAGGCTGTAATCGACGGCCACGAACTGACGCTATTCCCCGACGGCCGTGCCATCATCAAAGGCACCAACGACCCCGACAGGGCGCGAACCATTTACGCCAAGTATCTCGGTGCGTAGGGCGACGCATCATGCCGTGCGGTTGTTTGGCGCGTGTTCACCCGCGAACTTAACGCCGACCCCTGCTCATGCCTTAAGCCGTCCGCCGACGACCGAACTTGAGGGCGACACCGCTCATCAGCAGCAGCGCAAGGCCGCCCAGACCCCACGCGCTGAGAGTCGGGACCGTGGCCCCGCCGGGGCAACGGCAGTCCGCCTGGCACTGCCCGGGACAGGCGGAACTGGAGGTGCCGTCACATTGTTCCCCAGGCCCATTGACCTGGTTGTCGCCGCAAGTTGGACACAGGTCTGGACCAGAGGCGGTCTCGTTGCAGCTCGTTCCATCGCCACGGTAGGAACCATTGAGTAGCACAGCGCTGCACCCGGCTTGACCGCCGACAGAAAGCCTGCATGAGTCGGGGTCCGACCTGCAACACGCACCGCGCGGCGACCCAAGGCAAGCGGCCGTCCGGCAACTTGTTCCATCGCCCTCGTAAGTGCTGCCAGCTAATGCGAGGCAATCAGAACTAGGCAGCAGTGCGCAAGAGTTCGCCGGACCACCTGAAAGATTGAAACAGCACGCGCCGCTTCCGGCCAGCGCGGGCGAGGCGCCCCAGACAACTGCTCCGAACGCAGACAATACCAACAAACTATTCGATTTCATGGGGAAATCTCCTCTCCTGTTTCTTCAAAAACCTTCGGCACAACGAAGTGCCGAAAACAATCGACGCCAATCACGTCGGGCAGCCTGAAAGGCTGCTCTGGAGT
>CAYQZH010000331.1:0-4107 GCA_964421865.1 uncultured Phycisphaera sp. | reverse complement strand
TCGCAGTCGGTGGGCATGGGCCGGGACGTGGCCGAGTCGAGCGCAGCCGCGCGGGGCGTGTTCGATCGGGCCAACGAGGTGCTCGGGTTCGATCTGGCGGGGGTGTGTTTTGAGGGCCCCGCTGCGGAGCTCGAACGCACCGATGTCCAGCAGCCCGCGATCTTCGTCACCGGCGTGGCCATCTGGGAGGCGTGGCTGGAAGCGGGAGGGGCGCGAGAGACGTTCGTCTGTAGCGGCGGACTGAGTTTGGGCGAGTACACCGCCCTTCACGTAGCCCGAGCGGTGAGCTTCGAGGACGCCCTGCGGTTGGTCCGGCGGCGTGGCGAACTGATGCAACAAGCGGCCCTTGCGTCACCCAGTGGAATGGTTTCCCTCGTCGGAGCGGATGAAGCGATGGCGCGGGCGCTGTGCGATCGGGCGCGAGGCGGCAACGTGTTGGCCCCGGCCAACTTCAATGGTCCGGGACAGATTGTGATCGCCGGAGACCGTGCGGCGTGCGAGCGAGCAACGGCGCTGGCCGGAGAGGTCGGGTGTCGGGCTGTTCCGCTCGCGGTGGCCGGGGCGTTTCATTCGCCGCTTATGCAGTCGGCGGCGGACGGGCTGCGACCGGTGCTGGAGCAGACGCCATTCACGATGCCGGGGATGCGTGTGATCGCCAACGTCGATGCGGACTACCACCGCGACCCGACCTCGATGCGCGATTCCTTGCGACGGCAGGTGACGCAACCCGTGCTGTGGCAGCGGTGTATCGAGCGGATGATCGCGGACGGCGTCGAGCGATTCATGGAGATCGGTCCGGGTCGGGTGCTCACGGGGTTGATGCGGAAGATCAACCGGAGCGTGCCGTGCGTGAACGTGAGTACGGCTGAGTCGATCGCGGCAACGAAGCCAATGGAGAACCAAAGTCGACGACAAAAGCCCGTTGAAACGGGCTAAGGCAAGTAAACGGGGCGCCGCTGGACCAGCCGTAAAACGCTTGCTGTTACCCACATTTTGGCGGTCGTGCGTGACGGTGTGCCGGCGGGACACACTGAAAATAGCCCAGCCATTTATGGCTGGGGGAGGTGAATGCGTTCAAACCGAGTCCCGTAGGGACGGTTGAGTGCTTCAGTCGTCCCTCCGGGACTAGGGATGTAGGATGATCCGTTTCCCCAGCGTTGAAACGCTGGGCTATTGTCGCGCGTCCCTAACGGGACGCTATCAAAGATGTGGGTAACAGCAAGCGTAAAACGGCTGGGCTGTAGCCCTTCGGGGAAGGCTGCTGAAGCGGCCTCACTCCTCGCCGGGGAACGAGTGAACCTTCAGGCGTTGGTGGCGGGTCGTAGGATTTGAAGATGGAAGGCAGGATCGCGCTGGTGACGGGCGGGAGCCGAGGGATCGGTCGTGCGATCTGTCTGTCGCTGGCCAAGCGCGGCGCGACGGTGGTGGCTTGTGCGCGGGATGCGGCGGCGCTGGCGGAGCTTGCCGCGGAGGGACAAAAACGCGAGCTTCCCGGAATCATTGATCCACAGACGCTCGATGTGTGCGACCGGGCGGCGATCGATGTGTTGGTCGAGGCCGTGATCGGCAAGTACGGGCGGATCGACATCCTGGTCAACAACGCGGGAATCACCCGCGACGGGCTACTCATGAACATGGAGGATGAGCAGTTCGAGGAGGTCTTGACCACGAACCTGCGGTCGGCGTTCTGGTCGACGCGGGCGGTTAGCCGGATCATGGTCCGGCAGCGATATGGGCGGATTGTCAACATCGGCAGCGTATCCGGGGTGATGGGCAACGCGGGGCAGGCGAACTATGCGGCCAGCAAGGCGGGGCTGATCGGGTTCAGCAAAACCGTGGCCAAGGAGCTGGGGAAGCGGAAGATCACCTGCAACGTGGTGGCCCCGGGGTTCATCACCACGGACATGACCGCGACGCTGCCGGAAAAGATCAAGGAGTCGGTCACGCAACACGTCCCGCTGGGGCGGTTTGGGGAGGTGGACGAGGTGGCGGGGGTGGTGGCGTTCTTGTGCAGCGACGAGGCCTCGTATATTACGGGTCAGGTCTTGTTGGTTGACGGCGGAATGCACATGTGAACGAGCGCCTGGCGGCGGTTGCGAAGACGCCGGCCGGCCACTACGATCCCGAACCTGGTGAGAGACCAGGCGTTCGGCTGAAGGTGATGGAAAGTCGGATCGGGAGGACTTAGCAGTGTCTACTGCGGCTGAAGTTGAAGCGAAGGTCATACAGATCGTCAGCGAGCAGATGAGCGTGGACAAGAGCGAGATCACTCGCAACACCTCGTTTGTGAACGACCTGAACGCGGATTCCCTCGACACCGTGGAACTGGTGATGGAACTGGAGGACGAGTTCGACCTGACCATCCCGGACGAAGAGGCGGAGAAGCTCAAGACGGTCGGTGAGGCGATCGACTACATCCTCAAGCACCTCACCGTCAAGTCGTAAGCCTCTCTCCGACGACAACCATGGCGGATCGGCGGGTCGTGGTAACCGGAATGGGAGCCGTTACGCCGTTCGGCGTGACGGTCGATCGCTATTGGGACGGGCTGATCGAGGGGCGAAGCGGGATCACGGCGATTTCGCTCTTCGACGCCTCGCAATTCGACGTGCGGATCGGCGGGGAGATTTCCGCGTTCGATGCCGAAAAGTACCTCGACCGCCGGATCATCAAGCGATTGGACCGCTACGCGCAGTTTGCGTTAGTCGCCTGCGATGAGGCCGTCAAAGCGTCCGGGCTGGACGTGAGCCGGGAAGACCCGGCGCGAATGGCGGTGATTTTCGGATCGGGGATCGGCGGGCTGAACGAGCTGGAACAACAGTTCACCCGCCTGACCACCAAAGGTCCAAGCAAGGTCTCGGCGTTCACCATCCCCAAGCTGATGGTCAACGCCGCGAGCGGGAACGTCTCCATCGCCTATGGGGCGAAGGGCAACAGCCTCGCGGTGAGCAGCGCGTGCGCCTCCGCCACGAACGCGATGGGAGAGGCCATGCACCACATCCGCCGAGGCGTGGCGGACGTTGTCTTCACCGGCGGGTCGGAGGCGGCCTTAACGCCGCTGGCCGTCGCGGCGTTCGCGGCGATGAAGGCGCTGAGCACGCGCAATGATGATCCGGCCGGAGCGAGCCGTCCGTTCGATCGTGATCGCGATGGCTTCGTCCTCGCGGAAGGGGCCGGGGCGGTAATCTTCGAGGAGTTGGAGCACGCCAAGCGTCGCGGGGCGCCGATCCTCGCGGAAGTCATCGGATTTGCTTCCACGTCGGATGCGGACCACATTACACAGCCCTCGGAGAACGGCGAGGGGGCGGCGGCGGCGATGCGCCTCGCGATCCAGGACGCGAAGATTTCTCCCGATCAGGTTGACTACATCAACGCCCACGGAACCTCGACGCCTCTGGGCGACGTGGCCGAAACGATCGCCATGAAACGGGTCTTCGGCGACTGGGCGCGGAAGCTCGTGGTCAGCAGCACGAAGAGCGCCATCGGACATTCCCTGGGGGCGAGCGGCGGGTTGGAGATCATCGCCACGATACGGGCGGCCAAGAACTCCGTGGTGCCCCCGACCGTCAACTTGGAGCATCCGGGCGAGGGGTGCGACTTGGATTACTGCCCCAAGATCGCGCGGGATCGAAAAATCGGGGTGGGGATGAGCAATTCGTTCGGGTTCGGCGGCCACAACGCCTGCATCGTCGTGCGGCGGTGGGAATAAACCGGACGCTTGATCCTTCAAGCCCTCGTTTGCTTTCCGTCGATATCCGATAGTGGAGGTGGGGGAGTTTCCCTGCGCTCTGGGTACGCGCCGGGTTGTGAGGGTGGGACGATGTCACAGGCGATGGTGGATCAACCTCGGGTCGGCGCGGCGCGAAGCGGTGGGGGGCGTAGTCCAACCCCCGTCGCGGTGCAACGATCGCCGAGCGGCGGCGTTTCTCCGTCCAACGGCCGGCCTCGCGATGCCGGGGTGGCGCGGATTCTCGGCTTGTCGGTCCCGGTCACGGCGACCTTGGCCGAGCGGGACATGACCATCGAGTCGATCATGGGGATCAGCGTCGGGACGATCGTCGAGTTCGACGTGCCGGTCGACGCCGAGTTGACGCTGTCCGTGGCCAACC
>CAYQZH010000330.1:0-4107 GCA_964421865.1 uncultured Phycisphaera sp. | reverse complement strand
GCGATGCGGAAAGCCTAACAGGAGGTTTCGCAGCCGGAGCGATTCCGCGGTTCAACCCTACGCGAGACCGGCGCGCCCGTCTCAGCCGTCGGGCACCCAGGCCGAATCATCGCCACCAGCTATCATTGTTGGGAGCCGCTAAATGGCTGTCAAGCTGAAGTTCGGAGTGAGTGGTTTAGAGGGCGTCCCGGGCCGGCGTTCACGGGTACGGCCCATGCTTGCCGGGCGGGCTTAGGTCTGCGGCCCGGTGAAGGCCCGTTCCAAGGTTGCGTAATCGATGAGGTCCACGTCGCCCTCGTCGTCCGTATCGAAATCATAGCACGGTCCGACCTCGACGGGGATCAGGTATTCGGTCTGCTGCACGTCCGCGCCGTTGACGATCGATTTGTCAGTCGCCACCAGGCGCAGCGTGTATTCGCGTTCGGGTAGGTCACGCGTGTCCCAGAGGTCCAGCACCTCATTGAGAACCAGCCCGCCGCCGGAGGCCAGCGTTACCCAGCCGGTCGCGTCGCCGCCCGTGTACTGGAGCTTCCAATCTCCGAAATGAACGTCCTGAACCGTACCCCGTATTTCGACCAAGCCGTTGGCACAGGCGCAGGCCGACGGCCGTGTGATCTCAGCGGTCGGTGGCGTGTTGTCGATGGTAATCGAACGGATCTGCGACAGAGTGCTGCCGCAGTCATCGTTGCCCGTAGCGCGGATCTCGTAATCACCATCCGGCGACGCCGCGGCTTTCCCTCTGCCCAGCAACCCGTTCGTGACCCACGGCGGGCTGAGCGTCGTGAACGGCGTGAACGCCCCGCCCATCGGACGATGCTCGAGCGTAAAGCTACCGCCGCAGTGGTCCGCGATCGTCCCCTCCGCGCAAACAACGCCGCCGACGACGGCCGCGGAGGGCGGTTTTTGAAGATCGAGGGTGTCGAAGCTCTTGTCCAGCCGGACAACGGTTTCGGCGTCGGCCGTTGTCACGACTTCTCGCGGCTTTGAACATCCGTCACGTCGGGGCCAGCACCGCCGAGATACTGGCCGATCACTTCGGCTCGATGGAGAAGCTCACACGTGCGGGCGAAGAAGAGTTAACCGAGGTCGAAGGCGTCGGCCCGGAACTGGCCGCAAGCATCGTCCATTTCTTCAGCAGTGCGGCGGGCGCTCAAGTCGTCGGCAGGCTCAAAGATGCCGGCGTGAACATGACTCAGCCGAGACGATCCCGCGCCGCCGGCGGGCCGCTGGCCGGCAAGACCGTCGTCGTCACAGGCACGCTTTCCAGCATGGGCCGCAAGGAAGTGCAGGACCTGATTAAACAACTCGGCGGCAAGGTCGCGGGCAGTGTCAGCAAAAGCACCGATCTGGTTGTCCACGGCGACTCGCCCGGCTCCAAACTGGACAAAGCCAAAGAGCTTGGGGTGGAGACCCTCGATGAGAAAGAGTTCCTCAAGCTCATTGGGCGTTGAGGGGGATTGTCGATTTTCGATTCTCGACTTTTTGGGGTCGGCCATCAGAGCCGCGAGCGGCAACGAGCGATTATTGTGGGTACCCGCGTCCGTCCGGCCCGTCGCGCCCTCAATCCTGTCCTCTCCGACGATCCCATGATCGACCTGGACGGCGCTGTTGGCGCGGCGTACGGGGGAGGGTATGATAACGCTGCGGCGCGAGGATCGGGCCTTCGCCCCGCGAGGCGGGAGCGTGATGGACGAAAAAATCGCCAAGACCGACGAGCAGTGGCGAACCGAGTTGACCTCGGAGCAGTACTTCGTCACGCGACACAAGGGCACCGAGCCGGCGTTCACCGGCCAGTACTGGAACCACAAAGGCCGGGGCGTCTACCGCTGCGTGTGCTGCAAGCAGGAACTGTTCGGATCGGACTCCAAGTTCGGCGCCGGCACCGGCTGGCCGAGCTTTTTCTCGCCCGTCCTGAACGAGTCCATACGCACCGAGAGTGATCTTACCCTTGGGCTGAGCCGCGTCGAGGTGATGTGCAGCCGCTGCGACGCGCACCTCGGGCACGTGTTCGACGACGGCCCGAAGCCCACCGGCTTGCGCTACTGCATCAACTCCTCGGCCCTCCGCTTCGCGCCAAATTAGTTACACGCGGTGTCACCCCTTGATGACGCCGACCGGTCGAAGCCGCGCTAATAGGTGGCGCGCCGGGACGAGTAACGATCGAGCGAAGTTGGAGGTCGGCACGGTTGGCGCGTCGCCGCGGCAAGGCTATCCTTTACCCGCCCTTCGTGGGTGTGCAGCGCGCGGGACCGCGCTCGGCGAAGGGGCGTCTTACGAGACGAAGGTACTGACTGAAGGAGATCGCCATGCTTCGAGGAACCACACTAACCATCGCAACGATCATATTGGCCGGGGGTTGCATGAAACCACCCATGTCTATGGAGCCGCCTAAGAAACCGATTCCGGCGGCGGAGATGAAGAATCTGGAAAAGATGGTTGGCACGTGGAACTGGAAAGGGGAGATGGTGTCTCCATCGAAAGAAGAAATGATGAAGCACATGCCACCTGGGTCGAAGGAACCGCAGACGACTTTTGCGGGAACTGGAAAGGGGGAAATGGTGCTCGGTGGCACGGCGCTCAGGTCGACCGGAACCTTTGACCTGGGCGAGGGTCAAAAAATGACCTATGAAGAGTATTGGTGGTGGGACGCCAAGGCGGGCAAATATCGTACTTGGTCAATCTCGGATTGGAGCGAAGTAGGGTCGGGATGGATAACGGCCTGTGGAGATTGCGACGGTTTTTGCAGCAAGGCCGATGCGATCGGCGCTCAAGGCAACAAGAAGCGCTTCGATGGCTGCATGAAGTTCGTGGACAAGGACACGCTCGAGTGGACGTTTACAGAGAAAGGGCCGATGGGGAAAATGACCATGAAAGGCACCACCAAGCGGCAGAAATAGGATCCTGCGTCGCTCGCTGCCTTGAACGACTATCAGAGAAACGGAAAGGGTGGGGCAACCGCGGGAATGTCCAGGGTCTCGCCAACGGATGGTGGGCTTACCGGGGCGAGTCGTCCGCTGCCGTTGACCCACAAGAAGCGATAGTGTGGATCCTCAAGCGCGGCGGGACAACGCACACGAAAGCGTCTCAATCCCGCGGGGCCGGTATCCATCGTCTCGACGGTGAACAAAGCGGTTCGCCAAGTACGGGCGACCGGCGGGGGGTCGTTGGACGTGAGGAAGACGATTTCGAACATTCGAGTCAAGAACGGTTTGCCGAGCGTTTCCAGGTCAAACGTGCGTTCGTCGATCCGCGTCCAGCGCAACGCACGCCCTCCAAGCTGCATGGGCCAAGCACGAACGTTGACTTCGCCGCGCTCGACGGCCCAGACGGCAAGGGCCATCGCGGTCACCAGATCGGTCGGCGCTTGCAAAAGGAAGATGTCGCGGCGGCCTAGCGCCGGATCGCCCAAGTCGGCCTCGAGAAGGGATTCCCGCGACTGAGCGGCGAGGAAATGGACCGACGCGCCGGCGAAAAGTAGGGAAATCGGCGAGACGACAAAAACACCGACCACAATGAGAACCGGAAGAAACTTACGCGGGCGAGCGATAGGTTCGGTGGCGCGGCGCTTCCACACCGTGGTAAGGAAGAGCCCGAGCAACGCCGCCGCGCCGATCGACGCCTGGAAAAGCAGCCGATCTGAGGTGGGCGGCGCACCTTGCGGAAGAAGGGTCACCGCGATCCAAGCGATCCAGAACCACGTCGATGGGAATCCTTTGACATGGTTCCAGATTGTTCGACAGAGCACGACTGCGGGAAGGAGGCAAAGTAGTGCCGCCGGTAGGCCGTACTGCGGGTGGAGTTGCAGCAAGTCGGTCGGAAACATTCCAATAAAGCTCATGGGGGCGATGGCGCTGAGAACAAACAACCGCTCCGCGTAGGCAAGCGGGTGTTGCCAAGGCATGGGATAGAACGTTGTGTTGGTGCCAAAGCCCGCGGCTACAAAGAGTGCAAGGTGAGCGAGGGCCAGCGACACACAAATTAGCGTACCGGTCCAAACCCATCGGGCGGGCGCCAACGCCGCTGAGGCGCGGCGCAGGCCGTGCAAGTAAACGACGATCAGCACAAAAGCGGCGACACCGGACTCTTTCGAGAGACAAGCGAGAACAC
>CAYQZH010000329.1:0-4127 GCA_964421865.1 uncultured Phycisphaera sp. | reverse complement strand
CACGGGATCAAAGGTCACGGGGTGTTTGCCCCCAGGCCGTGCATGCCTGGCGATCCCCGGGTCGGTCAAGAGAATCCGCACCTGTTCGATGTCCCCGATGACGGTCACGTCGTGATGGGCGTAATCCGTCGCTATGGAGTAAGCGTTGCGATGGGGGAGTGCTACGCTTAAAGCGCGGACTGTAGCCAAGGCAGCCAAGGGCGCTACGTTTTTCAACCGACCGCCGGAACCCGCCCGAGCGCCACGTTTTTCAAACGGCGTTTACAGGAGCGGCCTGACCTTGCCGGACACCGATCACAGGTCACACGTCGACAGCAGAAACAGCCGATGATGCCAGGTTACGGCGTGAAAACCCGTTGAAATCCGCTGAAATCGAGCAGACTCACGCTGCCGTCGCCGTCAAAGTCGAAACTCTCGCAGCCGATTGTCGATTGTCGAATGTCGATTGTCGAATGAAAAGCGGCGGAGTCCAACGGACCGGCCATGCACGCCTGCCAACTTGAGAAATCGGCAAGATCAACGACCTGATCGCAGTCGTAGTCGCCGATGCCGAATTCGTACGCCCCCATGTCCACCCGCCCGCAGAGCACCCGCGCGTGCCCATCGAGATCGGTCTCGCCGGGCTGTGCGAGAAACGCCGGATCGCCCGCGTCGATGCAGGGCGAGCCCGCTTGCAAGCGCAGGTCGCCGTAATCGTCATCCACGCCTCCCCACATGCCGTCAGGTCCGGGGCCCGGCGGGCGCATGAACATCGGTTCCAAGTCGATGTTTCCCCCGCTGTCGACCGCACCGACCGGCAACCCGCCCTGCACGTCGCTGAAGCGGACGATGCGTTCATAAGGGCGGTTCACGATCTCATCCGGCGTATCGTTCCAAAGGACACACCCGGTGATCGTCATGGTGCGGCTGCCTGCATTGTACATCCCGCCGCCGACCTTTGCCCTATTCCCAGTGAATGTAGAGTTGCTCACTGCCGGGCTGCTGGCACCGGCGCTGAGGATTCCACCGCCTTGGTCAGCGGCGTTCCCGCTGAACGTGCAGTCGCCCACCGTCGGGCTGCTATGCTCGTTGTATATGCCACCACCAGGGCCGCCGACGACTGCGTTGCCGCGAAAGGCGCAATGAGACACCGTCGTGTTCGCATAGTAGTTGGACATCCCCCCGCCTACCACGGCGCTGTTCTCGCTGAAGACGCAATCGGTTACTGTCGGGTGGCCCGCGTAGTTGTGCATCCCGCCGCCGGAGTAGGACGCCGTGTTCCTGCTGAACGTGCAGTTGGTCACCGCAGGACTGCTGTCGTAGTTGAACATCCCACCGCCATATGTGTAGCCGCCGTCATTGGTGCCCGTTCCGCCGGTGATTGTGAAACCATCCAGCGCGGTGTCGGGGCCTTCACCGCTGACGCAGGTGACCACGCTGCCGCCAACTCCCGTGGCGTCGATCGTGGTTACGTCCGCCCCGCCGGAGCTGCGCAAGGCGATCGTCTTGCCCCTGAAGTTGATCGTTTCGTGATACGTCCCCGGGGCCACCACGCACTAATCAACGCCGCTGACCGCCGCCTCGATGCACGCCTGAATGGTGGCGAAGTCTCCCGGCACGTGGAGCGTCGCAGCAGTTGCCGTCGCCCGAACGGCCCCGACAAACGCCGTGCCGATGGTCATAGCCACCGTAACGAGCTTGTTTGTGCTCATCGTCGTTTCCTCCGCACCGAGGTCCGTCGCCCAGCGCCCTCGGAGCGGCTGGGCGCACCCCCAGCCGGGGCGGTCGCGGGCCACACATGCCCCCCTACCATGTAAAACACCGGACCTTGCAAAACGACGGGAGAAAAATCGGCGAAAGGGGAGAATTTTTTTGCAATTGGCCGCTGGTGCAAGAATCCGCTCTCAAACCCGCTCCGGCGACAATCGCGACTTGACAATCGGTGGATGGGGTGGATTACAGCATCCTCGCCACCACCAAAGCGCCGACGGCCCAGCAATAGAAGGAGAAATAGTGCAGCTTGGCCCGTCGCACGGCCCTTAGCAGTAGCCGAAGGGATACGACCCCCACGACGAGCGAGACCGCCGCGCCGACCATCGTCGGTCCCCAGGCAATCGCCGCCGAGCCGCCCGCCGACATCTGCCACGCTTCACGCAGCTTGAGCGCGGTCGCTCCGAGAATCGCCGGGATGGCGATAAAGAAGCTGAACTCGGCCGCCCATCGCCGGCGCAATCCGCAGAACGTGGCCGCACAGATCGTTGACCCGCTCCGCGAAACTCCAGGCCAGATCGCAATGCCCTGGGCTGTGCCGACCAGGACAGCCCGCCACCACGCGAAGTCCTTCCACCCGCGCTTCCCACGACCGACCCGTGCGGTCGCAGCAAGCACGGTTCCCGTGATCAGCAGTCCCACGCCGATCCAGACCGGCTCGCCAAACCCCTGCTCAAACGTCTTCTTGAATCCCAACCCGATCACACCGGTCGGAATCGTGGCCACGACCCCGAGCCACAGAATACGCAAGGCGTACCGCTTGCCCATCCAACCCGAGCTCAGCTCGGCGATCAATCGACGCCCGTAAAGCCGTAGCGGCGCCGCGAACACGATGAACACAGCGATCGTCGTTCCGATATGGACAAGCCCGTCGAAGACGTGCATCGCCAGACCCTCCGGCTCCAGGGCCAACCACCGCTGCGTGATCGCGAGATGCGCGCTGCTGCTGACCGGGAGGAATTCCGTGAGTCCCTGGAGAACACCCAGCACGACGGCCCGCAGGTAGGTCAATTCACTCACGACGGGGCGCTCTCTTCGAGAATGTACCGCGAGCGCAACAGGTAATGAATCGCCGAAAGCGCCGTCACCGCCACCGTCACCCACACCAGCGTCGTCTTGACTTGGATCGCCGTGGAGGCCGACAGCCATCGGTCCTCATGGGCGATGACAAACAGCAACGCCGGGGCCGCGACGCTTTGCATCCACATCTTCAACTTGCCGTGGATCGACGCCCCCAGAGGCTTCCCGACCGACTCGTTGAATCCCCGCAGCCCGGTCACCAGCAGTTCCCGACCCACGATCACCACCACCATCCACCCGCGGACTTCGGTGACATTGTGCCCGGCGGCGTCCACAAATCCGGGCCCGACGAACAGGATGAACGCCCCGCACACCAACACCTTATCGACCAGCGGATCGAGCACTCTGCCCAGCGGCGTAACCAGTCCGCGCGTGCGGGCGATGTATCCGTCCACGATGTCGGTCGCGGCCGCGACGATGAAGATGACGACGGCGACATCAAGCATCCACGGCCTGGGTGATCGCTGGGAGTATTGCGAGAGGAGCACAAAAAAGAGCACGGCCAATCCGAGCCGGGCGACGGTGATTCGATTGGGAAGATTGAGCGTCGTTTTCATAAACCGAACGCCCCAACGCTAAGCGAAACCACCGGCGTGGGAAAGTACCCGCCGCCCCGCGAACGGACGCTGCGACGTGCCGTGATCTGCCGCAAAGTCAGCTTTGGCAACCACAGCGACGTCCGCCGCGGCGGATCGCTTCACCGAACGCCTCCTGACCGTGGTCCAAACCTTGCGTGCAACACAGCCCCGTCCTTGACTACTCCGCCTCTGGCGGACCGTCGTTGCCCACTGCGCCACCAGCCCTGCCCCCGTTCTATGTGCTGTCGGCGTGTGAACGGTTACGAGATTTGAAACCACCGGCAAGCCAGGCGTCAGGCTGCCCACGGTCGCCTTCTTGCGTTGTTGGAATTCGGGAGAAACACCGGTTGACAGGGGCTTGCGTCGCCGGGGCGTCGGAGGTAAATTGGTGGGATTGAGAAGATCGGAAGTCGGGTTTGGTTGGATGTAAGTCTTGATGTGGTAAGGTGTTATCGTCCGCGACCGATACAATGCGGACGGCGTGGAACGGCGTGGTACGATGACGATGACGGCTGAGGCGAAAACCGGGATCATTCAGAATCACCGTGTGCACGAACGGGACACGGGATCCCCGGAGATTCAGATCGCGCTGTTGACCAGCCGCATCCAAGAGCTCACCGAGCACCTGAAGGACAACAAGAAGGACCATGCGTCCCGTCGCGGGCTGCTCAAGATGGTCGGTCGCCGGGCGAGCTTGCTCAAGTACCTCACGCGGACCGA
>CAYQZH010000328.1:0-4164 GCA_964421865.1 uncultured Phycisphaera sp. | reverse complement strand
AGCGGACACATGGGCATCATGGACTACTACCGCATGAAGAACATCCAGGCCGACACGGGGATGCGCGACTCCATCGGCCGCGGGGAAGCGCCGCCCGCCGAACACAAAGGATGATACGCGAATGTGCCACTGCTCTTTGAGCCGTGGCTTGATCGAGAGGTCCGAACGCACTGCTCTTTGAGCCGTGGCACTACGATGCTGGCGATTCAGGACATCGGCGATTGGATTCAGGGCGTTGTGGTGCTCATCATCATCGCCGGGTCGGCGCTGGGCGGGCTTGGCAAGGCGATCACGGCGAAGCTCGACCGCGCCCGTGAGGCCGCAAAGGCCAAGGGCGAAGGGCAACAGGAGACGCCGCGGACGATCCGACAGGTTACGCCCGTCGCCCGCCCCATGCCGCCCCCGCGACGCCCGCCGCAAGTGTTTGAGCGCCCCGTGGCGAGACCGCTTCCCCCGCAAGTGCGGACGCAGCCGCGGGCGGACATGCCCCCGACGTTTCCGCCGGTCGTACGGACGATTCTAGATATGGTACTGGACGGCGCGGTCGATCTGGAGGCCGCCGTCCCCACGCCGCCGCCGCAGCCTCGTCGAGCGCGTCCGCCCGCGCCGCAACGGGTCACAGAACCGCCCCCTGCGCGGCCGAAGGTCGGGCGTCGCTCAATCGAAGAGCGAGAGGAACGAAAGGCGGAGCTCGTGGAAAAGCGGATCGGCCACGTGCAGCGTCACGTCGCCCCCGCGACCGCACCGGCCAGTCCCGACGACGGCATAACCCTGTTCGATCGCCCCACGCACAGCGACCTACGCCGAGCGATCATCCTGAACGAAATCCTCTCCCCCCCGCTCGCCCTCCGCCCGCCGGCATAGCCGTCTTTCGGCGTTTGCGGATCGCCTGAGCCAGGATAAAGATCATAAACACCAAGCCCAGGCCGATGAGTGACACGTACTTGTCACCTAACCCCTCGGCCTGGGAAAGCTCGACGCCGCCGACCCGCATCTCAGTCCCATCGTCGAACCGTAGCGTCACCTCCCCCCGGCCGCGTTTCGCTCCGGCCGGCGCGATCTGCATGGAGAACGTGGCGAATCGGCCGGGAGCGATCCCCTCCCCCGGCGACCCCGCCCGCGCGGTGCAAACCCCCGGCTCATCCTTGACCCCGACATGGACCAAGGCCGTGCATTCGCTCGACCAGCCCTGCGGGGCGAAGAAAAGTCCGGCGCGATAGTGCGGGAAGCGGACTTCCACGATCGACGATGGACCGGGGTTGGCGACTCGCCAGGTGTAGGTGTGTCCGGAGGCGTCGGCGCCGCCGGTGATCGTCACGTTAAGATCCTCGGCGGCCCACGCCGGCACGAGGATGGCCAGGCACGACGCGACGGCGCCAGCCCGAACCTTCGCGGCAAGCCGTGCCTTACGACCCGCCCGTTCCCTAACCGTCGCGGTTCGGATCACGCAGACGCCGCTCTGTTCCAAACGCACGTTCGTACTATCGGCGCATGGTCTCCGGATCACGCAGCGGAAGCCGTTTCACCGGTCCAAAGGCGTCGAAGTGCAAGTCCTTGGCCTTGTCATACCCGCCCGCCATGATCGCCTCGGCATCGCCGACGGCGAGAATCACAAGCTGATCGGGATGAAGGTACTTTTGGGCCACCCGCTGCACGTCGTCCGGGGTGACTTTCTTGAGATTTTCGACGTAGGTCTCCCAGTATTTCGGGTTGCGCCCGGTGTACTCATCGCCGGTGTACGTCTCCAAGATGGCCAGCTTCGACTCAAAACGCTGCGGGAGGCTCTCCACGTAGAAGTTGACCGTGTCGTCCACGTCCTGCTGGCTGACCTTGTCCGTCTTCAAACGGTTGATCTCCTCGAGCACGAGCTTGGTCGCGTATGCACAGGAGTTGCTCTTGCTCTGGAACCAGGCACGGAAATTACCAGGCCAGTAAATGCCCTGTCCGAATTGGCTGCCTGTGTCGTACGCCAATCCCTCGTCCGAACGCACCCTAGCCACCAGACGCGACCGGACACCCGCGGCGCCCAGAATGCCGTTCATGACCTGGAGGGGGAACTCATCCGGCGTGCCCCGCATGACGCCCCGGTGCCCAATGGTCACGCGCCCCTGATTGATGTCCTCCTTGGGGAGCACGTAGACGCCGGGCTTGGGCTCAAGGTCAGGCTTGGGGAAGGCCCGCGCGGTCTTTTCGCCCGCCGGCCAACCGGCGAACGCCTTCTCCAGCTTCTTGAGCATCTCCGCCCGATCGAAGTCTCCCGCGACCGCGACGATCATGTTGCCGGGGTGAACGTACTTGTGGTGGAACGCGATCATGTCCTCGCGGGTGACGGAGTTCAGCGTCGAGGGCGTGGGGTACCAATTGCTGAAATGGTTCTCCCCGTTCATCAGGAAGGCCCACTCCGTCCGTTCGATCTGATCGGTGGAGTCGTTGCGCCGTTTGATGTTCTGGAGTTGGCGCTCCTTGGCCAGGCGGAAGCGGTTCTCGTCGAAGCGCGGATAGCGCAGGACGCTCATCAGCAGATCCAACCCCGCGTCGATGTCCTTGGACAGCAGCGATACGCCGACCGAACCGCTGGTCTCGCCGATGTTGGAGTAGAGTTGGGCGGCCAGAAACTCCACCCGCTCGTCCAATTCCTCGGGGGTCAGGTCTTGCGTGCCGCCGTCACGAAGTTCCTCACCGGTGAGCGACGCGAGCCCGATCTTCTCCGGGGGATCGAAGGCGTCGGCGGCCGTCAACGTCACATGCAGGTCGAACGTGGGCAGCATCCGGTCCTCGGCGATGTACACGACCATGCCGTTGGACAGGACCTCGCGGAACTTCGACGCGGGGGGAATCTTGTAGTCCAGCTTCGGGTATTGGATGTCGTTGGGATGGGCGGGAATCGGCTTCTCCCCGCGGACCGGCGCCGCTCCAACCGCAACGAATCCGATGCCGTAAATGATTCTGAGCTTGGTACGCATATTACTTGGACTCCTTCTTTGCGGCCTCAAGTTCTGCCACGCGGGATTTCATCGTCTTCATCATCACGTTCATGAGGCCCTTCTGCTCCTCCGGAACTTGTCCGGAAGCAAGGGCCTGTTCCAGCCTTTGCAGCCCGGTCTGTAGCTTCTCCAGATCCTTCGATTCCTTGATTTTGGAGAGCTGCATCTTCACCGCGCCTTGGGCCTCCGCGGGAAGGCTCGCCAGCGCCGCGCTCAGTTCGGGGTCCGCGTCCTTCGCCGCCCCGGGCTTGGTACGGTAAATCGCCACCGTCCGCGTCTTCGGCTCAAGGTAGGCCTTGACCATCCGATGCACGTCGTCCACGGCGACCTGCAGCATCCGCTCCGGCGACTCGTTGATGTAGTTCCACTCATACCAAAGGTCGTAGATCGCTAATTGGAACATCAGGCCGATGTCGCTTCGCAGCCGCTGCACCGAAAAAGCGAGCACCTGGTTCTTCACCTTTTGCAGTTCATGGTCGCTGATTTCGCCCTCGCGAAGTTTCTCGACCTCCTCAAGGATCATCTGCTCGACCTGCTCGGGCGTGTGGCCCTCCTTGACCGTCGCCTCGACCTCAAAGTACCCGGCGTACTTGCGCGAGGAATGCTGCGCCGAGGGCTCACCGATCGCCGCCTCCTCCTTGGTCACCAGCCTCTTGTAGAGCCGTCCCGTCTTGCCGGAGAGGATTTGGGCGAGCACGTCGAGGGCGGCCTCATCCGTATGTCCCATCGCGACGGTGTGAAAGCGGACGCTCACGATAGGGTTGGTGTCGGCCTCGCCGTCCAAGCGCCGCTCGGCAATGGGCTTCGGTTCTTCCGTGATGATCGGGGCCGGAGGCTTGGCGCCCCGCGGAATCCGCCCGAAATACTGCTTGGCGAGGTCCACCACCTTGTCGGAATCAAAGTCCCCGACGAGCACCACCTTGGCGTTGTTCGGGGCGTAGTAAATCTTGTAGAAGTCGCGCACGTCCTGGGACGAAATCGACTCCACCTCCGACGCCCAACCCAAGACGGGTACGCCGTAGGGATGGGCCTGCCAGAAGAGCGCTTCGAAGGCCTCGTTCAGCTTGCCCGTGGGCGTGCTCTCCGTGCGCATCCGACGCTCCTCGCGCACGTTGTCCCGCTCCACGTAAAACTCCCGCATGACGCCGTTGGACATGCGGTCCGATTCGAGCCAGAAGAA
>CAYQZH010000327.1:0-4206 GCA_964421865.1 uncultured Phycisphaera sp. | reverse complement strand
GATGGGGTTGTTCTACGGGTTCGTACACACCCCGGCCAATGAGACGACGGCGTTTTGGCCCTATCTGGCGTTCATTGCTCGCGTGGTGGGTGGGATTCTTGGGCTGTTTGGCTACGAGAGCACCGTCACTGCGACGGTCATCCACACCCCGGAGTTTTCCCTCGAGATCGTCCGCGGGTGCGACGCCATCGAGCCGGCCGCGACCTACATCGCAGCCGTCCTCGCCTCTCCCGTGGGCCTTTGGCCCAAGATCCCCGGCATCTTGATCGGCACCGCCGCGATCATGTTTATGAACTTGGTCCGCATCGTCAGCCTTTTTTTCGTGGGGGTTTACTACCCGAGCGCCTTCAACATGATCCACGAAGGCGTCTGGCAGGCCGCGTTCGTCGTCCTCGCCATTGTCTTCTGGGCGGTGTGGGTACAATGGGCCACGCGAGAAAAACACGAGCGCCCCGATGTCCGACCGCAAGAAGCGACCGCATGATCCCTCGCCCCCAAGCAAGAGAGAGGGATTAATACTACAACGCTATGTTTCGTTGTCGCGAAGACGAGTCGATGGGCAACCCCCGTTTACGGGGTTTCCCCGCGCCAGCGGGCATCAGGCCGGCCCTTTACGGCTGGTGGTGCGAGGCGAGTCAGTTTTCCGCAGCCCGTTTCAACGGGCTTGCCCCGATCCGTTCGGCGTTTGTCGTATGCGACGAGGAGGAAAGCCCGCTGAAGCGGTCTCACTCGTCGCCCGCCAATGAATTAGCGTTGTAGTGTTAAACCTGCCCATCAAGTCACTTCTGGGATTCTTCGCCAGATTCTTGCTGATCTTCGTGGTTCTTCTACTGCTGTGGTCTCCGTTCGGGAACGCCTATGGCCGGCTCTTTCGTACCACGGGCAACATTCTGGTCGGGCAGGGATCGCAGGGCCGCGTCTGGTTCGAACGCCCCGAAACACACGACGAGAATCATGACGTCCAGATCGTCGTCATCGATCCCAACGCCCGCCTCAAGCGGACCACGCAGCTCAGCTGCCGCCGCCACGGTTACATGCCCACGAGCTTCTTGATCGCCCTGACCCTGGGCACCCCTGTCAGTTGGTCACGCCGTCTCCGTTCCGTGCTGTGGGGCCTCCTTGCGATCAACGCCTACATCGCCGCGAAGTTGATTGTCTTTCCGATCGCCTACGGCGGCGACGATCCCATCGGCGTGTGGACGCTTCCGGGCGGATTGCGTTGGCTGTTTTGGGTTGTGGGGGCCTCGTCCGTGGGCTGGACGGTCGTCCCGCTGCTCGTCTGGGCCATTCTCACGTTCCGCGTCGCCCACAAGGGCTAAAAGTCCCGGCGCGCCGGAACCGTTTGTGGGCGGCGCACCGCGCGAAGGCTGGGTCCGCTCGTCCCGGCGCGCCGGGACTCGCGGCTCCGATTGCGTCACCCCCGGACGGGGCTCTTGGCCCGGCGCTTCCCATAGTCAGTCGCGGTGCGCCCCAGGCCAAGCGAGAGGGATAGGCCGATCATCGCGACCCCACCGGCGCCGCAGAGTCGCGGAGTGGGGCTTGTCCTGAGCCGCGAAGGAATGGTTCGCGCCGTATCCGGAGACGGCACGAAGCCCATCTCCCTCTGTAAGATCGCCTTGTTCAGCGATCGCTGGACGGCCTCACCGTCGACACCGGGCAGGCCCTTCTCGATGAAGGCGGACAACTCTTCGAAGGGTCGGCCGAGTACGGCGGCAACGCCGGTCCCGCGGGGGGAATTACGGACCCGAACCTCCAGGTCGGCGTTCAAGGCCAGCTCTTCGTCAGCCGTCACGGAATACCGATAGGCGTGTTCCTGCGGCGGAATCACCAGGATCATCAGCGACCCTTCGTCTTGAACTCGCCGGAGGATCGCCAAGGTCGCATCATCGACGCCGAGCGTCGCCAACTCATCGAGACCGACGCGGTCGTGACGGATCGGACCCGTCGCGGAGACCGCTGCATCGCCGCCCTCGATCTTCAACGTCGTTTCGAACAAGGGCGCCGGAGTGTCTCCGCGGGAGACCCGCACGGTCAGTTCCACGCGCAGCTCGTCAAGGTTCGTCTCCGCGTGCGTGGACCAGAATACAACGGCCCCGCTGAGGAAGAGGCGGCTTTCGACATCGCGGGCGGAACCCGAGCCGAAGCTGATCTCCGGCGGAGCGGCCGGGTTGCCCGGACGAGTGAAGATCACCGACCGACTCTCCAGGGCCTGACTCAAAACCGAATAGGAGATGGATTCGGCGTTGGAATAGCAGCCGATCTCGAGGGCGAACTCTTCGGGGTTGGGTTGATCGAGACGGGTCGGGTCCGCGAACTCGCTAAACCCCTGTCCGAGCGAGACCAACGCCCCGTTCAGATCGGTCGATCTCAGAGTCGCCGAAGCGGCGAGGGGAAGATCGGCGCCCGCCGCGGGGAATGCCCCGTCATCGGCGTTGACCGAACCGGGCACCCCGTCGATGAGTTCCTGCACCGTAGTCGATACTTTGGCAGTCGTTCCCACGACCGCGCCGAACGACGGACCGGAGGCCGCGAACACCGCAAGAAGGCACCGTCGGACGAGCCGACCGAGGGTCACACGAGCCGACCGAGTGTCAGACGAGCCGACCGAGGGTCGGACGAGCCGACCGAGGAGGGAGGGTCCGGGAGGGTCCGGGAGGGTCCGAGAGGGTCCGCGGCCGGAACCGACCGAGCTCACCTGACGGAACGTACGCACGGCGTTACCCTGCCTCACAGACGTTGTGCCCAGGGGAGATTCACGGGATTCTATCAGCCCATGCGTGGGAAGTCGAGCCCCCCGTCCGGACCACGCCCGGTGCTATTCCGGTTGGGTTTCATGGACCCAATCCGGTCCTCGGACGCGTCGCACGGCGTCGGGGACGCCTGCCTGCCGCATCGTGTCGACCAGGGTCGTGATCGAGACGCCCAACACGGGGTGAATTAAATCGCCCGCCAGCTCGGACAACGGTTCAAGCACAAAGCGGCGCTCATGCAGTCGCGGGTGGGGCAGAGTAAGCATCGGTGACTCGACGACCATTTCGCCGAAGAGCAGCAGGTCGATGTCGATAACGCGAGCCTCCCAACGTCGCCCGCGGGTCCGACCGAGCGATGTCTCGATGGACTGCGCGATCTCAAGCAGGGCGACGGCCGAGAGGGACGTTTCGAGGCGCAGGGCCGAGTTTAGAAAACCCGGCTGGCCGGGCGGACCGCCCACCGGACTCGTTTCGTAGAGTGCTGCCGCGTCACGCGCCAAGAGCACGCGGACACGGGGATGAACCGCGATCGCGTGCGCGGCCGCGCGGAACATGGCGAGCCGGTCACCGAGATTGGAGCCGAGACCAACGAACGCGAGGGGCATGTTGCACCGACCTACTGCAATTGATTCATCTTCGCCGGGCCTACATCCGCGATCCCGGCGCGCCGGGATTCGCAGCCGCTTCGGGTCCGAAAACCTCGGCAGGTGGGCGGTCCTCGATAACGGCGACCCTGCCGCGTATCATAACACGACCGGGCGAGAGGGATCCTGTCCCGGCGCGCCGGGATTCGGCAACAGGCCCAGCCAGTTGGGTAGCGGGGCTGCCCAGGACGCGGGCAAACCATAGGCCGACCGGGGAGCTTTGGAAGCCCACCGGTTCGGGGGAAGGAAGCCTGTGAGGACATTCCGGCGTTTCCGATCAACGCCGAGGGGCGCCGGTCCACCCGCGACGTGCTGTGGGGCTGACGCCTGCCCCACAGGCCACCGAGGGAAGTTCCGACTCACGCTCCGTCGATTCATCCTTCTTTCGATGGCCGCGGCGTTTGCCGGACCCGGCGCGAGGATTCATGCCAAGCCGCCGACGGCGACTGCGGAAGATGGGATGTCTTCGATGGGTCGGCTGGCCCGTCAGCGAGTTGCGGCGCAGGCCGCGGGCGTCCCGATCGCCTCCGTCTTGAGCCCCGATGACCGGGCCACTGTTGCCGGCGAAGGTGAGACCGCATCGACGGCCTTATTCCCTGGGGGCCAGGCCGAAACGGCCATCGCCATCGACGAGACCGGACTCCACATCGTCATCGGCTTCAACGACGACCGCGGATTCGACCTGAATCCAATCTCCGGTTCCGGGTTTGCCTATTCGGATGACGGCGGCGTGACCTGGGTGGATGGGGGGCAGCTTCCCTCGCCCGGCACGGACTTCATCGGCGGAACCGCCTTCCCTCAGCTTTTCGGTG
>CAYQZH010000326.1:0-4213 GCA_964421865.1 uncultured Phycisphaera sp. | reverse complement strand
CAATTGATGGTCGAGGGTCCGTCGGTCGTCGCACAATGGTTTTCGAAGGGAACCGTTACGTTCGGGTCGAACGGGAGAATGATCCGATTCGCGCAATTGTCATTGGGCGCACCGCAAATCACATCGCCGCACGACGTACCCGTTGCCGTGAAGAACCCGGATACGGCTGTGCATCCACCGGAGATGGTCAGCGAACACGATCCGCTGCACTGACAACACGCCCCCTCACATTCATCGGGGATCTGATCTCCATTCGTGTCCTGAGACGATCCGCTGCCGATGTCGCACGAATCGGGAACACCGTTGAGATTGCAGTCGGGCGCGCCCGCGGCGATATCGCAGAAATCCGACTGCCCGTTGTGGTTGCAGTCCGCCGGGTTTTCGCATTCATCGGGGATGAGGTTGTGATTGCAGTCGGCGCTGAAACCCGAAAAGAGGTCGCAAATGTCCTGAATCCCGTTGTGGTTGCAGTCCGTGTTCGGCTCGCACTCGTCCGGAATCAGGTTGTGGTTGCAGTCCGGAGCGCCGTTCACCACGTCCTCGTCGTCGGGAATTCCGTTGTGGTTGCAGTCGGCGATGATTCGTAGAAAGTATACATCCTGCTCGCCGTTGAAGGTCGTCGCATAGGCCAGGCTCGCCCCGCCGTTGTCGGAAATCATGTGATAGTAGTCACCGATCTTGTTTTGATTCGGCCAGCCGACGTGGCTGTTCCACGCCGGACTGAGCGCAACGTTGGGCGACCAGGTGAAACCGGTGTTCAGGGAGAAGGAATAGAACAACTGGGAAATGTACCCGATCCCGGAATTGCGCGAATCATTCCACACCACGTCGATCCGACCGTTCGGGGCGACCGACATCGTGCCGAACCAATGGAACGCCCCGCTGGCCGGATCGTCGTTGACGCGCACGGGAACACTCCAGCTCACGGCTTTGTCCACGCTGCGGATGAACCTGACGTCAATGGGATTGCCGCTCGGCGGGACGACCGAGGCCAGCATGTAAACGCGGTTCACGTCGCTCGGATCGGCGGCGATCCACACCTGCCCGAGCAATCCACCGGGGTTGGGATCGTTCGCTCCGCCGAAACCGCCGCTCAGCCCGCCCAGGGCGACGGTGGTCACAAAATCGAACGTGGGGACCACGCCTGGGTCGCGGGCGTTCGAGGAGCGCGTGACCAGATGCCCGCTTTGATTCAGCCTCGCCCCGCCGATATAGAGCGTTCCGTCCGACCCCACATCAAGGGTGCCCCAATTCATGCTCGGCAGCGGGACCGCGATCGGGGCCTGAAACGATGCGGCTCCGTTGATGGATCGCGTAAAGTCATTCGGCGGACAGCAACTGAACTGGACGTTCCAGTTCTGATAGATGTGGCCGGCTCCCATCCCCGACGGTCGGCCATCCACGGCAAGCCACTGCTTGTCCCCGCCGAATGCAGGAACTTCGGGTCCCCAGGTGACCCCGCCGTCCAGCGACTTAAAGACCTCGGCGGTCGTGACACTGCTTAAGCTGGAGAAGTAGAAGTTCCCGACCGCGTCGGAACCGAGTATGGGATCGCTGCGGAATTGGCCGGGGTCGAGGACACCCGGGAAGGTCCACGTTTGGCCGCCGTCGGTGCTGTAGGCGTGACCCGCCTGTCGGAAGTTGGAGGTCACGAGATCGAACTGCCGCCAGGCGATGGCGATGTGGTTGGGGTTGGTCCGGTCGATGGCAATGGTCGGCTCGTTGGCCGCGTCGCCGAAGATGTTGTTGCCGGAGGCGTTGACGTTCACCTGGACGCTGGTCACCGGGCCGAACGGGACAAGGGCCTGCGGACCCTCCGCGCGCAGACCGAGCGAGGCCGTTGTCGCGGGTGGATCGTCCGGTCTTTCCGGGGGCGGCATCGTGACTCGGCAGGCGCCCGCGACGGCTGCCGTGGGACGCCCGTCGGGCGGGGCTGCACTTGAAAACACGGCCCATGACGAGAGAGCGAACGCCCCCAGCAAGAGTACAACAAAGGGCGTCGCGGTCGGCCTACCAGCGGCTTCCATCTGCGTCCTCCTGGTTAAAGCAGTGACCCGCGCGGCCAACCGGCGCATCCCGCGTCGCGCGCTTGACTTCGCGGTCCATGCGGGTCGGCATGATGATTCCCCATTTTCGATTATAGCGGGCGGAGCACGGGTGGGGAACCCAAAAGTC
Organism: uncultured Phycisphaera sp.; assembly: GCA_964421865.1. Lineage (GTDB taxonomy): Bacteria > Planctomycetota > Phycisphaerae > UBA1845 > UBA1845 > SBAX01. The sequence continues at coordinate 2,038 of CAYQZH010000326.1, read as the reverse complement.
AGCGAGGTTTTGGCAGATCGGACGTGTGAGGATCCCCAAAGGGGGTCGAACAAGTGGGATCGGCCCCCGGAGCCGTCGTCCGTGTTCTTCCCGGGCGGCAACGTCCGGGTTCAGGGTCGTCCAGCGTGCGTTCCGCGAGCGCTCCCGCGGGGCGATAATCGTTTCGGCCGTCGCTGCATCCGGCTTCGAGGTCGAGTTGCCGTCCCCGCGCCGATCATGGGGTACTGCGCCCGCAGCGGTCGCGCTTCTCCGAGCCGTCGCATTCATGCGGCGGTGTTTGCGACTCCGCCCGTCACCTGTTCTGCATCGAGAGAGCGTATTCCAGGGCCTTTTTCGCCTCGGCGTGGTTGGGGTCCAGGGCGAGAGCTTGACGGAACTGGACAATGGCTTCGTCGAGACGCTCGGCGCGCAACAGCGCTCGTCCGATCAACACATACACCCCGGCGTCGGAAGGACGAGTCCGCAAGACCTGACGGTATTCGTCGATTCCCTCGTCAACCTTGCCCTGCTCGATGAGGGTGTCGGCCAAGTTGAAGTGCGCGTCGGACTGGTCGGGATCGATGCGAAGGGCCTCACGGAACCACGCGACGGCTTCGTCCGACCGGCCTTCCATACTCAACGCCGTTCCCAGGTTGATCCGTGAAACCACGTCCGCAGGCTCCAGGCGGGCGGCCTCCCGGAATTCCTCGATCGCGGGGGGAAAATCACCCTTGCGAATGTACGCATTGGCCAGATCAAGGTGGGCGACGGCGGAGTTCGGGGCGATCTCCAGCACTCGACGAAACTCCGCGATCGCGTCGTCGAGTTTGGCTTTCTTCACCAGTGTTCTCGCCAGTCCCAACCGCGCGCCCTGGTCGTGGGGAGCGAGTCGAACGGCCTCGCCGTACTCCGCCGATGCCGCGTCCCAGTCGCCGCGCCGGTACAGAAGAGTCGCCAGATTGACGTGTGCGGGAGCATCGCCGGGTGACAGGCGAATGGCATCGCGAAAGGCCCGCTCCGCTTCCTCGACGCGATTCAGCCGGACCATCGCGAGGCCTAGATTGTAGTGGGCGTCCGCATAGTCCGGTTCTAGCCCCAAGGCAATTCGATATTCCTTGACGGCCTCCTCGGCCTGATCGCGTTGTTCCAGAAGCACGCCGATGTTCACGTGCGCACGGGCATTGTCCGGTCTCTGTTGGGCCACCTCCTTCCACATGCTCAAGTCATCGTGATAATCCCGATTTCGCCGCACCGTACACGAACCCAACAGCGCGACGATGCCCCCCACGGCCGCCACGGCGACCCATCGGCGCGAGGTGTCACTTCGCAAGGTTTTCCTCCCCATGATGTTCCACCCGGCGCGGGCGACGGCCGCCATGACGACGATCACCGCCGCGAGCGGCAGATACATCCGATGCTCCACCGCGACATCGCGGATGGGGATGCAACTGGATGTCGGGGCGAGAATGACGAAAAACCAAATCCCCACGAAGCCCGACCAATGTTTTCGAATGCATCCCCATACGGTCAACCACAACAGGCCGACAATCCCGGCGAGGGGAAGAATGATCTCTCCCGCACCGCGCGCGACCGGCCAAGCGTAATCGAGGCACAGGGGATGCGGCCACAACGACAATCGAAGATAATGCCACACCACGCCCGCCTGCGTCAAGGCGTACGGCCACGAGGAAATACCTTTGAATCCGAATCCAATGGCCGTCCGGTCCGTCGTGGGCGCGAAGACATGTTGCAGAATCCCGCAGGCGAGAAGCATACCCCAGGTCGCGACGAGGCCCAAGTACATACTCCATCGCCGGTCCCAGGCTTTGCGGAAGGAGCCGGCGACGAAAAACCGGTCATACACAAGCACCATGACAGGGGCCGTGACCATCACGGCTTTGCTCGCCATCCCCGACGCACACACCAAGATGGCCGCGATGTACCACGGCCACGCTCGCGCGGAGGTCGCGCCGCGCACGAACAAGTACAGGGTCAGAAGGTAGAACAGTCCCATCAGCGACTCGGCCCGCTGGATCACATAGGTCACGCTCTCGGTCTG
>CAYQZH010000325.1:0-4224 GCA_964421865.1 uncultured Phycisphaera sp. | reverse complement strand
TGATCGAGCGATCACGCGGAATGGGGAATTGCGAATGCGGAAAGCGGAAGCCCGGTCATCCGAGCAGCGAGCGGAAGCGACGGGACTTCTACGGGCCGGTCATGAGCTTCTGCAACCGGCTCCAATCGCTGAGGTCCACGTCGTGATCCGAGTCGAGGTCGAATATGTACCAACCGGCCAATGTAGGATCCTCGGATGGAGCCTTCATCCGCTCCTGGAAGGCTGCCCAGTCCATCAAATCTACGTCGCCATCTCCGTCGAAATCCCCAGGAACCGGCGGCGGCGGCGGTTCGGTCGGCTCGACAGTGATGAAACCTACCCGAATGGTCGTATCGGTTCCTTCCGGCCCGCCGACGGTGAGCGTCACGGTATAGCTCCCGGCCGAGGGATAGGTGTGCGTCGGGTTCTGCGCGGTGCTGTCGATGACCCCGTCGCTGTCGAAGTCCCAGGCCCAAGCCGAAACTTCGCCGGAGGACGCATCCGCGAACGCGACGGCCAGCGGCTCGACCCCGCCGGTCACGTCGGACGATAGGCGGGCGATCAACGGGTTTCGGTTCTCGACCGTCTCGGTGAAGAAGCTCTCCGCGCCGTCGGCAGCGGCGGCCACAACGAAGTATTGCCACGCCTGCCCGCCAACGCTCGCGTTCCACGGGTGCGCGGTGTCGAACGTCGTCCCGCTCGACGATCCGAGCAACGCGAACTTTGGCTGGTCGTCTGGCCGCGCGTACACGTTGTAACCACTTACGTTCGGATCGGGCGACGCATCCCACGCGACTCGGGTAAGATCGCCAATCCGTTCCGTGCGCACCGACGCGGGAGCGCTCACAAGTCCGACCAAAGCAACCCTTGGTTCGATCGTCGGATTCACCGTTATCCGACAGGAAACGGCGTTCTCATGGAAAATCCCCCAGAACCGCAGGGTCTCCGCGCTGGTCGGTTCCGCATACTGTACCTCAACGGAGAATACTTCGTCCGGCACGGCGGAAATCGCGAGTTCGTATTCACCCGGCGCCGGCTCGGTTACCGCGATACCCGCATTCCCGGCCATAATCTCAGCCGAGGCATTCGACGTGTTGTTCGCCAGTTCTCCGGTATTGGGATCAATGCCGCATGTGAACCCATTCGGTCCCGTCAGATACGGCTGCACGCGCCCCGCGATCGAAATCGCTAAAGTGCTCTGCGGTCCCTGCGGCTCGATCGCGCCTTCGGCGACGGTAGCCGAGCAGGGCGTGCCGTTGTTTAGGAACTGGCATATGTCGTACGCATATGTGTCCATCAGACCCGCGTGGCCTGCCTTCTTGGTGGGGTCCACAAAGCTGGCGTGCTGGGCAACTCCACCGCCTAACGCGGAATGTCGTGGAACGGTTCCGTCACCATAAGTCGCTATGAGAGGGCCGCTGGTCGGTGTGGGCGCGCCGTCTGGGTAAAGACCGCCTGCTCCAGGAGCTCCGACCGGAATCTCGAGCACCGTATCTTCCTTGTCCGAAAGAAAAACCTTAGTATGGATGCCCACCGTTCCCGGAGAGTCTTCGACAAGCCGCGCGATCAACGGGCTATGTTCGAGCTCCCAAAGAGTCGATTGCTGGTAGTCCGACCAGTAGCCAAGGACTCCGTTGCGATTCAGAAACTTGAACGTCGGCATGAGGTCACCAAGTCCCTCGACGTACGTCTGCAAAAACGAACGCCCCTCGGCCGGTGAAATGTCGCGGGCATCGAAGAGCACTGCCGGGGTCGAGTCAGAGTGTGTCCCCGGTATTCCATACACACCGTTGTAAAGGTTTTCGAATGTGTTTCTGTAGTAATTAATCAAACCGAGCGTCGGAAACCACGGCTCCTGAATGTCATCGGCGCGTTGTGGATCGCCGCCCTCCCAAATGTAGTAGGCAATCGCCGCACCCCGACTCGGAGTTCCGCACATCGCCAACCGGTCGATGTCATTTCGATTGCCGTATAATTCACTCTGGATGTAGCGGCGCACGAGTATTCCTCCCAGACTATGAGCCACCACGTTCACCTTTTCGCAGGGCGGGTTGCACATCGCCTTGGCGGCGTCAATCGCGGGAAGCAACTGATGCGTGATGAACCAGTCGTCGATCTTTTGCCGCCAGTCCCAGGGAACATCGAGGACGAGAAATTCTCCCCGCAGACGGTTTTTCAACGCCGTCCAGACCGTTCCGTATGGATCAAGGAGCTTCAGTTCGCTGCGGTCCCTGGCAGTAGAGTTACCAAGGTATGGATATATTTCGGAGTGCGTTCGGAGCGTGCTTGCCATGATTCCGCCCACCAGCAAGACCGGCGGCTTGTCGTCGGAATGCACTATCAAGTCTCTCGTTACCGTTTGTCCCGTAACGAGCGCGACCCTGACCCTGTCCGAGGTCCCTCCGCCGGAATTTGCAAACACGGTATACACGTCCATCCAGTCCGTGAATGCGTACCGTCCGCTGCTATCGACTTGCACAGCCTGATTATGAGTTCCGTCGAGGAACGTAAGAAACACGTTCCCTTCCGCCACAGGTGCCGGAGGATTCCCGGCCTGCACCAGTCCCTCCAGTCGTGAGGTTGGTACGCCCGCTGGGCCGCGAACCTCGAAGGACGCGCTTGTGCCGCGTAGTGACCCGGCCGTCGCCGTCAGGGTCGCACTCATAGTCTGCTGGTCGATCGACACATTCGCCGTTGCGGTTCCCTGGGCAAGCGTGACATAGCGCGGGGCGACGACGAGTCCCGATCCGGCGCTCAGGTCAACGCGCCCCGCATACGATGTGACTATGTCTCCGTTGGCGTCGCGGGCGGTGAGGGTGATCGCGAAGGGAGCGTCGACCGTTTGCACCAACGGGAGATCGTTGAACGTGAAATGCGTGGCCGAGGCGCCCGGCGGCGGGGCCGTGCCGGATTGGGTGAGGGTGAAGTCGACAGCGCTCGGCGTGGCACCCGGCGCGATGACCCGAATCTTGCCCACGCGGATGTCGGTGTTCGGGTTCGCGTCATAGGCGAGAAGGACAATGCCACCATTGATCCCACTCGATCCAGCCGTGAGCCTCAGCCACGAGGAGCCTTGAATCACGGTGGCCATCCAATTCATGGTTCCGCTACCCGCATTCAAGACCGTGAAACCTGTGGCCCCCGCTGCTAATCCCACGGTTTGCTGTTGGGGCGCAGCGCCCAACTGCAGGAGGCGTGGTTCACAGGCGTCGTCGATGCCGTTGTTGTCCAAGTCGCCGCGGCATACGGAGCCGGGACCGAGCGGCGTCCCGCCCACGGCCGCACACTGCGACAACGTCGCGAGACCGCAGACCCCGTTCGTGAGGCAGCAGGCGTTCTTGCACGTCTCTACGTTCAGCGTGTAGTCCCCGGACGCGCCTTTGTATCCCGCCACGCGGATGGAATACGTCGTGCCCTCGGTCACGTCGAGCGTCACCTTGGATCGTCCCGGAGCGGCTGGGCATAAGTCGTCGTCGCAGACGAGCTCGTGGCCGCCGCAAGCGTCGTACACCGCCAGCGTCGTATCAAACGAGCTGCCGCAGGTCGTGATGGACACGCGTCCGGTGCAGTCGGCGGTCCAACAGTTCCACGCATCCCGGAAGTCGTTGAAGGCGCAGGAACTGACGTCGGTCCCGGTGGCCGCCTGCGTGTGGCCGTGGTACGGCACACCGGTTAGGACGCCGGCGCAGTCCGTGCATGCGTCGTTGGGCGGCGGCGCGGTTTGGGCGATGGCGGTGGAAGCTGATGCGGCGAGCAGGACGATAAAGGTGGTGATTCGCACAAGAGTCTCCCCGATGTGCCGTCCCCCACCCCAAGGAGCGGGGCACCCAACTCCTCAAAGTTGTGTGCGAGATGTCCCGGCGTTCCGAGATCGCACGAGCAAGGTAGGGCCATCTTACCGTCACCGGGCGGAGCGACGCAAGAGCCAAGAAGGCTCGATTTCGGGGTTTGGGGCAGTGTCAAGGGCTGACAGAAGGATTCTCACGAATGGGAATTGGCGGGAGACCCCCTCACCCTGACCCTCTCCCCCGCTCGGGGGAGAGGGGAACGTGGTGCGGGGGCGGCGACGACCCCCCTCGGTCCCCCCTTGCGAAGGGGGGAGGTTTTTTTGGGGGACGCTTTCCGGGGGTGACGTCCGCCGTGGGCGGAAAAAGAAAAAAGAGAGAGGGCAACCCACCACCAGGGACTGCAAGTCCCTGGCCTGGGGTTTGGCCCTTTGGGGCGTCTTTTCAGCACAATTCAAGT
>CAYQZH010000324.1:0-4254 GCA_964421865.1 uncultured Phycisphaera sp. | reverse complement strand
CGCCGTCAGCGACATCCGGCGAACGGCGAGGAGCATCTGAAGATTCAAAATCGCCAAGAGTTGCCCGGCCGTTGACATCGCGATATCGTCCGCTTTTGGCACCGTGACGGTCACGAAAACGGTAACCGTTCACCGCCCGGAAGGGAATAAAGAGGGGACGGGCTGGCCGCGGAAGTGGGTGGTGATGGCGGCACGCAGGTATCTCGAACGCCGAGCGGCCTAATCGCCACAATTTGGCGGATGAACCCCCGAGGAGGCAGTCTGACCGCGTAGGAATTGACATCGGAACCGCGGACGGCTATGATCCGCGCGCCGCGTCGTGGTAGGGACCGTCGTGGATGACAAGTTCACGGGGTTGGGCGGCCCGATCGGTTCAGATTAATCGGATAATCGCCAGTCCGGGCAGTTCGCCGCCCGGGAGCGTTCGACTTGGCCACACTTCACGTTTTGCAGGGTCCGGATAAAGGCCGGACGTATCAGACGCCGGACGAACCCGCCGTCATCGGGCGTTCGTCCGACCAGATCCACCTTTCCGACCACACGGCCTCACGTCGGCACGCGGAAATCCGCCCCGACAACGGCTCATGGCTGCTCGTGGACCTTAACAGCTCGAACGGAACCTACCTCAACGGCCAGCGGGTGATCAGTCCGACGGTCCTGCGGCACGGGGATCAGATCAAGGTCGGCAGCACGTTGTTGGTGTTCACCGGACAGGAGCACGTCGAGGCGTTCAGCGGTCCGGAGATGATCCGCGACCTCGTCGACGTCGATTTAACGGCCTCCCGAGGCGAATCCTCGATCCTCACCTCCGTCGATGCGTCTGAGGAAAGCGTCATCCTGCAACCGCCGGAGACGGCCGACGCCGTGGTCGCCTGGAATGTGGTCTACAAGATCGCCGAGGCGATCGGGGTGATCGAGTCGGTGGAGGCCTTTCTGGAGCGGGTGACGGACATCCTCTTCGAGCACTTGATCGTCGATCACCTGGTGCTGCTGATGGGCGCGGACGAGGGTTCGAGGCTCACGCCGCAGGTGGTCCGCTATCGAAGCCGCGACAAGGCCCGCCGCCCGAAGATCGTGACGTCTCGAACGATCATCAATCACGTGCTGAAAACGCGGGAGGGGGTGCTCTGCGCGAACGCCATGACGGACGAGCGGTTCACGGGGGAGAGCAAACAAGACAGCATTCACCGCCTCGGGCTGCGAAGCATTATTTGCGTGCCGATCATCGCTCGGGACAAGATTCACGGGGTGTTCCACCTCGATTGCTCGATGTCGCACCACACCTACACGCAGGAGCAACTTCGCTTGGCGGTGGCGATCGGTCGGCTGGCGGGGATGGCGATCGAGAATCAGCGACTGTTTGAATCGCGCGTGCAGACGGAGCGGTTGGCCGCGGCGGGCGAGGCGGTGGCCTACCTGTCGCATCACATCCGCAACATCCTGCAGGGGATGCAGGGCGGTGCGGAAGTCGTGGAGCTGGGCATCAAACGACAGGCGATGGACACGGTGAAGTCCGGCTGGGCCTTGGTGCGGCGGAACCTCGATCGCATCTACGTGCTGGCCATGAACATGTTGACGTTCAGCAAGGAACGGCAGCCGAACATCGAGACGGCCCAACTCAACAAGGTCGTCGAGGATGTCATCGCCCTCGTGCAGAGCCGGGCCGACGAGCATTCCGTCATGCTTCTCACCGATTTGGAGGAGATGCCCGCGATCCCCCTGGACCCCGATGGGATGCACCAGGTCGCGCACAACATCATCCTCAATGCCATCGAGGCCGCCCCGCCCCAGGGAGGTCGCATCAACATCTCCACCCGGTATCAACCCAAGGACGCTCGCGTGACCCTCTCCATCGGGGACAACGGTCCGGGAATCCCCGCCGAGGAACGGGACCGTATCTTCGACGCCTTTCACTCCTCAAAAGGTCACGGTGGGACGGGGCTGGGTCTCGCGGCGGCGAAGAAGATCGTCACCGAGCTAAACGGACTGATCGAGGTCGAAAGCGTGGTCGGCGAGGGTACGACGTTCCACGTGAAACTGCCGGCCGTGCACGTCCGCCTCGCCGACAGCGACAAAACCCACGGCCCCGGACCCCAATAACCGGGCGATCGGTCGCCGCCGCCGATCTGCCGATCACCCGCAGGAACCCATCCGAGCCGCGAGCGGTAGCGACCGGACAATGTTCAGAGCCGTCCCGGCGCGCCGGGATAAGGAAGCGGGCAAGTCTCTGACACGCGAGCGGGATGATCGTTCCTGATCTTCCACCCCTTGGCCGTCGGAAAGCTACCGGCGCGAATGACGCTCACCCCGTCGGTTGGACCTACGCGGTGAACCGTTGCGACCCGTGGTGGGCGGGGTTATACTCCGTCCTGTTCGAAGCGTAGGGTTTTGTCGACGGAGGCGTTGATCGGATGCCCGTGTATGAATATGTCTGCAAGTCGTGTGGGTACGAGTTCGAGGAGTTTACTCGTTCCATGACGGACTCGGAGGTCGTGACGTGTCCGGCGTGCGGGAAGCGAACAGGGCAGCGAAAGCTCAGCGTCTTCGCCGCCCGGCAAGGCGCGTCGAAACCCGTCGGTGTGAGCGCCGGCGGTCCATGCAGCCGATGTGGGGATCCGAATGGCCCCTGTTCCGTCTGAATCGGCAGCCCATCCCGCCGCCGCGGCATACCCCGCGCGAGTCGGGGTGTTGACCGCGCCGGTCGCCGGGTTCCTCGGCTGGCTGGTACCCGGGCTGGGACACCTTTACATCGGGCAACGAGTCCGGGGTTGCGTCTGCCTGGTGGCGATCACAGTGACGTTTTGGACCGGTGTGGCGATCGGCGGCGTTCAGGCGACCGTCGATCCGCACGAGCGGACCTTGTGGTTCCTGGCCCAGCTTTGTACCGGTGGGAACACGCTTGCGGCCTATGCCCTCCATGGCGCCGTCGCGCCGGGCCGGACCGCGGGCGACCGGCCGGCGTTCGTCGCCCATTGGCTTTCCGCCGATGTAGGCGTGCACTACACCGGAGTCGCAGGCTTGTTGAACTTGCTCGTGATCCTGGACGTCCTCGGACGGGCGGACACGCCCCTTCCGATCCGGCGTCGGCGCGATCACCCACCAGGCGCCCCATGACCACGACTTTGTCGGCTCTGTTCACCACCACGATCGACCTCAGCGGGACGCAGCGTTTCCTTCTGATGCTGCCGCTGTGCCTGAGTATCGCAGTGGTCTACAAGACGACGCGGCTTGAGGACGTTCGCGCGATCCCTGCGGCCGCGCTGGTGCTCTGGGTCACGATCGTCCTGGGCATGTGCGCCGTCGGCCTGGGATTGTGGGCCCTGTTTTCCATCATGGTCTAAGCGCCGGTTCGCACCCATGACCGCGGACCCCTCAGCGCAAACCCTCGAACCCGTCAGCGACGCCGCGGACCACGTGGCCGAGGCGCGCCAACGAGCACGACAGGTGCTGGCCGGCGAATCGCACATCGGCGCCGTCGATGACTGGCGTCGAGCCTTGGTCAGCGCCCGCGACGCCCTGATCCTCATCTGGCTGGCGTGGGTCGCCCTTCGTGGTTTCGGCGACCCTCCGTTCACGGGATGGATGCTCGTCGCGCTGGCCGTCGCCCTCGCCCTGCTGGTGGGCATCTCCACCGCACGATCCACGCGTACCCAAGTCGAGTACTACGCCGCGGAGCTGGACCGTGAACGAAACGAAATCCGCACCGACTTCGAGCACGAACGCGAGGAGGTCCGCGAGTTGTACGCGGCCAAGGGCTTCCGCGATCCGTTGCTGACGCAAGTCGTGGAGACGCTGTCCGCGGACGACGATCGGCTCTTAAAGGTGATGATGGAGGAGGAGTTGGGGCTTTCGTTGTATCACGTCAATCACCCGTTGATCGTGGGGTTATGGAACTTCGCCGGGGCCCTCGCGGCGGGGCTGGCATTGGCCTTGCCGACCGCCTGGATGGGCCCGGACTCCGCCCACTGGTGGATGCCCCTCGGCGGCTGTTTGCTCCTCGCCGCCGCCTCCTGGGTTTCCGCCCGCTCCACCGGGCGCAGTATGATCGAGTTCTTCGCCGTGGGCGTGGTGATGGCCCTAGTCACCGGCGGCGTGACCTACGCCTTGTCGCAATGGTTTGCGCAGTTCATCGTCCGCCCGAACGGGGAATGAGTGGTCGGGTGGGTCCGTAGATAAAGCGTCGGGTCGATGACCTGACTTACTACTACAACGCTAAGTTCGTCCCGAGGGGTTGGAAAGGGCGTTTGCGATTCA
>CAYQZH010000323.1:0-4275 GCA_964421865.1 uncultured Phycisphaera sp. | reverse complement strand
CGAATCCTCTTCGAGGTCATGGTTCGTCCGGGAATGGTCGTGCCCAACAACAGCCACTTCGACACCACGCGGGCCAACGTCGAGCACTCCGGCGGCACGGCCGTCGATCTCGTCATCGACGAAGGCCACGTCGTAAAGTCGCGTCATCCCTTCAAGGGCAACATGGACCTTGAACGGCTGGAACGGCTCTTCCACGACGTCGGCCCCGACCGCATCCCCCTGGTGATGATTACCGTGACCAACAACAGCGGGGGCGGACAACCCGTCAGCCTCGAAAACATCCGCGCCGTCCGGGCCTTCTGCGACAAACATCACAAGCCGTTCTTCCTCGATGCTTGCCGGTTTGCGGAGAACGCCTACCTCATCAAGAAACGCGAGCCCGGCCAGGGCGAACGTCCCGTCACGGAGATTGCCCGTGAAATGTTCGACGTCGCCGACGGGGCGACGATCAGCGCCAAGAAGGACGGGCTGGTGAACATCGGCGGGCTGCTGCTCTTCCGCGACGCCGAGCTGGCCCGCCAGGCACGCAATCTACTGATTCTGACGGAAGGTTTCCCCACCTACGGGGGCTTGGCGGGCCGCGACCTCGAAGCCATGGCCCAAGGCTTCGAGGAAGTCCTCCACGAGGACTATCTTCAGTACCGGTTACGGAGCGTGGAGTACTTGGGCGAGCGGCTCTTGGCGGGCGGCGTGCCCATCGTCGAGCCGCCGGGCGGACACGCGATCTACATCGACGCGGCGCAGTTTTGTCCGCACATCCCGCCGCACCAGTTTCCGGGTCAGGCCCTCGTCTGCGCTCTTTATCGTCACGCGGGCATCCGTACGGTCGAGATCGGCAGCCTCATGTTCGGCGGCGGCGGACATGTCCCCGACCTTGAACTGGTCCGCTTGGCCATCCCCCGCCGCGTCTACACCCAGAGCCATATTGACTATGTCATCGAAGCGGTCTTGGAGGTGTTTGAGAAGCGCGATACATTGCTACCGCTCAAGATCGTCGAGGCCTCGCCCCAGCTTCGCCACTTTACGGCCCGCTTGGCTGAGGGCGACTCTTGAGCGCTTTCGGCGAAGGCCGCTGCATCCTTCGGTCCGCGAGGACATGGACGTGCCCGAACCCAGCAACCCCCTTTCCGATAAAAAGCGCCGGGAGCTGTTGCGGTGGGCGCGGGAGAGCGCTCTACGAATCCTGACGCAGTCCGGCGGCGACGCCGCCAAGCCGCCGAGGATCGAAGGGCGGTTCGGTGGAGCCTTTGTGACCTTCTGGTCGGGTCGGGACCTTCGCGGTTGCGTCGGCACCTTCGCGCCGACCACCGATCTCGCCGCGACGATCGCGGACGTGACCCGATCGTCGCTCCACGATCCTCGGTTCGAGGGCGACCCGGTTACGGCCGGGGAGCTTCCCGATCTCGAGATCGAGGTCTCCATTCTCACCGATCCACAACCGACGTCGGACCCGTTGTCGCTCGTGCCGGGTACGCATGGGATCATCGTGCGCCGCGGCGGACGAACGGGGTGTTTTCTTCCGCGGGTGGCGTTGGAGCGGGGTTGGTCCGCCGCGGAGTTCCTGTCCAGGTGCTGTGCCATGAAGGCAGGCTTGGACGCCGACGCCTGGCGTGATGCGGAGACACAAGTTTTGTTATTCACGGCGGATGCGTTCCGGGAGTCGGACTTCAGGTAGGTGTGTTGGTCCCCAGCATGACAGTGGATCCGTCTCCCTCCGGCGTACCGGATGCGATGAATGTCACAGGCGTGTTTCAGCCTGTCGCTGAGGTCGCGTTTCCGGAAAATCCAAGTTGACCGCGGACCGGCACGACATGAACCTGAGGTCGTCGTTGCACGAGACAGGACGCAAAAAGTTGTCAAACCGGCTTCAAGAAAAGGCCCACGAAAGAGAGCCGAAAAATTTTAGAAAAAGGGGGTGACAAGCCCTTGCAGGCCGTGTATACTACAGTCGGTTCTGCGGGATTGAACCCCCTGTTGCAGTTTGCCCCGTCGCCGTATACGCTCCGTGTGTGATCGTGTTTGGCGGGTTTCGAGAGGCCAGATACTTCCAGGTCGAGTAGCCACGGACGGTGACGTCGGGGTGCTTCCACGAAAAGTCGTAGCGACGGGCGGCGCTGCTCGCGGACGTGGGCAAGGATTTTGAAAGGCCCGCGAAGCGCCGTTTGGGCCAATCCTGGGGCGAGCGGTGAGCGATTCAACTCGCGGCTCGAGAACGGTGTCGCGAGTCGGCGTTCAGCGCATCAAGCCGATTATTGGTTTGACGGGCGGGATCGGGGCGGGGAAATCCTCCGTTGCTCGCATCCTCCAGTCGCTCGGCGCGGCCGTGATCGACTCGGACCGCATCGCCCACGAGGAGCTCGCGGAGCCGGAGGTGATCGCGACGCTGCGGGCTTGGTGGGGTGACAAGGTCTGTCCCTCAAAGGGGGGAGTGGACCGAAAGGCCCTGGCGTCGATCGTGTTTAACGATCCGGCGGAGCTGGATCGATTGGAGAAGTTGCTGTATCCCCGTATCCATCGCCGCCGCGAGCAACTTGTGGCGGCGTACAACGCCGACGGGGCGGTACGGGCGATTGTCCTGGACGCCCCGAAGTTGTATGAGGCGGGTTTAGGGGACTACTGCGACGCGGTGATCTTCGTGGAGGCCGACTGGTCGGTTCGTGTCCGACGGGTGGCGGCCTCTCGCGGATGGTCGGAGGAGGAGTTGAGACGGAGGGAAAACCTCCAGAATTCACTGGACACGAAGAGGGCGAATGCCGATCATGTGGTGATCAACCATGCCAATCTGGACCAGTTGCGAACCGAGGTAGAGCGAGTTTTTGCCTCGGTGCTCGCCGCCAACGCCTGAGCGCCCTGGAAAGCGGCTCGGCGAATCGAAAGACGCGGGCGGGCATCGAGAGTCCTATTCAAATAAACAAACCCGTCGCCTGCGTTGAAGGCACGTCCCATTCAGGAGGATTGTTTCATGGCGAGAGCCACCACCGGTAAGGTGCGTACGACCAAGAAGAGAACCACTGTTTCTACGGAGGAAGAGACCCCTATGTCACCATCCATTCCCGACGGCGAACCCGAAGTTGTTGAAGTAGAGGACGTGGTGCCGCCCCCGCCCCCACCCTCGCGCTTTGAGATCGACCCCTCGTCCGGCCCGATCGACGCCGAAACCCACGCGAAGTACGAGGAGATCAAGCGCGGCAACATTCACATCACCGAACTGCAGAAGATGAGCGTGCAGGAACTGCACGACGTCGCCAAGAAGGAGGGCCTGGACGAGTACACCGGCCTCAAAAAACAGGACCTCATCTTCAAGATTCTCAAGGAGCGGATCAACCGCAACGGCCTGATGTACGGCGAGGGCGTGCTGGAGATCCTGCCCGACGGGTTCGGGTTCCTCCGCAGCCCCGAATACAACTATCTGCCCTGCCCGGACGACATCTACATCAGCCCCTCGCAGATTCGTCGGTTCGGTCTGCGCACCGGGCACATCGTCGCGGGTCAGATTCGTCCGCCCAAGGAGTCGGAGCGCTACTTCGCCCTGCTCCGCGTCGAGGCCATCAACCTCGCAGACCCCAACGACGTCACCGAGAAGACCAACTTCGAGGACCTCACCGTCCTTCATCCCGACAAGCGGCTCTTCCTGGAGACGGCGCAGGATGAAATGAACATGCGGATCGTCGATATGGTCACGCCGATCGGCAAGGGGCAGCGCATGCTCATCGTCGCCCCGCCGCGGACGGGCAAGACCGTGCTGCTGCAAAAGATGGCCAACGCCATCGCCAAGAACCATCCCGATACTTACGTGTTCATTCTGCTCATCGACGAGCGACCGGAAGAGGTCACCGAGATGCAGCGGAACACGACGGCCGAGGTGGTCAGCTCGACCTTCGACGAACCCGCCTCCCGCCACGTGCAGGTCGCGGAGATGGTCGTCGAAAAGGCCAAGCGCCTCGTCGAATACGGACGCGATGTCGTCATCCTCCTCGACTCCATCACCCGACTGGCCCGGGCCTACAACACCGAGGTCCCCCACTCCGGGAAAATCCTTTCCGGCGGCGTGGACGCCAACGCTCTGCAAAAGCCCAAGCGCTTCTTCGGCGCCGCCCGAAACATGGAGGAGGGCGGGTCGCTGACCATCATCGGCACGGCCTTGGTCGATACCGGGTCGAAGATGGACGAGGTCATTTTTGAGGAGTTCAAGGGCACGGGTAACAGCGAGTTGCACCTCGACCGCCGCCTGGTCGACAAGCGCGTCTGGCCGGCGATCGACGTGGCCGCCTCCGG
>CAYQZH010000322.1:0-4327 GCA_964421865.1 uncultured Phycisphaera sp. | reverse complement strand
CCGTGACCTCGTCCTTACCAAGGACGCACTCTACCAGCTGAGCTACAGCAGCAACGCCATCCTCGCTCGCTGCCGAACTGATCGCGCCACGCGCCGTTCCCACACCTGCACTTAGAGCCGGGCAAGTATAGCTAGGTCGCAAAGCCTGTCAAACGCAAAAGCGACGCAAAAACGAGCGAACCCGACCCGCGCCTCGCACTCACGCGTCACCCGCCCCATCGCAACTTGGTCACCCCCACCCACGTCCTTCAACCCTCTGACGACGGAACGACCGGATCGAGTCTTCAAACCGAGGCGATCCCGTCCCCGTCAAGTGGGCACCTCTAGAACCAGCTATAATAGTGCGTGGCATTAATAATTACCGTTACGCTTGTATTAAAGTTATCGCTCGCCGTTACCCAACTCGCACGTTTATTGTTCTGCATATAGGTGATGGTTAGCATGGATGAATCTTGCCCCCAGGCACCGGTCACGATGACCAAGTGCCAACCTCTCGACGGAGTAGACGAACCGTGGAGCGAAGAAAGCTGGGTGACAGCGGCCTTGAGGTGTCCATGATCGCCCTTGGCACTTGGGCCATAGGCGGAGCCGTGGAAACGTGGGGGAATATTGACGACCGGGAGTCCATCGCCGCCATCCACCAAGCGATTGACCTGGGCGTCAACCTGATCGACACCGCCCCGATCTATGGGTTGGGCCACAGCGAGGAGATCGTCGGCAAGGCCATCCAGGGACGCCGCCATGAGGTCGCCATCGCCACGAAATGCGGATTGCTCTTCCCCCGATCGAAGGACGAACTGCCGCCCCGCTGCTTGTCGCGCGAAAGCATCTTCCGCGAGTGCGAGCAGAGCCTCCGCCGGTTGCGGGTGAACGTGATCGACCTGTACGAGTGCCACTGGCCCGATCCGCATACCCCGATCCGTGAGACGATGGAAGCGATGATGACCCTTATGGAGCATCAGAAGATCCGCGCAGTGGGGTTGTCGAACTTCAGTTGCGAGGAGATCACCGCCGCTCGGGAGTTCGGGCCGGTGCACTGCCTTCAACTTCCCTTCTCCATGCTTCAACCACGCGCCGCCGATGATCTTCTGCCCTTCTGCATTGAGCACAACATGGGTGCGATCACTTACAGCCCGCTTGCCAAAGGCCTGCTGACCGGAAAGTTCCAACCCGGCGACCGACCGGGAGGCATCCGCGCTCGCGACCCCGACTTCATCGGCGAACGCTTCCGCCGCAATCTCCGCATCGTCGATGGATTGAGGGACATCGCCGCCGGGTGCGGGAGAACCGTCGCACAACTGGTCATCAACTGGACGGCCACTCATCCCGGTGTAACCGCGCCGATCGTCGGAGCCAAGCGACCCTCGCAAGTCGCCGAGAACGTCGGCGGGGTCGGGTGGACGATCACCGAGGACGACCGGGCGCGCATCGACCGCCTTCTGAAAGGCAACGGCGTTGACACCTGACACGCGTCCCGGCGGGCCGGTCGTCGGCGTGGGTCCGGGCATGAAAACGCCGCTCGAACGCAGTGCCCATGCGATCGCGTCGGACCGGCGAACCGAACTGGATGGGCTGTCCACGGCCTCCCTGGGGTATCGGCACGGGTCGCTCCCGGCGCGCCGGGATCGGTCGGCGTCTCGGTCCAACCTTGCGGTCGCCGTCGTCGGAGCCGCGGTCGTCGGCATGTTGCTCGCCGTCGCCACGCCGGCGGAACACGACTGTGCGGCCAGGTTCAAGATCGTGCAGGCGTCAGTCGCTCCACGTGACCTCAAGCTGGGCGCCGCATTAGCATCGTACGCGTCAAGTCTGGGAACACCCCACGCCGACGCCGATCCCGGCGCGCCGGGAGTCAACCCGCATTGGTGGGTCCACGCTCCCGCCGACGGGTTTCTTCAATTGGGCGTAACCACGACCGATCGTCGTCGCGGCGTCGAGGAGGCCTCCGTCGCTGCACACGGCTTCTTGTCCGTGCTTCGGGAACGTGCGGACGAAGCCCGGCAGACTCCGTCGGACGCTGAGCATGAAGTCTCTGAACTCGTCGCCGCACTGCGGCAACGCGCCGGCGACGCCCAGGCGGAGGTGGAGGCCGCAACGGGTTCGTTGCCGCCCAGCGACCCACGGATCAATCGCGATGCCTTGCTTGAGCGATGGCGAGCCCTGCGATCCGACTTCGCCACGGTGCGCGAGCAGCTCGCCGAGGCCGCTTCCGGAGTGGACAGACTGCAAACCGAGTCGGAACCGGCCCGCGGCATCGTCGGCGCCGAGGACCGTCGCCGGGCGTTGGAATCCGACCCGGCGTTGCGGCAGGACTTGCGCGAGCTGGACGTGAGGCTGTCGGAACTGAAGCTGCATCTTCTCAACGTTTGGCAGCAATCGGCAGGCCGCCTCGAACAGCTTCGCTCGGCCACGGACGATTTACTGCGGACGGCGTCGCAAAGCGACACGGCCCGCCTCCCGCCCAACGTCCGGGCAGCGGTGGAAGGGGTCGTGAGCGAGACCGAGCTGTATCGCCAGACGCTCGGCGTCTTCGTGGACGCGTGGACCGGCGAGTTCACCACCCTTCAGCGGCGGGAGGTCGATCCGCAAAGCGGGGAACTCCTCGATGGGTATCAACGCGCCCGCTCCTTGCTCAGCGATTTCCTGTTCGCGGCGTCGCAAAGGCTCGCCGCGCTGCGCTCCCACGTGAACACCTTGGGCGAGCAGCCGACTGACCACGCCCGGCACCACGTGCTTCAATCCAACCTCACGCGAGCGTTTCAGGCGGCCCAGTCCGCCCATCATCGCTTCGAGTTTGCGGCGGGGGCCATCGACACGCCGGATAATTTCCGACTCGACGCGGCGCTGCGCAGCGCTCGCGGACTGCGCCGCCGCACCGTCGAGGAGATGCAGCGCCTCGAGCAGCGTCTCCAGGCCGACGCGATCGAAAAGGCTCAACAGCAGCGCGTCCAGGCGCTCGCCGAGGCGGAGCACGCCGTCGAACGAACCCGCGCCACATCCGAGCAGACCATCGAACAGCTCTTCGCCGTGCAAGACGGATTGATCCAGGCGGTCGGTTTGAGCGAGGGTTTTCTCCACGCGGTCTTGCAAGCCGAACTGGCCGCGAACCGACTGCAAACGGCCGAGGCGGACCTCGCACGGGCCGAGGAACGTCTCCGCGAGCTTGCCGCGAGCCGTCAGGCCGCCGCCGCCGACATCGGCGTCGAACTGGTCTCCTGCGGAGTCGTCCAGTCGGACCTCAAGCTCGCTCAGCGGTTTCGCCTCGGCGGGATCGGGTTCGTCGTGACGCTGGTCACCGTTCTTGTGGCCCGATCGTTTCGCAGGTCCTTGCCCGAATCGTAGCCGAGAGTGGGCATGTCTACAGCGCGGGTGCCCCACCCCTTGGGGTGGGGGACTGCCGGCGAACTCGCGTTTAGAATGACCGCGTGCCCAGCCGACTCCGCCGACATGATGAAGCGGGTCACATCCACTTCCTGACGATTTCCACGTTTCGTCGCCTCCAGTTCTTTCGCCACCCGAGGGTTTGCAGCGGGATCATCATCGGCATGAACGCCGTCCGTGAGCGTCAGGCGGTCCGCTGGCTTGCCTACGTCATCATGCCGGAGCATGTGCATCTGGTCTTGCTGCCGCAGCGCACCTGCGATCAGCCGCCGGTTCCGATCTCCACGTTTCTCCAGGAGTTCAAGAGCATTACCGGCCGGCTCTGCAAAGCGGCTCTCCGCGAAGTGTGGAGCAAACACCGGTCGCTCGGTACTGCTCCGTTAAATGATTGGGCGCGGAGTCCGGGCGAGAAACCATTCTGGAAGCCGAGGGGATACGACTTCAACGTGTTTGCCGAAGATACGCTGTTGGAAAAGATCAACTACGTCCACGCCAACCCGATCCGCCGTGGACTTGTCGATCGGGCGGAGGACTGGCCTTGGAGCAGCTATCGGTTCTACGAGTTTGGTGAGCGAACGCCGATCGCGATGGATTGGGACGGCGGTTTCTCGGTGCTATGAAATCAGTCCCCCACCCCAAGGGGTGGGGCACCCGGCCCCGCATGAAGACGCCCTTATCGATCGCAGTCGGTGACAACGCACGAGCGCCTCGTCGACGCTATACTCCCTCCATGGAACAGCTCTCAAGGCTTCCCCTGATCATTCAAGGCGGCATGGGTGTGGCTGTCTCCAACTGGCGGCTGGCCAACGCCGTGGCACGAACGGGCCAGTTGGGGGTCGTCTCCGGAACCGGCATCGATACGGTGTTCGTGCGTCGCCTGCAGGATGGCGATCACGGCGGCCACATGCGGCGCGGTATGGAGCAGTTCCCGATCCGTCGCACCGCGGAC
>CAYQZH010000321.1:0-4341 GCA_964421865.1 uncultured Phycisphaera sp. | reverse complement strand
GCACGGCGAAAATGCTCGATAGCCTTTTGCATCCCCGCCCGCGTACGATTGTTCCAATGGAACCGGCCCTTCAGGTAGGCCTGGTACGCTTCGGGGTTGATGGGACGAGCCTCACCCATTCGGGCCTGCTCCTGCGGCGTGAGCTTGACCTTGATCTCCTGGGCAATCGTCCTGGCCACCTCGCTCTGCAACGCCAGCACATCGCGCAGGTCGCGCTCGTAGGTCTCGGACCAGAGATGCCGGTCAGTCGCCGCGTGGATCAACTGCGCCGTGATCCGCACCCGGTCTCCAACACGCAGGACCGACCCCTCCACCACCACATCAACATTCAATTCTCTTGCGATGTCCGGCAGCGGCCTCCTCACTGCCTTGTATTGCATGACGGAAGTCCGCGAGATCACCCGCAGCGCACCGATCTTTCCCAGATGAGCAATCAGCGCATCGGTCATTCCATCAGCGAAGTAGTCTTGCTCCGGGTCGTGGGAGAGGTTCTCAAGCGGCAGTACGGCGAGCGAATCGATTGTCTCCCTGGCCTCGCGGCGTACGAGGCGCAGCTCCCGCCGAACCATGAACGCGCCGACGAGCAGCCCCCCTGCGACAAGGGCGACGATCGCCGCCTTCGCCGGCCACGGAAGCCGGGGCCGCTTTCGGGCGGGGGTTACTCCGCTATCCGCGAGGATCGAGCGGAGGGTGAAGGCCAGATCGGGGGCGGATTGGAAGCGCTGCTCGGGTTTTTTTTCCAGGCAGCGGACGATGACGCGCTCGAGTTCGGGGCGAATGCCCGTACGTGCGTCGGTGATGCCGGCCGGTTCCTCCTTGAGGATGGCGGTCATGGTGTCGGCGGGTGTGTCGCCGGTGAAGGCTCGACGTCCCGCGACCATCTCGTAGACGACGCAGCCGAGGGAGAAGATGTCGCTGCGGCCGTCGGTACGCAGACCGCGGACCTGCTCCGGCGACATGTAGTTGAGCGTTCCAAGAATCGCGCCGGGGCGCGTGGCCAGGGTCATTGTCGGTGTGCTTTCCGCCGCGTGGCCGGGGGCGACCCGGCCTTCCGGTTCCATCCGAGCCAGGCCGAAGTCGAGGATTTTCACGTGGCCGGCGGTGGTGATGAAGATGTTTTCGGGTTTCAGGTCGCGGTGGATGATCCCTTTGGCGTGAGCGGCGGAAAGCCCGTCGGCGACGCTGACGGTGATCTCCACCGCCTGACGCCACGAAATCGCCGCCCGCCCCAACCGCTGACGGAGCGTCTCACCCTCTAACAACTCGGTGACGACGAAGGAGATGCCGTGTTCGTGTCCGACGTCATGGATCGCCAGGATGTTGGGATGCGAGAGTGCGGCGACGGCTTTGGCCTCCCGCTCGAAGCGGGCCAACGCGTCGGCGTCATTCGCCAGACGCTCCGGCAGCACCTTGATCGCCACCTCGCGGTCCAGCCGCGTGTCCTTGGCGCGGTAGACCTCTCCCATCCCCCCCGCGCCGAGGGGAGCGAGGACCACATAAGGACCCAGAGATGTGTTCGGTGCCAGGGACATCGTCGGCCGGAACTATTGTCGATTCCTTCGAGGCTCAGGACAAGCGTCGATTGCCGATTGTCGAATGATGAATGGGCGAAGGCACAAAGATCGCTCAGAGCCCGCGACCGCGGCGACGCACCGCCGCGGCCGGCGAAAAGGCACTCTCGTCACCGATCGGGCATGGAGAATCCGACCTCTTGGCTGGCCGTTAGCGTGGCCCCGGTCAGCAGGTCGACGAACTCGGCGCTCACCATCACCCTCCGCGACTTGGGAAGCTCCATGTCCGGTCGGAAGGGACATTTGAGCGAGAAATGCTGCGTACCGAACTTCGCGTGCCAGGCCTTGCGCGTCTCGTTCGGGTCATCGAAGGCATACACGCCGAGCACACGCGGCGAGCCGATCACGGTGTTATCGACCAGTTGAACCTTCATCCGCCCCGGAACCTTCACCGCGTCCCCGTCCGCGTCCCTAGGCCGAAGGTATACGGTGATTCCGTCGTCGCCCGGTTTGCCGTCGTAGTCGGCCCCGCCCGACAGGCCGGCGATCTCGAGCTTGACCGGGGCGAACAGGTCGAGCGGACGATCCGGAGCGAATCCCTTCAGATTGTCAATCTGCTTGTACAACGAGGCGATCGTCTCATCCCGCTGGGCGACGGCGCGTTCGAGCCGTCCGTTGTCCCTGCGCAGAGAGTCGTTGTCCTTGAGAAGTCGGGTCCGTTCCCGGCCCGAAGCGCACCCTGCAACTCCGAGCAGCAGCACGGCGACGCGACCGATGGGTGAAACGCGACGACGCGAATGCAGACCCATGCCCGACGTATATCGCCGACCCCGCCCGCAAGCAAGCCGGGGCCGGTCAGGCATCACGCCCCGGGCGGGATGGCCGATCCGCCGCCCGTGGGGTCGGCATCGCCGCCTTGGAGAAACGGCGGCGTGCGTCGAGCCCGGCCGCCCGTCACGAAAGTCAGCATGAGTGAGAGGAACAGCAGCGACGAGAGAACCAGTCCGCTGACCAGGGCCACTCGCTCCTCATCGGACACGCAGCGATGTGGAAGACCGGGTTCTCCGTGCCCGAAGCGACCCCGCGGAATCGGCGGGATGGGAATGCGGACCTTCGCCCTCACGGCTTTCAGATCGGCTTCCACCATCATTGCATGATGCTCGGCAGTTTCGCGGAGGCACTCCTCGACTGCCTTATCAGGATCGCACGGCGTCGAGTAGTGGTTCCACTCCCGCGCGATCCCCGTCGTGGTACCGCCGATCCCGAAGAGACTCAGGGAAATCAGGAAGGGGCGGAATGTCTCACGCCAGAAACCGACCCGCTTCACCGGTCCGAGCTTGCTCAGGGCGTAGATCATGAACGACGCGAACCCGGTGCACAGGATGACCGCGAGCGTAACGTCATGGTGGTCCATGTCCGTCGCGATCAGCGGCACGAGGAAGGTCACGATCGCCCCGCCCATCAAACCAAAGGCGACGAGTCCCCAGAACGCTCGCGTCAACGCCCATCGCGCGGGTGCGGCTGCCGGAGCGAGCGAAGCCCGCCCGGAATCCCGGACTGGCGATTGCGCAGCAGGCGCCGCCCAAGGGGCGCTCGGCGGAGGTGGAGGAGGCGGACCGCCCGCGGCCATCGGAGAGAACGTCTGTGTCGGCGAGGGTCCGCGACCGGCGTGCGCGGCGTCGCCGGCGGCGGCGCGAGATTCGCGTCGCCGGTAAGGTATCCACGCCGCCCCAGCTTGCATGACAAGCGAAACCGCCGCGGCGACCCACGCACTGATAAACATGACCTTGTGGCCGGGAGCGCGGATCAGTCCGCCCACGATCGCCGTGGCGATGAGGGCCCCAAGCCATTTGGAGAACACATGCCGGAAACTGAAGGTTCCGCAGAGTCGCCCGTCGGCGAGCGCATCCCAATCGGCCAAGGCGGCTGACGCGATCAGACCCAGCCAGACGGGCATCCCCAGACCGGTATCAATATCAAACATCGGCGCACAACCGATGGCCAGCAACGGGGCCGCGCAGCACGCCCGCACCATCCGCTGCGCCCACGCCGGCCCGGCGGCGACATTGAACCAGACCGACGCCCAGCGACCAGCCGCTATCGCAAGAAAGAGTGCGCCCACGAGCATCCCCGCCGCGGCGCCGACTTGATCACCGTTCGGCCCGCGCCAACTGTTCCCGACCCCCAGCCCCAATCCGACGGCCAACACGGAAAGGAGCAGCGCCACCAGCAACCAGCGCTTCCACGGGTCCACGTGCCCGAGAGGGGAGCCGTCCATGAGGTGCTCGGCCGCGCGATCGTCAACGCCCCGCTCGAGGCCGCCCGGCCTGGGACCGTACTTCGCCATTTTGCGGTCAATCTTCCGCTGGATGCGTTCCATCTTCCGCGCGATCCGGTCTGGCAGCGGAACGCGGAGGGGACCGGAATCGCGGTGTTCACGGCGCGCGTCGCGCATCACGTCGGCGGCGTGCCGGAACCCACCTGGACCGGCAGGCGTGGGATTCGGTGAAGGCAGCGGCGAGTCGGCGCGATCGCGTCCGCCTTGTCGCACGGCCCCTTCCAGGCTTCGAGGGCTGAAGCCCGCCAGGCTCTTTTGAATCTCCTCGCCCGCGAGCATTTCCTCGACCATCTCCTCGACGGTCTGGTAGCGGTCCTTGGGGTCCTTTTCCAACGCCTTGCGGATCACTCGGGCGAAGGGTTGCGGCAGATTGTCCAGTTCTGGTTGCGAGGTGAGATGCTTCATCAGCACCTCGGCCATCGACGAGCCTTCAAACGGCACCTTGCCGCAAAGCATTTCGTAGAGCATCACGCCCAGAGCGTAGATATCCAC
>CAYQZH010000320.1:0-4348 GCA_964421865.1 uncultured Phycisphaera sp. | reverse complement strand
GTGTTTCCGTAAATCTCGTTATCGTAGCAAATGTAGAGGATGTCTTCGTTTCTCTCCGCGGCTGCGGACAGCGTCGCCACCCCGATGTCATACGTCCCCCCGTCGCCGGTCCAGCAGACCACCGGCGAGGACTCGGCATTCATCCGGAGAACGGATGCAATCCCCGTCGCCACTGCCGCCGCTCCGGCAAAGGTCGAGGCGGCGGTCGGCGCTCCGTAGGCCGTCGTGGGAAACGCCCCCGCAGTCACAATGCCGCAACAGGCCGGCACGACCAGAAATGGGACTTCCCCGCCGAGCGCTTCATCCAGCCAGCGCAGTCCGAGCGACATGCCGCATCCCGCGCAATTCGTGTTGCCCGGGCGAAGGAGGGAGTCGTTCAAGTCGGCGCCGAATGAGCATCCGGTCAGCGTCGTGGTCATGCGGCCGTTTCCTTCCAGATCGGTTCTTGGACCGTCGTTTGAGTCCCCAGTTCGTCCACGATCTCTCCGATCAGTTCCGGGGTGACGTCCCCCCCGCCCAGTCCCACCAAATAGTTCTGAACGAGAATGTCTTGGCGACCCCGCAAGGATGTAACCACTTCCTGCCAGAAGATTCCCCCCGAACCCGGCGAATGATTCCGGTCCAACACGGCCACTCGCCGCGCCGAACTGAGGGCGTTTATCATTTCCGCGCGGGGGAACGGACGAAAGAGCTTGCACTTCACCAGTCCGACCCGTTCACCGCGCTCGCGACGCTCGCGAACCACCTGCCGGGCGGTCCGGGCGATGGTATTGCACGCGACAATGGCGATTTCCGCATCGTCGGTGCGCTCGCAGGAGAGAGCGCCATGCGGTCGTCGCCCGAAAACCGCCTCGAACTCGTCGATCGCTTCGTTCAGGACGGCCGGCACGCGATCCATCGCCTCCTGGATCTCACGGCGATGGTGTTCCGTCTCTCTCGGCCAAGTCAGTCCGCCGATGGTCGTCGGGCGGTCCGCGCGAAGACGGTGGGGAATCTTGCACGAAGGCAAATAACGATCGACGAGTTCCTGCTCCGGCAGTTCTACGCCCATTTGCGTATGGGAAGTGAGAAAGCCATCCATCGCCACCATCGCAGGCAGCAGAACGCGTTCATCCTCCGCCACCCGAAACGCAAGCAGGATGGTGTCCACGAGGTCCTGATGGGATTCAGTGTAGAACTGGAGCCATGCCGCGTCGCGGAGAGCGAGACTGTCGCCCTGATCGACCCAGATGTTCCACGGCGGTCCGAGCGTGCGATTGACCGCGATCATCACGATGGGCAATCGGTAGTAGCCCGCGGCGAAGACGTTCTCCGTCATGTACGCCAGTCCGTTGGATGAACTGGCCGTGAACGCCCGGGCCCCGGCGAGCGACGCCCCGATGCAGACGCCCATCGCACTGTGTTCGGATTCCACGGGAACGACCCGCCCCTTGGTGAACTCGAAGCCGCGAAGAAATTCAATGATCTCCGTCTGCGGCGTGATGGGATAGGCACCGCCCGCGCAGCCGCGCGCGTTGCGGTTGGCCTCGCCGGCGCGGGCGATTGCATATCCCGCCGCATAGTTGCCGGTCACCAATGCACGTGCCATGGGATTGGCTCCACCCTCGCCTACGCCTACAGATCTTGCATCACAATCACACTACGCGGACACTCCGCCGCACAGACGCCGCAGCCCTTGCAGTAGCTCTCATCGAAGCGATACCCGTCTCCGTTCCGCACCATAATTCCCTCCGGACAGTGCGTGACGCAGCGGTCGCACTGGTTGCACACACCGCAACTGAAGCATCGTTGGGCCTCGAAGAGAGCCGGTCGCGGTTCCGGGCCGTCGATCAGGCCGAGCCGCACCTCGTCGAAACTGCGGCGGCGCGAGGCGGGGGGCAATAGGCCCCCCCGCTGGGCCGGCTGGTGCTGAAACATTTGCGTCCGGATGGACTCAAACGCAGCCACGTCCGGCGTTGCCGACTGCGACGAATCCTCGCGAGTGAGAGCTTGGTGAATGCGCTCGGCCATGCGGCGTCCGCTGCCGATCGCGGCGGCCACCGTCCCCTCATTCACCGCAAGGTCTCCACAGGCGAAGATCGGCACATCGGCCGGGACCCGCGCGACGGCTCCGTCGCGAAGTTCCCACCCCGGCGGAAGAATCGACAGGTCGCCCGACTGCCCGATCGCCAGAATGACCCGGTCGCAGCGCACGTCGAACTGGGCGTCCTCGGTGTCCTCGGGGATCGGCCGCCGCCGCCCGGAGGCGTCCGGTTCTCCCAGGCGCATTCGCTGGCAAGTCAGGAGCGGTCCTAGTCCATCCCGGCGCAGCGTCAGCGGCGCGACGAGTTCATCCAGCACGATCCCCTCTTCCAGGGCCTCGTCGATCTCCTCGCGGATCGCCGGCATTTCCGCCCGTGACCGACGATAGAGAATCTGCACGCTCACCGCCCCGGCCCGCCGCGCCGAGCGCGCCGCGTCGATCGCGGTGTTGCCTCCGCCGATGACCACCACGCGCATCCCGTGCAGCGATTCCGCAGATGTCCGCGTCCGATTGAGAAAGTCGATGCCCTGCGCGACCACGTTCGATGAACCGTCCAGTTCGATGGACTGCAGCTTCTGCAGCCCCGTGGCGATGAGGACCGCATCAAACCGATGTGTGAGTCGCTGCAATTCCTCCGCGTCAACGGGATGGTTCGTCCGGGCCTCGACTCCGCCCTGCAAAATGTATTCGATCTCCGCATCGACGACGCTTCGAGGAAGACGATACGTGGGGATCGCAGTGCGAAGCAGCCCGCCCAGCTCTCGATCCGCCTCAAACACCGTCACCGGATAGCCAAGCCGGCTCAGCGCGTATGCGGCACTGAGACCCGCCGGTCCCGAGCCGATCACGGCAACCCGTTGCGTTTTCCAGGGCTTTGCCGCTCTTACGCGTTGGGCATGGTCGGCCACGTACCGCTCCAGTTCACGTACGTTGACCGCGGCGTCGAACTGCCGACGGGTGCAGGCGTCCATGCACGGGGCCGGGCAAACTCGGCCGCACACGCCGGGGAACGGCGTGGTCCGCAGGAGGATTTCCAAAGCGTGGTCGAGATTCTGCTTGGCGATTGTGTCGATGAACCCTTGGACATCGTTGCCCGCGGGACAAGTCGCGTTGCACGGCGGCGTGAACTGCACTCGGCTGGGCTGGCGATTCGCCCAGTCGCCCGTTTTGATCCGCGGCTTCTCGCCCGTGTCGGCGTCCAACAGTCCGGGCACGCTCCCGGCCGTCGGGGAGCGCTGCAGCGCCGTCGCCGCTCCCGTGAGGTGTTCCATGGCGACGCAAGCGAAGGCCTCCCGCGCCGCGGTGACGTTGGCGCCGCCGAACTTGCTCTCCGCCAGCGTCGATTCCACGTCCTCGATCGTCAGACCCAGGACCCGCGCCGCCGCGCCGAAGAGCGTGGTGTTGACGATGGGAACAGCCCGCGTCCCTAGACCGTTACCAAGTGCCAAGCGTGTGGCATCTACCGTCGCGACTTGCCGACCGGGAAACAGATCGGCGAACGCCGCCGGGCCGTCGACGCTGTTGAGAATGATCCACCCCTCGGGTTTCGCCCCGACCAGGATCGCGGGGGATATCAACGTTCGGTCAAGGGCGATCAGGTGATCGGGAGTGCGGATCGGATTGCTATTGGTGATCTCGGTGTCATCCACCCGGACGTAGGCTTGAACCGGGGCCCCGGAGCGCTCCGCCGCGTAGACCCCGAAGGCCTGGACCTCTTTCCCCCGTCGGAAGTAGGCGGTGGCGATCAGCTTGGCCAGCGTCACCCCGCCCTGCCCGCCGCGCCCGTGGATGACCATCTCGATCATGCGTCGCCCTCCAATCCTTCGAGGCTCAGGACAAGCCTCAAACCGGCGGTCGCACCGCGCAGAACCCCACTGCCCACGTCGAACCGAGGCGACGCGACCGGCCCAACGCTTAGTCTTGTAGCAAGATGCGTACCAGCCGCCGGCGGTGTCTCCCGCCCCGCGTCGGTATGCTCAGAAGGAGACTCGCGTGCGGACGCCCGCGACGATGGTCCTCCCCACGTCGCCGTGGGCCCCCGGATTGTCGATGGACTGAACGTCCGGCGTGATCACCAGCCATTCGGCGATGCGGATCGCGTAAAAAAGCTCGTAGGCGGTCTCGTTGTCCAACTTATCGTCCAGCCGCGACCGATAAAGGCGCCTTGACCGTTCGAAGGCGACGCTCAAGCCTAGTCGTGCGTCACTCTTTAACTTTCGGGTATGGGTGCTTCAGCTTGACGCAGGCGTCGGAGGTCGTGAACTGCCCACCGACCCCGACTTGCCGTGCGTTGCGATCGTCGCCCCAGACCCGTGCTTCATCGAC
>CAYQZH010000319.1:0-4383 GCA_964421865.1 uncultured Phycisphaera sp. | reverse complement strand
CAACATCGACGAGGTCCCGCAGCTCTTGAATGTTTTGTTCGGGCAGATGAGTCTGGTGGGGCCAAGACCCTCGCCGGACGACGAGAACCAGCTCTGTCCGGCCCGGCGGCGCGCGCGGCGGGCGGGAGTCAATTACAAATCACGAGTTACGAATTACGAAACGGGGCGGGAACAGCCGCGTCGCGGGCGAATCAGTCCCCCAGGTTCGGAGTACCCGGGCCACCCGGGCCACCCGGGCCCGTCCCGAGCGAGGCCCCATCGCGTCAAGAACCGGAATGTCCCCCTTTTCGACCTGTTCGACCGGAGTATAATGCCGGTAGGGCGAATGCAGGCTTCTTGGAAAGGACGGTTATGGCTCTCGTGGTCATTCGGCACAACATCGAGGATTACCCACGGTGGAAGAAGGAGTTCGACGGCTTTTTGGAGAAGCGCCGCGCGGGCGGCGAACGCAGCTTTCGGGTCGCACACGCCGCCGGCGAGAAGAACGATCTTTGCCTGGTGTTCGATTGGGACACCGCGGCCAACGCGAAACGATTCTTGGATTCGCCGGAACTGGCGGCGGCCATGAAACGCGCCGGCGTCGTCGGCAAGCCGCAGATTTGCATCGCCGAAGAACTCGCCAGCGGACGCACGTGACGCGAGCATAACGACCGCACTGCGAGCGAATCCGAGCCGCGAGCGGGAGCGATATTGCCAATCGTCGATTTGCGATTGTCGATTGGAAAGGACATCGCGGTAGGCCTTCCGCCGACGACAGCGGAGCAGACCACCATGACAAAACCGAACTTCCCGCCGGGTTGGGACGAGCAGCGCGTTCGCGAGGTGATCGCCCACTACGATGACCAGACGGAGGACGAGCAGTTTGCCGAGATTGAGGCCGCCCATGAGGGCGAGCAGGTCACGTTCATGGCCGTGCCCACGGAACTGGTCCCAGAAGTGCGGGCCTTGCTGGCCCGCCGACGGAGCGCGTGAGGAACGGGCGTCGGGGCATTGAAGCGAGCCGCGAGCGCGAGCGAGCGAACAACTAGAGCGCGGAGCGGAAGCGACACGATCCGTCCGGAGCTACGCGGGCAAGCAAGCGGTCCACATGTGCCACCGGTGTCCAGCCGGTGAGCATCCGCCCCAACCACAACCGCCCGCGGAACGATCTTCGCAACCGGATCCCTGAAACCGTTGAACGAAAGCAATCTTCACAGTACACCGTCTGTGCCACCCAACCCCCGTCTGGGCGGCCGAGGTAGGACCGGTGTTCCCGCATCACCAGCGACGACGGGATTGGAGTTAAGGCGGCCATGCGTATACTGAACTGGCTCTTCCGAGGGACTCCCAGTCAACCTGACCACATGGACCCGGACATGTTAAGGGCAATTTTCGATACGTACTCTAACCAGTGGGTTGACAACCACGATTCATACAAACGCTGGAAGCCGGACACAATTCTTCCAGCGCCAAAGTGGGCTGTCAAGCGCGCAATAAAGCTGTGTTATGCCGATTGGCGCGAACCGATCGATTGGCCAGTCTTCTCTGCCTTCTTCATGCAGTTCGTGGATTTGGCCTTGCATTTACCAGCGAAGGATTACGCCGAGATCAACCGGTTTAGGAAGGGACGTGTTGCGTGTGCTGGACGTGAGCGTGAGAACGACCCACTGCTGTGGTATACGCAATGGAGCGAGCTCGCAAACGCGAGCACGACTCAGCACCTCAGGGACGAAATCCTGAGGATTCGCGACGGAGTACGACGATCAGCAGGGTGGGATCCTATTGACGCCGATGACGATGCCTTGGACACCGTCCGCCGAATATTGCTCGAAAGCGCGGTGGAATTCGCATCGCTTACCGAGGAGTGGCGGTTCTATATTTTGAGCATTGGACGGGAGAAGTACATAAGAGACTCGGCCCCACGTTAAGCGTCGCATGGGCACCGAGGTCCCATTAACGATCGGTTCTCGCACGTCGTCGGTGGGAATCCGTTCCGGGCGGGTAACAGTCATTGAGCCCGTGCTTCGGAACGTTCCTCGCAACCCGATGACCAAAGCAGCAGAACGGAAGCACTGTTCACAGAACAGTGGCACATCACTCAACAGGGCCATCCGGGCTGAAGAGCAAAGACACACGTCAAAGTCCGTCAGTGCCACCCGGGGCACGCGCTTGAACAGGTTCAGGGCGACGTCATCATGCGTTCAACCCAAGCCGCTTGATAAACTCTACCTCATCCCCGAAAGACGCCGCCAACTTGTTCCTGGTCACCTCCCACACGCGCCGAACTTTCGGTACGTCTTCCTTGCTGACCAGCGGACACTCGATGTACTCGAGTGGGTCGTACAGAAAGCTCCAAGGAAGCGGACAGAATGCCCTTCTGAGCAGGACTTCGGAAACGAAGTAGGACGCTTCGCGGATGGCCGTTGCCGTATTGAGGAAATCCGCGGGCGTCACCGACGACGAATCGTCGATCAGCGCAGACCGGCTTTCCGGCGCGGCGGCGTGGGCGAGGAACTTGTTGACCTTCTCACACACGTCTTTGCAGGTCGTCTCCAGTTGACGTTGCAGAACGGCTAGTGACTCTGGACGTACCTGATCCGCGTCCGATCGGGAGTCGGCGGCGATCCCACTGAGAAGGTCGATTGTGTTGTGGTGAGACTCGGTTTGATTAAATTCGAATAATGCTTCCGCTGGGGAGGCCAACTTGGGATCGTACCCGGGTCGCTCAGTTTCGGCGAGGCTTCGGCGCGTCAACAGATGGGTGTGTAACGCCATGTCATCGAGCAGCGAGACGAGCGACCAGACTCCTTTCTTGCCGGTGAACGGAGACTTGTCGCAGAGACGCCGAACAGCGGTCATGTGACTCGTTGCGAAGCACCGATCCAAGAGGCCGTGCAGTAGCCCAAAGCCTTTGGGGTCCCCCTTTTCATTGCGCGCGGTCCATTGGCGCGCGGCATTGATCGTCCACCATGACCACAAGTCTGATAGCAAACCGGAAACCTGGCGGTTAATGGTGTTGTTGTCGTCTCCGTGGAAACACTCCAACCACTGCTTGGGCTTGTCGATCAGCGTGGTCGCGTTTGAATTTGCCTTTCCGACCATTTCCCTCCTTTCCCTCCCGGCGGGGTCTGCTGTATGTGAACGGTCGTGAGATTGACCGACTGGAAAGTCGGTCCCACAGGGAGGGCAACTCCCCACGGACGCTGCTTGGAAAGCAGTGCCACACCGTGGTCCCACAACCGGTTGAGTTGGATGACGCGGAGCGCGGCCCGCTCCCTGACAGTCGCGGTACTGCTTGTTCCCGTCCGTAGGGGGTTTCATAGCTTGAGTCCTTCATTTTCGAGAGCTTGGCGAACGACCTGACGTACGCGTTCGGCGACGCTGACGGATAGGCGTGCGTCGGCTTCGGTGACGACCGGAGACTCGCCTGGATAACGAGTAGTGATCGCGAACGGGGACAGCTCATCGGCGTCTCGCAGTTCGCGCGGCCATTCCGCCAACGTCGCGCAAAGCTCTCGCAAACGGGCGAGGTTGTGCGTATAAGGGAAGTCGATGTCCCGCCAAACAAGAAAGGCCTTGAGGTACTTCTCGGCGCATTGCTGGGCGTGG
This sequence comes from uncultured Phycisphaera sp., assembly GCA_964421865.1. Taxonomy (GTDB): domain Bacteria; phylum Planctomycetota; class Phycisphaerae; order UBA1845; family UBA1845; genus SBAX01. Next base: position 795 of record CAYQZH010000319.1, on the reverse strand, counting down.
TACGCCACCATGCGATAAGGGCAATTCGAGGAAAGGGAAAGCGTGTGGCGAGCTACGCGGAAATCTTCATCGGCCACGGCGGCCCACTCGCGGACCTTGGCGATAACGGCGTCACGCGGCGGCGTCATAAAGGATTCGTCCCTCCTTGGACGCCGGTCGGGCGATCGTGCCGGGAATGTGGCGGTCGCGCTCGAACTCCTCGGGGGTTAGCACGACGATGTCGCGAGCGATGGGCAGACCCCATAGGCAGCGGTCCATGGCCACCATAAGAGCCCGACGGTTGTCGCCCACGTCGCAGATGACCAGAAGGTCCACGTCGCTGCGGTCGTCGCCGGCGCCGCGGGCCTGGGAGCCGAATAGGATCACGCGCCGGGGGTGGAACTGCTCCACGAGGCGACGGGTGGCTTCGGAGAGAACGGACTCAGCGACCATATCGGCGGTTCCCGTGCGGCCTCGCGCGTCTTGCGAGCGCGAGGAGCTTCGTGCCCTCATTATAGCACGTTCCGCGCCTTTATGCGACTTTGGAGAACCCCCTGAGAGGGATCTCGCACTCCGGGAAGAATGTCCCCGCCGGAGCCGGTGGGCGGCCCCGGCGGGTGTAGTGTATGGTGAACGGTTGTGAGATTGACCCACTCGAAAGTCGGTCCCACAGAATAGTCCCACAACCGGTTGAGTTGGATATTCCCCGTCCGTGAGGGAGATCTCCTAGAATTCACCCCTCACCCTGCCCTCTCCCCGTGGTTCGTGTTTAGCGTGCGCATGGGATCGACCCCAACGGGGTCATGACCTCAAGCC
>CAYQZH010000318.1:0-4407 GCA_964421865.1 uncultured Phycisphaera sp. | reverse complement strand
TGGTCCTGGAACCCAACGATGAAGTCGTCCGCATAACCCTTCAACGTATGACTCTTTCATTCACAACACCTCGCCGGTTTATCCCGGCGCACGGAGGATGGACTGATGTTCACTTGGGATGTCCCGCTGGATGCACCGCACTGCCGGCGCTGCGGCGTCCCGCTCTCGGAGGTCGGCACGGCGGGCTCGACGGGGCGCGATCTATGCACGCGTTGTCGAGCTCACGTCGAGGCGATTCCCCTGCGTTCGACCGTTGGGGCGACCCTTGTGGTTGTCGATCGCTTTCGCCGCCTCGGCGAGGAGTTCGACGGCTGAATCTGCGGATGAACGTCGGATAAACCGTTCCCGGAGGGGAGGGGCACGTTCGGCCCGGGGCAGGCGAGGAGGGGCTGGCCCGGGCCTCGCCTGGCGCGGAGGCCCACCCGCCTCCGCGAGCGCACAAACGCTTGGATCCCCACGGACTTCCACGCCCTCGTGGCGATACCGGGCCGCGAGTTTCGGCACAAACGTGGCGGCGATGTTGCGATGGACGAGAATCGCCTCTACGGCGGCCAGCAACAACTTCGAGTTGCCCATCGCCGTGGCGGTCGCCGTGTTCGGGATCCAGCACGGCGCCGCGTTCGCGGTCGTCATCGGTCCGCTCGTCGAAGTGCCGGTGCTGGTGAGTTTGGTGAGCGTAGCGCTCTGGTTTCAGCGAAAATACTTCGCCGTCTCGACGCGCCCGATCCTTAACGGGTAACGACCCATGCTCGCGCTCGCAAGTGTTTGGATGGGTCTGGCGACGCTGGCCCTGTCGACGGCGATGCTCCTCTACCGCCCGGCCTTTACCGATGGAACCGTCACCTTCGTACTCTACTTCGGATCGCCCGGCGCGTTGTGTCTGGCCGGCTTGGTTCTCTGGGCCCATCGGAAGGATGACCGCGACGATCCGGGGGTTTCCGCCCAGCGGCTCCAGGCCAAAATCACCGTCATTCTCGCCCTTCTCGCCGCGGGCATCGTCTAGGCGCTCATCATCCACTCGCAGAGGCTCGAACCGTTTGAACGTCGCCCGCCGACCGCGTATAATCCCCCGCCGAGAGGAACCACGGTTTCAGACGACGCCCCGGTGCACCATGCAGTTCACGCTCAACGGACAACCGGAAACGCTCGACTCCGCGACCACGCTCGGGCAATTGCTCTCCCGCCTGGAGCTTGAGCCGATCCGCGTCGCGGTCGAAATCAACGAGGGTTTGATTCCCCGGAGGAGCTTCGCGGAGACCGCCATCCGCGACGGCGACCGGGTCGAGATCGTCACCCTCGTCGGAGGCGGATAATGGGCGCGGACCGGTATCGCGTCGGGTCGTTTGAGTTCGGCTCGCGCCTCTTCGTGGGGACGGGCAAATACAAGAACTTCGACCTCATGCAGGCCGCTCTGGCCGCCTCGGAGTGCGAGGTCGTCACCGTGGCCGTCCGCCGCGACGTCCTCGCCTCAGACGGCGGCAAGAAGCGCGAGACGATCCTCGACTATCTCGACCTCACCCGTTACACCGTCCTGCCCAACACCGCCGGTTGTTTCAACGCCAAGGACGCGATTCGATCGGCCAGGCTCAGCCGCGAACTGCTGGAGGGCTTGGGCAACCCCGGCGGGAAATGGGTCAAGATCGAAGTCCTCGCCGATACCAAGACGTTGCTTCCCGACCCGTTTGGCACGTTGGAGGCGACGAAGGAGTTGGTGGCCGACGGCTTCGAGGTGCTCGCCTACACCAGCGACGACCCCATCCTGGCGAAGCGGTTGAAGGATGCGGGTGCGAAAAGCGTCATGCCCCTTGGGTCGCCCATCGGCAGCGGGCAAGGCATCCTCAACCCCGCGAACATTCAGCTTTGCATCGAGTATCTCAAGGAGGGCGACCCGGAGTATCCGGTGATCGTCGATGCCGGCGTGGGAACCGCTTCGGATGTGACCGTCGCCATGGAGCTCGGCGCCGACGGCGTTCTGCTCAATACGGGCATCGCCGGCGCCGCCGACCCGGTGCGGATGGCCGCCGCCATGGCCCACGGGGTCAAGGCCGGACGGCTCGCCTTCCTTGCCGGTCGAATTCCCAAGAAACGCTACGCCGCCGCCTCTTCGCCGCAGGAGGGAGCGATCGCGCCCTCAGTGCAACGGGCTTGACACCTCCCGTCCGGCCGGGGCGAGGGCATGGCGGCACCACGGGCGGCCTAGCCGCCGGTGCGGAAGGGGCCGGTCGATTTCGTCGCTTGACCCCCCAGAAGCGCCGCGGTACGATCCCTTCGTTCCGCCGGCGCCAACGGGACCGCGCAACGTGATCTGGCACCCATGATCGTCGATTGCTACACCCACACTTGGGAATCCGCGGCACAGTTGGGACGATGTACGCCGCCCAACGGCCGGCGCCAGCCGACGGCGGATCGACAGGTCGGTTCGCACCCGGCCGGCCCATCGCGGCATCTGGCCGCCGCCGAACCCGTCGATCGCACCATCGTCCTCGGCTTCAAAAGCCGTTACCTGGCCGCGGAGATTCCCAACGACCAGGTCGCTGCCTACGTCAACACCCATCGACAACGGTTGATCGGCTTTGCCGGGATCGACCCCAGCAACCCCCAGGAAGCGATGGCCGAGTTGCACCGTGCCCGCGAGCAGCTTGCCATGCCCGGCGTTGCGGTCGCCCCCGCCGCCCAGGACTTCCACCCCAGCGACACTCACGCCATGCGCGTCTACGCCGAGGCCGCCCGCTGCGGAATGCCCATTCTCTTCCACACCGGCGTCCACGTCTCCCCCGCCACCAAGCTGCAATACGCCCAACCCGTGCTGCTCGATGAGATCGCCAGGGAGTTGCCCGATCTGCGGATGGTCGTCGCCCACATGGGCTATCCCTGGGTGCACGAGACCATCGCCTTGCTCAGCAAGCACGCCCATGTTTATGCGGAGATCAGTGGGTTGCTAAATCAACCCTGGCAGGGCTACCAGGCGCTACTCAGCGCTTACCAATGCGGAGTCATGGACAAGCTGCTGTTTGGGAGCGGTTTTCCGTCGACGCCGGCCTCCTTTTGCATCGAGGCCCTTTATAGCATCAACCACCTCTGCCACGGAACCAACCTCCCCACCATCCCCCGCGAACAGCTCCGCGGCATCGTCGAGCGCGACGCGTTGACCTTGTTGGGCATCGCCGACGACCGACAGACGGCTCCGCGCCGCACCTCCACGGAACCCGAAGACGACCGTGAAGAGATGTAAGGGCCGGCGCGACCCCCAAGGGATCAGGGGCTGTAGCCACGGGTGAAGCGAAGGGAAACCCGTGGAAAATCGGTGAAAAGAATGAATCCGCCCCTGCGGGGCGGGGACCTGACCAGATCGAACAATCCACGGGTTCCGTCCCGGCGCGCCGGGACTTCACCCTCACCCTTACCCATAACTTCTATAGTTTTCACGGGCCTGGCGCCGAAGGAGTAGGGTCGCTGTTCGCGCGAAGGAGTTGCGACGGAGTCCTGAACAGGAGGTTCACCGATGAGGGAGATTTTGCGGGCCGGGGCGGATTGGAGCCGCGAACAGTTCGGCGATATCGATTTCGGCGACGGCCGTCCTTCAAAAGAGTCGTGAAGATGGCGGCTGCGACGGCGGGCGCTCCGGATCATTCCTTGCCCGATCAGCACCCGTCTTGGACCGATCTCAAGCCGGCGTATCGCTTTTTCAATAACCCCGGAGTTACGCCCGAACGGGTTCAGGAGGCGCATCGCCGCCCGGTGCGCGAGGCCTGTGCAACGCACGCTCGGATTCCGGCCGTTCAGGACGGGTCGGAACTGGATTACGCCTCGCATCGTTCAGTCGAGGGCCTGGGCCTTGTCGGCGGCGGCATCGGTCGAGGTTTGCTGCAGCATTCCACGGCGGCGGTCACAACCGACCGGCGGCTCCTGGGCGTGTTGCATCAGATATGGTGGAAACGCGTCCTGACGTCGGAGGCGGAAACGCGTCGGCAGCGGCAAGCACGCGAGACGGAATCGGACCTCTGGGCGAAGTCGATTCGCGCGGTTGGCTCGATCGGACCCTCAACCCGCGTATCCTCCGGCGTCGGGTCGTGTTCCAGTACCCGATAGGCCCGTCGCTGAAACCTACGGGGGTCCACGAGGCTCAGCACGCCGAACGGCCCGTCCTAGACCTCGTCGGCTGCGAGGTAGCCGCTGAACGTCTCCCAGGCCCGGTCCAGGTATTCACCTTCGACGCGACCTTCGCCTTTTTTCGGGTTCATCCGGGATTTCCGGGAAACGCCGCACGGATTTTGAGGAAGAAGGGGTCGTCGTCGCGGAAGCCGTAGGCCATTCGTTTGATCACCCGTCGCTCGCCACGGTTGGTCTGCCGTTTGGCCTCGGACGTTCGAACCGCGTCGATCACCTCGCGTCCGTACTTGGCCACCA
>CAYQZH010000317.1:0-4429 GCA_964421865.1 uncultured Phycisphaera sp. | reverse complement strand
AACACCATCCACGGCGCAAGGAGGGGTTCCAAGCCGGTGGCGAGGAGGGGGCCGGGACGTCCGCGGAAGCGCCGCGTGGGCCGGCCGAAGGGTAGCCGATCGTACGCTCGCGCGGCGACCGGCGACGGCGCGACGCAACTTCTGAGCCAGATGCGGTCCTACTACTCGGAATTGACGGCGCGCCGCGCGAGCTTGGAAGCGCAAATCGCCGGGATGGAGAGCGCCATCAACATCATGGGGGCGGCGCCGCAGGGCAGAGCTATGGGTCGCAGGCGCGGACGTCCGCCGGGCAGCGGCAGGCGCGCGGGATCCCTGAAGGATACGATCGTCCGCGTCCTTCGCCAGCGAGTCAGAGCCCTAAGCCCGAAAGAAATCGCCGCGGGTGTAGTGAAGATCGGGTATCGAACATCGACGAAGAATCTGACCAAGGCGGTCAGCAATACGCTGCCGGACATGACCGGCATCAGGAAGGTCGGCCGCGGACTGTATCAGGCGTAACCGACACGCGAAGCGCCGGCGATGGGTCGGCACGGACCGTATGGTGAGCGGCGCACGCGGAAGCCGGAGTTCACTCCTCCGGCTTCCGTATTTTTGGGACGAGCGGTAGATTCGCTCGTTGCCGGATCCCTCATCCCATGGGCGGCGACGAACTCCAGTTTGTGGAATGGCTTCGGGGTCGGCAGCCAAGGCACTCCGCCGTAGTCGTCGGCATCGGCGACGACATGGCCATCCTCGCCGCAACGTCGGATCGAATCCTCGTTTCGTCCGACATGCTCTTGGACGGCGTCCATTTCGACACGGGACGGCATTCTTTATTTGCCATCGGTCGGAAGGCGATCGCGTGCAGTCTCAGCGACTGTGCGGCCATGGCTGTGCGTCCGATCGCCGCGACTGTGTCGGTCGCTCTCCCGGACCCTCTGTCGCTCGCCGGAGCGGAAGAACTCTACACGGGGATGTTCTCCATGGCCGAGGAGTTCGATCTCGCCGTCGCGGGCGGCGACACTACGCGGTGGTCGCACCCGCTCGTCATTGACGTAGCGGTGACGGCCGCGCCGTATCCGGGAATCGAGCCGATCCTGCGGTCGGGTGGGCGTCCCGGCGACCTCCTGTACGTCACCGGGACGCTCGGGGGAAGTCTCCTCGACCATCATTTGACGTTCCGTCCACGCGTTCGCGAGGCCGAAGCCTTAAGCCGGCGGCTTGGGAAACGGTTGCACGCGATGATCGACATCAGCGACGGCCTGTCGCTCGATTTGTGGCGGATGTGCGTTGAGTCGAAAGTGGGAGCGGAGCTGGACGAACGGCAATTGCTACGGGTTATCAGCGAGGACGCGGCGCGGGCGGTCTTGTCCAGCCGCCGCACGCCTTTGGATCATGCACTGTGCGACGGCGAGGATTTCGAGCTATTGCTGGCGGTCGAGGGCGACGCGACAGGCGTCGGCATTCCCGTCTATCCGATCGGGCGAATCACGCCGAGCGGGCTGACGATCGTGCGAGAGGACGGGCGCGTCGAACCGCTCGAACCGCGGGGGTACGTGCATTGACCGCGACGGAAACGCGCCTTACGTGGGAAACAACGTCCGCGGAGGCCACGCAGGCGCTCGGAGCGGTGCTGGGACGCATTTTTAGTGGCGGAGTGACGATCGGCCTTGTCGGTCCCCTGGGCGCGGGCAAGACGCATTTGGTGAAAGGAATCGCCGCCGGGAACGGAACCACAGACCCCAGGAAGATCACCAGTCCGACCTTTACCCTCATCCATGAGTATCCCGGACGGTTGCGGCTTTATCACGTCGACGCCTATCGCTTACGCGGACCGGCGGAGTTGGTCGCCTTGGGGTTTGATGAACTCGTGGCTTCCGACTCGGTCGTCCTGGTCGAATGGGCCGACCGCGTCCGCTCCGCGATGCCGACCGACACCCTGTGGATCGAGCTCACCCCGATTGCCGACACGAGCCGCCGTATGGCATTGCACCCCGACGGCCCACTGGCCCAACAGTGCCTGGAGGCATTCCGAGCCGCCTATGGTTGACATCCTTCATGCGGGTTCGTATGGTCCGTTTTGTTGCTGACCGCCTCGACTTTCGTCGCTTCGACCTGATGGCTTCCCTGGGTTGTGAGTGATTGCATTGCCTCGACACGACGGCAGACGATTCAACGAGCTTCGCCCGGTGGAGATCACCCGCGCGTACACCCGGAATGCCGCCGGGTCAGTCTTGATCCGGACGGGAGAAACGCTCGTCCTCTGCACGGCCTGTTGGGAAGCGGGCGTCCCGGCCTGGAAAAAGGGACAAGGCAGCGGCTGGGTGACGGCGGAATATGACATGCTTCCCGGGGCGACCGGCGAGCGGCGACGCCGCAACCGAACCTCGATCGACGGCCGAACCCAGGAAATCCAGCGCTTGATCGGGCGATCCCTGCGTTCGGTAGTGGACCTCGATCGGCTAGGGGAGAATTCGATCCTGATCGACTGTGACGTGCTCCAAGCTGACGGCGGGACCCGGACCGCGAGCATCACGGGGGCGTACGTGGCCCTGTGCGACGCCGTTCGGGTCGCTCTGCAGAAGAAGTGCATCCGGCGATCCCCCGTGCGTGACGCCGTAGCTGCGGTGAGCGTGGGGAAGGTCCAGGGGCGGACGCTCCTCGATCTTGATTATGAGGAAGACGTGGCCGCCGAGGTGGATATGAACGTGGTCATGACGGGATCGGGACGGTTCGTGGAAGTCCAGGGAACGGGGGAGGAAGCGACTTTCACGCGGGCCGATCTGGACCGACTCCTCGGTCTGGCATCGCGGGGGCTTAAACAACTCCTGACCGCACAACAGACAGCGCTTCGACGGCGCCTCAAACCATGAATCCACGACCACCGTCACGCGGGCGCCCGGCGCGCCGGGATTTCCTTCCGCCCGCGGCCCTGGGGCTTCTGGTCGTTGCGGGGTGCGCCGCGGGCACGAACAAGAGAAGCGGCGGCCAAACCGCGCCGCTGTTCGGCTCCAAGGGTGCGCCGTGGACCATCCAGGGCTTGGAGGTCCAGGGCCCCGCACGGATGCAGCAGATCGAGCAATTCGCGCAATCACTGCGCAGAACAACCGGCATCCGGCCGAAGGATGTTTTCGTACGTGACGAAGCCGATGGCTTTGCGCGACTCTACTACGGCACCTACTATCGACGGACGGATCCGAAGACGCGCAAGCGGTCCACGCCCCCGCAGCTTCAGTCCGACATGGAGCTGATCAAGCAACTGGGGAACGACGCCGGGCAGAGGTATTTCGTGGGGGCGCTCCTCGTGCGAATGCCGATGCCGGACGCAGGCAAGCCGGAGTGGGCGCTGACGCGCGCCCCGGGCGTCTACTCCCTGCAGGTGGCGGTGTTTGAACCGAATGACGACTTCTGGGAACACAAGCAGGCCGCCGCCGAGTTTTGCGAGTTCCTGAGGAAGAAGGGCTATGAGGCCTATTACCACCACGCCAGCGCCTCGAGCATGGTCACGGTCGGATCGTTCGGTCCCGAGGCCGTTCTGAAAAACCCGACGGGTCTGCCTTCCTACAGCAACCAGGTTCTGGCGTTGCAGCGGGATGATCTGCTGAAATACAACCTCCTCAACGGGGCCGTGTACTCGATTCTTGACGGTAAGGGCGGGCGGACGCCGGTCCCCTCGCGTCTGGTGGAAATCCCCCACAAGACATCGCCGCAGCCGTGACCCCCGCCACCACCATCCTGATTGCCACGAAGAACCGCGGGAAATTACGCGAAGTCCGGGACATCCTCGCGGGGCTTCCCGTCGCCTTTGCAGCGCTGGATCAATTCCCCGACCTGCCCGAACCCGTCGAGGACGCGGAGACGTTCGCGGGCAACGCGGAGCGGAAGGCGTTGCACTACGCGCGACTCACGGGCCTGTGGACGTTGGCGGATGATTCGGGGCTGGAGGTAGACGCACTGCGCGAAGCGCCGGGGGTGTATTCGGCCCGCTACGCCGGTCGTCAGGGCGATGACGCGGCCAACAACGCGAAGCTGATCCGAGAACTATCGAAGGTTCCCAATGAAAAGCGTACGGCACGCTTTCGGTGTGCCGTCGTGTTGGCGAGTCCTGAGGGTGTGCTGGCCACGGGGTGCGGGACGTTCGAGGGGGTTGTCGTGGACGACGCGAGAGGCAGCAACGGGTTCGGGTACGATCCGCACTTCTTTGTGCCCGAGCTAGGCATGACCGCAGCGGAACTCCAGCCCGAGCAGAAGAACCACATCAGCCACCGCGCCCGGGCGCTGACGGCGATCCAGCCCTTCATCGAGCGGCTGCTGGCGCATTCCCAGGCACAGGTTCGCCCGGACCGGGGAGACGCCGCGTTTTGACGTGTTGACTTTCGGACGTTTCCGCTACAATCCGTACCGCGGTTCGATGGGTTGGCGTGGTCTTTAGCGGGGAGGTCCGGCATTG
>CAYQZH010000316.1:0-4445 GCA_964421865.1 uncultured Phycisphaera sp. | reverse complement strand
TCAAAAGCGATGCTAAGTAATCCCTGCTCCGCGTCCGTACTCACCAGGCCGGAAATGTCCAGGAACGGCGTCGCCAGAACCGACCCGCCGGCGAGGATTTTGACTCGTCCCCCCTGTTCCACGATGAACAATCGGTTGAGATCACCCGGCGGCGAGGTGACATACAGGGGTTGGGTCAGCCCCGTCGCCACCGGCACGGTGGACGGCGTAAACCCCTCGCACTCGTCCGGGATGCCGTCCAGGTCACAGTCTCGACTCGTGCCGGTCAAAATATCTTGAGCATCCGGAACTCCATTCCCGTTGCAGTCCGGCGGGGTGATCGTCGGCCCCACGGTATTCGCGGCCACATCGGTCGGCGTGCCCGGCCGAAATAGAGTGAGCGTCGCCGTGGTCGTCGTCGGCGCACGGTTCGCGTCGAATCGGAAGTTGTACAAGGTGCCCCACCGTAGCGCATTGGCATTCGGGTTCACGCTGTAGTCAACGGTTGACCAGGTCATCGAACTGCTCGCGACGACCGAGCTCCAATCGGCGCCGGAAAACGGCTCACCGCTATGGTAATCCACATCATGAAAACCCACGTTGAGGATTTTGCCTACGGGATCGACGGGAATGGAAAAGGCCTTGACCGACCGGTGGGAGTTGAGGTTCTGCACGGCGTACTCGTAGTGCCAATACCCCGTCCCCAGATCGGTTGCCTTGGCCGAGACGATGAACAAACCATCCCCCTGAACCTGGACGTCCGTTTCCGTCACCGAGGAGGGGTCGGTGTCCTTCCATGCCCGGATCGCGGCCTGCTCCCGTTGCGTCGTTCCCGCGAGGGCGATCGTCCACGAACTCCCCGCCCCGCTCACCGTGATCCGTCGGTAGGAGGCGTTGTTGTTCTGATTGCCTGCCGCGGCGTCGTCCGGCGTGACGTAGTGCCCCTCGACGAAATACAGACCTCCGCCGTTCAGCGCCGGATCCAGATCGCTGTTTTTCACCTGCAACCGCCGGGCAATAATGCCCGAAGGGGGCGGGACCGGGGGCGCTACTGGATAAGGGAAATACCCGAGGTGGGCATCGACCTGATACTTCGGCCCCAGATTCGTTTGCGTCCCGTTCAGGCTCGCCGAATACAGATCGGAGCAATGTATGCCCAGGTGCGACCCGTTCGTCGAGCAACAATCCGAGAAACAAAGCCGGTCCGACAGTGCATAGAAACCATGCTTCAGCCAGCTCTGCCCGATGTGCTCGAAGCGGTCGTTCTTGAGCCGAAACATGCCCTGCCCGATGACCGGGTGCTGGTTGGTGCTCTGGGACCAATTGAGCCACACGTCGCCGATGTTGCACGACTCCGTCCCCACCGCGAACGCCGAGATTCCCCCCGAACTCCAGTAGGGAGGGGAGTTAGTTGGGCTAGGGGCGACCCCGCGAAGGTCTCCGACGATGACGTCCGGGCCGATCACCACCACGGGCGGGTTGCAGACGTCGGCCTGTTGCGACGGCGCGGCTTGGGTCGCATCCACCCCCGCCCGGTCGACCTCCATCGGTTGTGCCGTCACCAGCACGCGACCGATCACCGTCTCGGCAGCCTGTGCAACGCCCCACTCGATGGCCCACGACTCCGCGATCGCCAACTCTCCCGCCAGCCGCAATTCCTGGCGACCCGCCGGTGCATCGATCGTGACCGATGACAGCTCGAACACGACCCGACCCGCCGGGTCCTCCGTCAGTCCATCGCGGACCGTCCACAGCCCGTCCGCGTTCTTGACGATGCTGAAATTGCCGATGACCACGCGACGCCCGCCGTCGGTGAGCAGCACCGCGCCGTGCGTCACGATCGTCGCCGTCGAGATATCGTTGACAACGCCTCCGACCCGATCGATCTCCAGCGAGGATGTCGATTGAATCGCCGAGCTGAGACGAGGACTGTGGTCTTCACTGTCGCCGTCGCCGCGGACGACGACCTCCCACCCCAGCGAGTTCAATGCCGCCCGATCGAACTCGAACAGCACGCCGCCGCGGATCGGGCGACCCTGCTTCTCGCCGTTCTCCGGGCGAACCGTCTGCCCCCACCCCAACCCCGCGATCGCGACCATCACGCCGGTTGCGACGAACACAGAAGCTCGACCTACTCGATCGAACATGGATCCCTCCTCGACGCCAACCACTCACGTGGACCGGCTCGGGCCTATGCGGAAGAGAGCGGACGCAAGCGTCCAGCACGCCGTGGCATTCGAACGGCTGCGTTGCTCCGCGCAACAAGCATCCCAACGCCCGGCGGGCGACCGCCTACATCCCGACAAGACGGCCTGCCGCCTGGACGCGTGACCCCGCCCCCTTTGATAATCAAACCATCGTGGAGTCGATACCCCTCAATACTTTATCCGGTCGTCGCCCGCGTTGCAATAGACAAACGGCCCCGCGTGTGCCGGCGGCGGATTACCGGTCAGTGAGTCCGGCTCGCCGCCGCGCCCATCGGGACGGCCGTCAAGCGCAGCTTGGTCATGCAACGTGCGAACGCAAAATGCGCTCCCCAAAGATGGGAACCCTGCAGGGGATTCCCGATAACCCACGGTCAGGATATCTCCGCGCCTACCCGCCACAACCGACGGCTCAACCGATCATAGAACTGCAGCGCGACGGCCTGCTCGGCCTTAACCACGTCGTCGGCGCCAAGCTGCGAGGCCTGCATTCCTTTCGACGAGTAAGTGGTCCGCGCGATGATATAGATTTCCGGTCGCAGCCGCCGGGCAAGGGAGATCGCCTCGAGCACCGCGTCCTCATCCGGGATGGTCAACGCCAGGATCGAGGCCGTGTTCAAACCCGCTTCGGTGAGGGTTTGGGCGTCCGACGCGCTTCCCACGACGACTCGACGCCCCAGCGCCCTCTGGGTTTCCACGGTGACCGGGTTTCTCTCGATGATCGTGTAGGACAGGCCGGCGCTGCCCAGCAGATCAGCGACGCATCGACCCGCCAGCCCGAACCCCACAATGATGACATGCCCGTTGATGCGCTTCGCACCGGGCGGCGGGTACACCGGAGTGACGGTGAGCCTCAACCCCTCAGGCCAATCGACCGGCTCGTCCAGCCGAACCTGCCCATCGCGATAGGTGGCCCCGAAGGACCGAACCGATTGTGAATCCAACCTCGAACTCCCTCTACGCTCCACGAGACGCCGCCGTCGCCGCTGAGCACCGGCCAAACGGTGCAGGCCGCGTTGTGGGCGAGGTCATAGCGGATGTCCACCAGCCGCGAGGCGTCGCCGCGATGAATATCAGCAGCGCGTACGACACCGCGAAGCAGCCGAGAATCAGCACCCTCTTCACGTACATCTGCGGATAGTCACGCTCCCCCAGGCCGGTGCTCTGGCAGTACCGGTCAACCCTTCGCCGCAGCTCACGATCAAATCCGCCGCTCGCGCAAAACTTCAGCCGGGGCGGAGCCCTGTAAGGCACTTGACCTTCCGGTTCGCTTGCTGCATCTCTCGGTTTCACCGCAATTACATCCACGCTCTTGCCGTCTCCTGGGTGCGAGGGGAACAGTGACATCTCGCTGTTGTTCGCCGTGTCCCCAAGTTTGCCGCTCGGCACGGCATTCGCGTTCACTCAAACGATGTCATGCCGGTGTGCTTCGGTGTGCGGGGCACTTCCGCAAGTAGCCGAGCAGGTCGGAGAGTTGGGCGGTGGCTAAGGCTACGCACGTGTCGGCACCTCCGTAATAGAGACGAATCATGCCGCTCGCCTTGTCCAGAATCCAACCACAGGGAAAAACCACGTCGTCTACATCTCCCTGGCGCTCGTAAATCGCCTCCGGCGCAAAGATCCATTCGTCGCTGCGCCGAAGAACCCGACACGGGTCCTCTAGGTCCAACAAGGCCAGTCCCAGACGATACAGACATCCGCCGGCCGTGTGCCGTACGCCGTGGTAGAGGAGCAACCAGCCCTCCGGGGTCTCCAGCGGGGGAGAGCTCAACCCGATCTTGTTGGCATCCCACCACGCCCCACGCCGTGCGTGCAACAGGATATGGTGGCCGCCCCAATGAATCAGGTCCGGCGAGAAGGAGAGCCAGATGTGCGCACCGGAACTGCCCGCGGAAACCGGTCTATGAATCATCGCGTACCGGTTCCCGAAGCGGCGGGGAAAGATGGCGGCATCCTTGTCTTCCGGCGGCATGACCGGGCCGAGTCGCGAAAAAGCGGTGAAGTCTTTTGTCCGTGCTAGGGACACGAGTGGTCCGCTGGGCGAGTAGGCCGTGTAGGCGATGATCCATTCATCGCGTTCCTCGACCCAAGTCAAGCGGGGGTCTTCCACGCCCCAGGCTTCTTCCGAATAGTTCGCCAGGTCAGGAGCGAAACTAGGCTTGGAGTCGATTTGCCAGTTCGACACGCCGTCGTTACTGCGGGCGACGGTCAGGTGCGAATGGCCTCGGCGGTCCTCGACGCGCACGAGCAACACCGTTTCAT
>CAYQZH010000315.1:0-4542 GCA_964421865.1 uncultured Phycisphaera sp. | reverse complement strand
GCTGCGAAGGGAAGGTCCGCGGCTCCCGGCCCCCCAACAGATCGCGGCGCGGCGCGTTGGCCCATCGAAGAGACCATTCACGACGGGAAGCAACTGGGCGGGTTCGAGTCCCGGCGCGCCGGGACAGGGTTGGTGCCCCCGCACCGTGGAACGTCAGGCGCCGATGGCTCTGGTGGTCCAAACCCTGGTCAAGGCGTGGTACCTGCACTACGGAATGCGTGCCGCGTCCGCCCAGCCGCAAGGCACGGACTGGATGCCCAGCAAGGATCACCCCTCCTACCTGGACATGTTGGCCACCCCTTCGAGACTCAGGGCAAGCCTGCGCCGGGTTCTCTGGGATCACCGAATAAATCACAACTCGACCCTCGGCGGTCGACTACGTGGAATATGGAAAACGCTGCAATTCACGCGGTGTGCAGCAGCGTGAAACGGCTAAAGCGTACAATCATCATACACCTCCTCTTTGGGAAACCCATCTTTCCACAACTGCGCTCCACCGAATCAAAGCCGCAAGTTCCGTGCCAGCTATCCGCCGAACCCGCTTTTTAACGCTGGAATGTAGGTCGGCGCCGTTCCTTTACGGGACCGCGGCTTTCTCGCGCGGCCGTTGAGGGTACCCAATGGATTGAAGCCCCGCCGCAGTACCATTCAGCGCGGAGGCGTCGACGATCGTGGCGGGTACGGAAAAGTCTGACCCCTCGGCGATCTTCTTGATCGTCGACCGCAGAATCTTGCCGGACCTCGTCTTCGGCAGGCACCACACGACGACAGCTTTCCTGAACGATGCCACGGCCCCAATCCGCTTACGCACCAACTGCACCAGTTCCGCGACGATCTCGCCGGAGTCCCGCGTGACGCCCGACTTGAGCACCGCCAACCCGATCGGCACCTCGCCCTTCAAGTCATCCGCCACACCCACGACCGCGCACTCCGCCACGTCCGGATGCGAAGCGAGCACCTCCTCCATCGCTCCCGTCGACAGCCGGTGGCCCGCGACGTTGATGATGTCGTCGATTCGCCCCATGACGTA
This sequence comes from uncultured Phycisphaera sp., assembly GCA_964421865.1. Taxonomy (GTDB): domain Bacteria; phylum Planctomycetota; class Phycisphaerae; order UBA1845; family UBA1845; genus SBAX01. The sequence goes on along the minus strand of CAYQZH010000315.1, from coordinate 3,512 downwards.
CCGATAGCCGTCATCGTCGAAATGACCTGCATCGCCCGTCAAGTAGTAGCCGGGATACCGTTCGAGATACGACCGCACGTAGTCCGCGTCATTATTCCACAGCGTCGGCAGACATCCCGGCGGAAGCGGCAGCTTAAGGACGATGTTGCCAATGTCGTCCGCGCCGACCGTGTGCCCGCGGTCATCGAGAATCCGCACGTCGTAGCCTGGCACGGCTTTCGTCGGAGATCCGGGCTTGACGGGCAGCATTCCCAGCCCGACCCAGTTCGCCGCGCAGGGCCAACCCGTCTCCGTCTGCCACCAATGATCCACCACCCGCACGTTCAGACGGTCCTCCGCCCACCGCAAGGTGTCCGGGTCGCAACGCTCCCCTGCGAGAAAGAGCGTTCGGAACCGCGACAGATCGTAAGGTGCCAAGTATGTTCCCTTCGGATCTTCGCGCTTGATGGCGCGGACCGCCGTGGGAGCCGTGAACAGCGCCTGCACTCCGTGCTGGGCGATGACCCGCCAGTAGGCGCCGGGATCCGGTGTTCCCACGGGTTTTCCCTCGTAGAGGATGGTCGTGCAACCTCGGGGAAAAGGCCCGTAGACGATGTACAAGTGGCCGACGACCCAGCCGATGTCCGACGCCGCCCAGAACACTTCGCCCGTGTCCACTCCGTAGATCGCCTTCATGCTCCAATGAAGGGCCACGGCCTTCCCTCCATTGTCGCGCACCACCCCCTTGGGGACGCCTGTCGTGCCCGAGGTGTACAGGATGTAGAGCGGATCGGTGGCCTCGACCGGAACGCAAGCGACCGAGCCGGCATGCTCCATAAGATCAGACCAGTCCAGATCCCGTCCACGCCTCATCTTCGCCCACGACTGCGGGCGCTGCAGAATGATGCACCGTTCAGGCTTGAACGTTGCGCCGTCGATCGCCGCGTCCAGCAGCGGCTTATAGTCCACCATCCGGTTCGGCTCGATCCCACAGGACGCGGACACGATGAGCTTCGGCTTGGCGTCGTCGATCCGCTTGAGCAGTTCATTTGCCGCGAACCCGCCGAAGACGACGGAATGGACGGCGCCGATGCGGCTGCACGCCAACATGGCGATGACGGCCTCGGGGACCATCGGCATGTAGATCACGACGCGGTCACCCTGGACGACGCCTTGACCTCGAAGCACGCCGGCGAATTTCGCCACCTCGTCGCGCAGCTCGTGATAGGTAAACCTCCGCATGGTCTGCGTCACCGGACTGTCATACACCAAGGCGAGTTGATTCCCTCGTCCGGCGTCGACGTGCCGATCAAGACAGTTGTGGCAGGTGTTGAGAGCGCCTCCGGTGAACCATCGATAGAAGGGCTTTCGAGTATCGTCCAGGACCCGTCGCCAGGGTCTGACCCACTCGATGCCGCCGGCGGCTTCCGCCCAGAAGCTCTCCGGGTCGGTTAGGGATCGTTGGTACGTACTTTCGTACGAGCTGGTTCGCGTAAGCGTAGCCGTCCTTCGAATCTCCTCGCTCAAGACGACCTACACGCGGCCCGGCAAACGCCCGGTCAACCCGCATTCGCGACAACGGGCCGAGCGCGTGCGATCCACAACGACACCACCGCGGAGCCAAAGCAGAGGCAGGCCGCGACGGCGAAGGCGCCGAAGTAGCTTCCGCTGACCTGCTGCGCCGTGTTCCCCCCCAAACCCCCAGCACGCCCGCGATGCCATACGACGTGAACACCCAAACGTAATTGGACCCGAAGTTTTTCGAACCGAAAAGGTCGGCGGTCAGCGAGGGAAACAACACGAAGTTGCCGCCGAAATTGAACCGCACGCACGCCGCGCCGACCGCGAGTTCCACCTCCGTATCCAGCGTGGTCAGGCTCAGGAGCGTAAACCCTTGGAGCACGAACATCGCCGTCATGGTGACGGAGCGCCCCATCCGATCAGAAAGCCAACCCCAGATCACCCTCCCGGCGGCGTTGAAAAGCGACAGCACTCCCACCGCCGTCGCACCCTTCAGGAGCAACTCGTTTCGCAGCGGTTCGGCGAGAATGCCCTGGACCTGTTCAACGGTCCGCAGAAGCTGACTCTCGGCGAAGGGCTTGAGAATTCCTATGACCCTCAGACCGGCCATAGCTCCGCTGAAGAACATGGCCCACACGGCGTAGAAACGCCCGGAGCGAAGCAGTTCGCGCCAGGTCGAATCGCGTTCCGCCGAACCGTGAGCGGTGATCGGTTGCGCCGTCGCGGTAGCCGGGTTTCTCAGGAGCAGCACTCCACCGCAAACCACCACGGCTGCGATGACACCGTGTAGTCAAAAAAAACTCTCGATGCCGTGCGCCTCGATGAAACCCACGCCGCCAAACCGCGTCCGACCGGAGATGACGTAGACGCCCAGTCCGAACCCCGCGACCGCCAGCCCCGAGACGAGGCTCTTCGGCCGCGGAAACCACTTGACCAGTGCCGCGATAGGGCAAACGTAGGCGAATCCGATTCCCATCCCGGCCAGCAGACCGATGGTGCCCGACAGCAATAGCACCTTGTTGCCAGGGCTATTCGAGACGTAGTTTTGTGCCAGAAGGATGCCCACGATCACCACGGCGGTCATTACTCCGTAGGGGATGTACTCCATTATCCGCCCACGGCCTTGATTCGCGCCGCGCGAAAAGGCATCGATCAGCGTCAACAACGTCACCACAGCGGCCCCCATAAGAACCGCGTGGCAAGCGTAGAACCCGGCGAGCGTGTTCATGGCCCCGGCGAGGAGGAACGCGATCCCCAACATGGCCCCGCCGAGGGAGGCAGTGAGCCGTGGCCCTTTCAAGTCCTGCAGTCGGCCCGCGACCACCATGGAGGCTGCGAACGAAAGCAAGCAAATTGCGAAGGCGTACTTGAGCACACCGAGACGATGCTCGCGTTCGCGAACCGCCGCAGCCGCGTCCGCGACGATTAGCGAACCGGCGGCTAGCTGTCCGTCCCCGGGAGGGAGCGCGTTCGCTTGGTCCGCAGTGAGGATCGGCGGCCAGAGCTTCGCTCCAGTGGCTGCCAGAAGATGCTGTAACCGTAAACTGTTCCCAGAATGAGCTGGACCATCAGCGCGCCAGCCAGCACGGCCGCCTTCTGGGCGGTCATGTGGACCGCCGGAGCGGATTGCCCCTTGAGGACGTGCGTCGTCATCATCGTGTGCCAGCCGTCTCGCTCGGGCCGCGCCCTTTTCAAGCGTATCCCGCCGCTGCGGCACCTAGGCAAACACCACCCGCTGGTCATCCTGCACGCCGCGTGCCGCGCGGCAGCATGGGGCATCAACGGACAAGGGCGGGCGGGGGACGATGTGCTGGGCCGTCTCTCCCAGAGCCGGCGCTCCTGCGCACGGGTGTCCATCCCGAAAATACCATCCGGCCTGATTGAGACATGTCAGCGTGTGATGAGTTGCCGCAAGAGGCAGAAAATCTGCGAGCGGTTAGGGCGCAATGCGCGACCCTCGGGTCTCATCTATGAAGCCATGCGTGTCAAGGGCAAAGAGCGCCTACGTTCCT
>CAYQZH010000314.1:0-4557 GCA_964421865.1 uncultured Phycisphaera sp. | reverse complement strand
CGCGGAGGTAATAGTCGTAGGCCTCGATGTTGGTGGTTGGGGCTTTCTGGATGGCGCGCTTCTCCTGCTCCGTCAGCATCACGCGGAGGGCCCGCGCGATGCTGTGGGCGATCTCGTCCTGAATCGCGAAAACATCCTCCATCTGTCGATCGTAGCGCTCGCCCCAGAGGGCATGACCCGTTCGGGCTTCGACAAGCTGGGCGGTGATGCGAAGGCGGTTCCCGGCCCTCCGCAGACTCCCCTCCACGACGTAGTCGGCGTTCAATTGCTCGCCCACTTGCGGGGCGGGCGTGGGCTTGTCCCGATACGGAAGAACCGCCGATCGCGGGAACGTGCGCAGCTCTTTGATCTTGGACAGCTCCGTGATGACATCCTCGGTCATTCCGTCGCGGAAGTACTCATCGTCCTTCGCGCCCCCGAGGTGCTCGAAATAGAGCACGGCGACGGACTTCTCCGCACGAGGAGTGCGAACCGCCCCGCTCGGCAAGTATTCAACGACCTCCTCCATAGTTCGGAAGCGCTTCTCCGAGGACTTCGCCAGGCAACGGTCAACGAACCGCTCCCAGTCCGGGGAAATGTCCGGAACTAAAGTACGCAGAGGCGTGGGGGGTTGATGCAGAATCGCATGCATGATATCGACCGAGCTCTTGCCGGAAAACGGAAGCCGACCGGTCAGGCACTCGTAGAGCACCACGCCGTACGAGAAGATGTCGCCTCGAGCGTCGGTCGGCTCGCCGCGAAGTTGCTCGGGCGACATATACGGTACGGTTCCGCCCGTGCTCCACAGCGTCACCGTGCGGGTCACGAAGCTTTCGGTCGATTCCTCGGGTTTGCGTTCCCGCCCGGTCAGGACGGAAAGTCCGAAATCCAGAATCTTCACTCCTTGCTTGCTGCTGATAATGACGTTGCCGGGCTTGATGTCTCGATGCAGTACGCCCGATTGGTGCGCCTCTCGCAGTCCCTCGGCCACCTCCCGCGCGACCTGCGCCACTTGCTCATCCGCCAGCCGTCCGCGGGCGAGCAGGTCCTTCAGACTGACCCCCTCGACGAACTCCATGGCGATGTACGGCGTCTCGGCCGTTTCGCCCACTTCGTAGATCGTCGCAATGTGGGGATGGTTGAGCCGCGCCGCCACCCGCGCTTCGCGCAGAATGCGTTGCCGTGATCCGGCGTCGGGGATCAGCTCCGCCGGCAAGAACTTGAGGGCCACGTCCCGATGAAGTTTTTGATCCTCGGCGCGGTAGACGGCGCCCATTCCACCTTCGCCGAGCTTGGTGGCGATGCGATAGTGAGAGATCACCTGTCCGATCATGCGTCTGCCCCTTAGGAGGATGCGGCAAGGTATCACAGCGTCGAGCGAGTGTCAACGGGCGGACCCATCACGGGGGTGATCGGGGTCGGCATCAGGATGGTGGGTAGGTTTTTCCTTTCGCACACCGCTCTTTCCATCCGCCTCCGGCGGAGAGGTCTGTTCAAGCGTAGCCGGTGGCAAGTCCGCCGCAGGCGGACCGCCGCCGGTTGCCAGTCACCGCGAGAAAAGTCGACCCCGTAAGGGTCGTCCGCGCCCCCGGGGTACACGCCCGAGACGAGCCTTTCAGGCTCGAATGGGGAATTGGACCGCCCGCGAGCCGTGGGCGTCGCGATCAGAGCGTGGAGTCCGCCGCAGGCGGACGACACAACCCATCCGCTCGCTCCCGCTCGCGGCTCTGCCCACGTCACCCACCCGGGGGTGACGCTACGCGCTAACTCGTTTGATCAACAACTGCGGAAACGCCGCGTAAATCGTTGTAGACAGCTAAGAACTTGTCATAGGCTGAACCGTTGCCGTGGCGCGGCGGGGACGGATCGGGCAAACTCGTCGCCGTCGTAACCCCATCGACCAACTTCGCCAGGGCCTCGGCAAAGGTAGCGCTTAACGATTGAATCGCGCTATCCAGAGCCGTGCCTGGATCGCCGGAGTTGACGTCGCTCGTCGGCGTTGCGTCGGGAGCAGGGGCGGTCAGAAGCTCGCGCACCCGCGAGATCATCTCGTCGAAAGCCGATTGAATGGCGTCGGAGAGAGTCTGAGTGTCGACTGAGCCTGCCGACGTCGCGCCGACGACGGCGGTCGCCACCGCGCTGTTGAAGTCCGTAACGATGCCGTCGATGGCCCCGGCGTCGTTCTCATTCGTCGCCAGCGGTTTGAGGGCGGCATCGACCTGGGCTCCGACGCCGTCCGTCAGCTTCTGCGACTGCTCTGCAAGCGCCGGGCCGGCACCCGCCGCGGCGCGGGACGAAAGTTCCTCAAAGAAGTTGATCCGCAGCCGGACATCGGCAACGCCGTGAAAGTGCCCGGCCTCGATGAGCCGCAACACGCCCGACGCCTTGCCGTCGTCCGCGTCCTGATCCTTCGGCTTCGCCGGCGTCACTCCGACGACCGGCTCAAGGTCGGAGGACGGCGGCGTTGCCGCGGGGGCGACCGATGCCCGGCCTACCGCTTCTACCGGCGCGGCCTCCAGACCGCCTCCGAGACCTCGACCGGACTTCGCGACCGGTGCGAGGGTGATGGATTGGGCGAGAGGATGAACTTGCATGGTTGTTGAACTCGCGGGGGCCGGACCGACCCACTCCGGCGGGACCGGCTGCACGCCCCCTGCGCTTATCGGTTGATGAAAGACGTGGGTTGCAGCAAACGGGCGAGATCCGCTGCGCAAGAAACGCCGGTGCGGCGCGGGCCGAAGAAACCCACGCTGCACCGGCGGCATGAAAGATGCTTCTGCTTATACCCGCGCGGCCGTACCCATCACGGGGATGCCGTCATCACGGCATCGACGTTCGCCGTGGTCTGCCCCGCGGTGACCGCTACATCGTCGATCGACACGTCGTTGAACCCCGTGGCCGAGAACTCAACCCGATACTCGCCGGTGGTCAGGCCGCCGAGGGTGTAGGTGCCGTCGGCTGCGGTCGACGTACTGGTGACTTCCGTGCCTCCACTGAAGGCCGTCACCGACGCTCCTACCACGGGCGTGCTCACCCCACCGACCATCGTCGTCACAGTCCCCGCGATGCTCCCGGCCTCGAGAAGATCGATCAGCCGCATCGCCACGGAAGGCGAGAAGTGGAAGCTCCGGATCGTGCTCGGGTCGTCGATGTGTCCCGCCGGGATGGGCCGAAACGCGCGACTGAGATCGACGTCGAGCAGGAGCTGCGTCTCTTGACCATCCGCCACGTCGAAGTCGAAATGGAGCTTGATTCCCGTCTGCTCGCCGCTGGGAACCTTCAACGGGAACACGCGGGCGTCGTTCAGGGTGATCTGTCCGGCGGTCACGATGAGACGCATCAGCGTGTAGGTTCCGGCGGGGATTTCGGCGTCCGCGAGCAGGTCCGTCTGGCCGTTGCGAAGTTGGAGCAGGTCGAAGTCCTTCTCCCCCTCGAAGATCACCAGGAAGGGACCGTCCCCGTCATCATCATCATCGCCATCGTCGTCATCCGCGTCCTCGCACTCGTCGTCATCCTCGTCGCAGCCTTGACCCGCCGCGCACGGGGCCGCGCCCGCGACGCAGGCCCCGGCAACGCATGTCTCGGGGCCGTTGCAGAACACGCCGTCGTCGCACTGCTCGTCGTTGGTGCAATTCGGGTTGCAGACGTTGCCTTCCCCGTCGCAGAAGAAACCGGCCGCACATGGGGACGCGCCGGCCGCGCAGCGACCCTCGACGCAAGTCTCTTCTCCGTTGCAATACTCCCCATCGTTGCAATCCGGGTTGCCCGCGCACAGCTTCACGCACGCATCCGCGTCCTCATCGCAGTCGTAACCCGCTCCGCACGGGGCGATGCCGAGGCGGCACTCCCCGTCGACGCAAGTCTCTTCACCGTTGCAGAATAGGCCGTCATCGCACTCGGTCTCACATTCGGATTCGCCGGCGCGCCGGACTTCGACGCGAGTGATCGTGACCAACGCCTCGTCGATCAAGTCGAAGGGGAACGGTTTGTCCGTGATGAGTACGCGCAGCTTCCCCTTCCCGCCGCCCGACGGCGACGCCGAGGGCACGTCGCAGCGCATGGTAGACAGACACACGCCCAGCCCCACGAAAAGGCCGAGATGACGAAAACATCGTGCGGTCAGGTTGCGATTCATCGTAACTGGTCTCCTGGGAAAACCCGCTCGCGGCGAAGGCCGACTCCGGCGCAGAACGTCCCTCGAACGCCAAGGGGCGGGGAGAACGCCTACCCGGCCATAGTACGATATCGCGCCGTCCGCGTCCCGGCCCGGAGGCGGCCGACCGTAGCTCGGCTCTTATCGGGCCGGGAAACCAAGCTGTGGATGCACGCAGCGCGTGATCGCCTTCAGGGAAAGGCGCTCCGAAATCATCCCCCTACAAAGCATTCTCGGTCCACGGTATGATCCCCGCTTCGGACGCCGCGTGGGCGGCGGACCGGACGGGGCCGCCGTCCGCCGGCGATCCATGACGACCAGGTTCCATGCAGTGGGTGGTCCAGACAACGGGTCAGGCTGGAAACAGAGCAGCCCACCTGGCTCATTCAGGTGCCGTGGATCACCTGGTCGTCATGGATCGCCGG
>CAYQZH010000313.1:0-4592 GCA_964421865.1 uncultured Phycisphaera sp. | reverse complement strand
TCCCGTTACCGGCCTCGCACTGCTTTGCGGTGCTACGCCCTGCGCGTGTGACGCCGCCGGTGGCCCCTGTGCGGCGTGCGGCGGCGGTCAGTGCGTGCAGACGTGCACGGGCGGCGAGAACGATGGTCTGGCATGCCGCGACGACATCGTCAGTCACGGGCACTGTCCGGGAGGAACCTGCGGCAGCGGATTCTGCCGCGACAAGTGCGCACGGTGCAAGCCGTAGCGCTCGGGCTGACGCCGTGTGCTGCGGTAAGGGACCTCTCCCCAAGAGGGACCGGGGGGTTCTTATACGAGGAGCGATTCGTAGGCCTCACGAATGACCGCTTCGGGGATGTCGCCGCGAAGGACCGGGCGGCCGATCGCTTCAAGCACGACGAATTGCGGCAAGCTGCCGCGGGCCTTTTTGTCACTGCGCATGGCGGTAAGGATTCGTTCGGGTTCGATCGGGGTCTCCAATCGAGTGGGTAGGTTAAAGCGCGAGAGCAGGCGTTCCGTGCGTTCGACGCTCGATCCGTCGAGCAGGCCCCGTCGATGCGAAAGCCGACAGGCCGCGACCAGTCCGAGCGAGACGCACTCCCCGTGTCGCAGCGTGGACCCGCAGCACTCCTCGATCGCGTGGCCCAGGGTGTGACCGAAGTTGAGTCGAGCACGCAGGCCCGTTCGTTCCGTCGCGTCGCGCGAGACGATGTCGGCCTTGATGCGAATGTTGTCCTCGATCAGACGCATCGTGACCGACGAATCGAGGGCGAGGATCGCATCGACGTTGGCCTCATGCCAGGCGAGGAGGTCAGCGGAGGAGATCAACGCGTGTTTGACCGACTCGGCCATACCGGCGCATAGATCGCGGCGCGGCAAGGTCCGCAGGCAAGTGGGGTCGATGGCGACGAGGAACGGCTGATGGAATGCCCCGACCAGGTTTTTTCCACCGGGGATGTTGATGGCCGTCTTTCCGCCGATCGCCGCGTCGATGTCGGCCTCGAGCGTCGTGGGGCAGATGGCGAAGCGCACCCCGCGCTTCCACGTGGCCGCGACGAACCCCGCGAGGTCGCTCACCACACCCCCGCCCAGCGCGACGATGACGGCGTCACGCCCAACGGTATGGCCGGCGAGAACCTGAAACAGGTCCCCCGCCGTCGCCCAACTCTTCGACGCCTCCCCCGCGGCCAGGGTGTACTCGCACACCGGGAATCCGGCGCGATGGAGAGAGTCGATCGCGGCCGCGCCGTAGAGCGGGTGGACGTTCGAGTCCGATATGACTACCGTGTTCGGCGGCGTGTTCCCGAGATGTCGCCGCAGTTCGGCACCCAGGCCATCGAGGAGATCAATCTTTACTGCAATCTCGACAGAACCGTTCCCGAAGTCGAAGCACAGAGTGAGCATGGAGGCATTGTACCCACGGACGGACCGTTGCCGAAGGATCCATCCGGCTGGACACATGTGCTGTTTAGACACGGGACCACAACTTCTTGCGGTGTTAGCCTTCCGGCCAACGCACTCTTGCGGGTCGGGGGCTGTATAATCAGATGACGCCCACGGGTTACCCATGCGTGACAGGCTCCCTGGCCGTGCTACAATCCGCAGGCGCTACGTAACATCATTGTGCGCAATAGATTACGAATGCTACAACGACGGAACGACCGTGGTCCGGTCGTATGAATTTTGTGGATTATTCCACGTTGACGATTTTGTGAAAGGGGATTACAATCCCGGCCATGAGCAGAGCTACGATTACCAGACCTACCCGGATGTCGAAGGTCGCGCCGAGCGGTAAGCAGCCGCGTACGTTTCGGTCGGCGATTAACTATTTGGACTCTCTCACTAATTATGAGCGAGTTCTCGGACCCCAGTATACCCCGGCGAACTTCGGGCTTAGCCGGATGAATCGGATTCTGAGCGCCCTGGGGAACCCGCACCGGTCGTTTAAGTCGGCGCACATCGCAGGCACCAAGGGCAAGGGCAGCACGGCGACGATGCTGGCGGAGATGCTCCGCGGGTGTGGGCTGAAGGTGGGATTGTACACCTCGCCGCATCTGCTGGATATCCGCGAGCGGATCGTCGTCGACGGAGACAAGATTTCCGAGAACGGCTTCGCCAAGGCGGTTTGGCGTGTGGCACACGTAACGGCCAGGGCCAAGGTTCCGTCGCCGACCTACTTCGAAGTCCTGACGGCGGCGGCGTTCCAATACTTTGCGGACGAGGAAATCGACATCGCCGTCGTCGAGACCGGCCTGGGCGGGCGTCTCGATTCGACGAACGTCATCACGCCGGAGGTTGTGGGGATCACGAGCATCAGCTTCGACCACATGGCGCAGCTTGGTCCGACGCTCGAATCCATCTCGCGGGAAAAGGCGGGCGTGTTCAAGAAGGGCGTAACGGTCATCAGCGCTCCCCAGCGTCCGAACGTGAAAGAGGTTCTGCGCGAGGCCGCCGAGGCGGTATCGGCACCGCTGAAATTTTCCGACGAGGAAGTGGACTTCAGCTATCGGTTCGAGTTTTCGCGCGACGCGGGCCGGCACGCGCGGATCTGCCTGACAACGCCGACGAGCAAGTTCGAGCACCTGCAGGTGCCTCTGTTGGGCGAGCATCAGGCGGCCAACTGCACCGTGGCGCTGCGGATGTTGGATGCCCTCAAGCAGCGCGGGTTCCCGATCGACGATCAGCGGGCCATGACGGGGCTGGGTAACGTACGGTTGGCGGGGCGGATGCAGATGATCTGCGAAGACCCGCGCATCCTGATCGACGGGGCGCACAACGCGGCCAGCATCGACGCCCTGATGCGGGCGATCGGTCAGAACATCACCTACGACTCCATGGTGGTCATCTTCGCGTGCCACAAGGACAAGGATATTCCGGGGATGATCCGCCGGATCCAACTCGGGGCGGACAAGATCATCTTCACCAGCACGGGGTCGCCGCGCTCCGCGGAGGCGTCCGAGCTGGCGGCGCAGTACATGGAGACTTCGGGGAAGATGGCCCAGGTGGCGCGGAACCTCGACGAGGCCATGCGCATCGCGCTGGGCGCGGTGACCCGGGAAGACGTGATCTGCATCACCGGTTCGTTCTACCTAGTGGCCGAGGCCATGCGCCGCTACCGGGTCAAGAGGTCGTGACGTTGGTCATGTAGTTCACGCCAATCGGCGGAGGGGACGTCCCGGCCTGGCTGTAGACCCGACCCGTCGTTTCGGCTACACTTGAACGATCGACTCGCAACGCGGTAGCCGAGGGAACCTTATGAACGGCGACCGAAGGGCGTGGGGTATGTCGCTCGCGGCGCTGACGCGGTGCACCAGTCGGAGCACTGGGGCGGACGCCGCGGACTGAGGAGGTTACGAGTGGATCCAGTTCAACCTCTCTTTGTATCGACCTATCCGCCGGAAGAATGCGGGCTGGCAACGTTCACCAAGGATTCAGCCGATGCGGTGGATATGGCGGCGCGGGGGCCAGTGTCCTCATTGGCCGCGATCCAGAAAATACATCCGTTGTGCTACGAGGATTCGCGTGTGGTCCACGTCATCGACAACAACCGCCCGGGCGCATACCGTTTGGCTGCAGACGTGGCCAACGACGGCCCATGTGACGTGGTGAGCTTGCAGCATGAGTTCGGCCTCTACCCCGGTGAGTGGGGCGTTGGCGTGTTGGACTTTGTCCGCGCGTGCCGCAAGCCCATTGTTACCACGTTCCACACGCTGATGACTCAGCCCGCCCCGCTGCCGCAGCGGTTGATTCAGAACTTGGCGGCCCGCAGCAAAGGGATTGTGGTCATGACGAAAGTCGCCGCGAGACTCCTGGCCGGCGTCTACGACGTGTCGGAAGCGGACGTGCAGGTGATTCCCCATGGAGTGCCGGAAGTTCCTTTTGAGCGCGATGCTGTTCACAAGACCCGGCTGGGAATGGCAGGTCGGCGGGTGATTTGCACATTCGGACTCATGAACCGAGGTAAAGGGCTGGAATACATGATCGAGGCCATGCCCCGGATCGTATCCGTGTATCCCGAGGCCCTATACCTGATCGTCGGTGTCACCCACCCACAGGTCAAACAGCAAGAGGGAGAGGTCTACCGAGAATCTCTGGCCAGGATGGCGGAAACGCTGGGCATTGGCGCGCATGTGCGCTTCGTAAACAGATTCCTCAGCCTGCCCGATCTCCTCGAATACCTGCAGGCCTGCGACGTGTATGTCACTCCCTATGCAGGAAAAGACCAGATTGCCAGCGGCACGTTGGCCTATGCCATGGCAGCCGGCCTACCGGTGGTGAGCACCCCCTATCTCTACGCCGAAGAAGTGTTGGCCGAAGGACGGGGTCTGCTCGTGCCCTTTGCGCAAAGCGCCGCCCTAGCCGATGCGACGTTGCGATTCCTGGGTGACGATGCGTTGCGGGTGGAGACGCACCGCCGAGCGTATGAATACGCCAAGCCGATGCGTTGGCCGAATGTGGGTCAGGCGTACTTGAAGTTCTTCAACGAGATCGTGTCCTCCGGTAAGGCGAGACGGGAAAGAGCGTACCATGCCGCGTCGGCAACCCCGGAGGACAAGGGCCTGCCCGGCGCGCTACTGCATGGAGGCGTGTGATGGATGCTTCCGACCGGATCG